>NZ_JCBAJP010000021.1:0-17415 GCF_059772285.1 Rubrobacter sp. M3-4
GTGCAAGAGGGCGGGAGCCGCTCCCCGAAAGCTCCCGCCCTTTCAGCGGGCTGCGCTCGTTTCGTCTATACTGCCCCGAAAAGATTGTCCGGACTTGGAGGGGGGAAATGGACCGGAGATCAAAACACCTCTCTGCCGCGCTCGCCCTCGCGGCGGCGGTTCTCGCTTATCTGGCCTTCGTACCCGTGGCCGGGGCCGCGCCCTACACGCAGGTGGTCGACAACGCCACCAAGGGGAGGTTCTCCGCTTCCCGGGCGTGGGGTTACAGCCACTGGAGCGACCAGAAGTACGGCAGAAACTACCGCTTCGCGAAACCGGCCGGAAAGCAGGACCCGGCCTCGTTCAAAGTTCGGGTCCCGCGGACGGCGCGCTACGTGGTCTACGCCCGCTGGCCGGCCAACCAGGGCTACAACGGTCGTGTGCGCGTCGGGGTCAGGACGACCTCCGGCTGGCGTTGGATGCACGTCGACCAGCGCAGGAACGGTGGAAGGTGGGTTCGTCTCGGGGTATTCCGGCTCGGGGCCGGCGACCAGTGGCGGGTGAGGATCACCCGCCAGTCGAGCTCTCAGGGGTACATCATCGCGGATGCGGTCAAGGTCGTGCGCTACGTCCGCAACCGTCAGAGCGGGTACACCGGGGCGGACGTGCTGCGGGTGGCCAGGAGCTGGCTCGGAGTGCCCTACCGCTACGGTGGGGCCTCGCGCGACGGCGTCGACTGCTCGGGGCTCACGATGCGGGTCTTCGGGCAGCTCGGCGTGAGCCTGCCGCACAACGCGGCCCAGCAGTACGACAGCCCGGTGGGAAAGAAAGTCCCGCGCACCGACCTCAAGCGGGGCTACCTCGTCTTCGGGTACGCCAGCGGCTACGGGCCCGGGATAACCCACGTCGGGATCCTCACCGGCGACGGGCGCATGATCCACGCGCCCGAGCCCGGCACGGTGGTGCGCTACGACAGGATCCCGGCGGGCTGGTACCACATCGTGGGTGTCAAGGAGATCTTCCCGGCCGGCTGAGCTCCTACAGGATGTCCGAAGCGGCGGCCCGTCCGGCCGCCCTGCCGGAGAACAGGCATCCGCCCAGGAAGGTCCCCTCGAGCGAGCGGTAGCCGTGCATCCCCCCACCCCCGAAGCCTGCCGCCTCCCCGGCGGCGTAGAGGCCCGGGATGGGTGTGCCGTCGGCCCCGAGCGCCCGCGAGGAGAGGTCGGTCTGTATGCCGCCGAGGGTCTTGCGGGTCAGGATGCGCAGCCGCACCGCGACGAGCGGACCGGCGCCGGGATCGAGCAACCGGTGGGGCCTTGCGGCCCGGATGAGCCTGTCGCCCGCGTAGCGGCGGGCCTCCCGGATCGCCGCCACCTGCAGGTCCTTGCCGAACGGGTTCGCGAGCTCGCGGTCGCGGGCGACGATCTCCTCCTTCAGCAGCGCCGGATCGAGGGGTGGGTCGCCGCCTGTGAGGGCGTTCATCCTCCGCGCGAGCTCGGGGACGGTGCGGGCGGTGACGAAGTCCCGGCCCGCGCGCACGAACCCCTTTACCGGGGCCGGCGCGCCCGGAAGCAGCCGCCCGAGCACCCGGGGGACGCTCCTTGCGGTTAGGTCCGGGTTCTGGTCCGAGCCGGAGAGGGCGAACTCCTTCTCGAGTATCCGGCGCGTGAGCACGAACCAGGTGTGGTCGTATCCGGTCTGCAGGATGTGCCGGAGGGTGCCCAGGGTGTCGAAGCCGGGGAAGAGGGGGGGCGGCAGCCGGCGGCCGCGGGCGTCGAGCCACAGCGAGGAGGGGCCGGGGAGGATGCGTATGCCGTGGTTCTCCCAGATCGGGTCCGGGTACTCGATCCCCTCGGTGTAGTGCCACATGCGGTCGAGGTTCGTGAGGTGGGCCCCGGCTCTCGCCGCGACCTCGAGCATCCCGCCGTCGACGTGGGCCGGAACCCCGCAGAGCATCCGTCGCGGTGGTCGTCCGAGCCATCCGGGCCAGTTTCTGCGCACCAGCCCGTGGTTGCCGCCGAGCCCGCCGGAGGCGACGATGACGGCCTGAGCCCGGAGCGAGAACTCCCCGACCACCCGGCGCGAGCTCGCTCTCCCGCGCTCCGCGCCGCCAGGTTCGAGGATCTCACCGTGCACGCCGCAGACGTGTCCGCCCTCCGCCTCGAGCGCCGTGACCCGGTGTCTGAAGCGGAGCGAGACCCTGCCCCGCCTCTCGGCCGCGCGGAGCCTCTCGACGAAGGGTTCGAGGAGACCGGGGCCTGTGCCCCACACGATGTGGAACCTCGGGACCGAGTTTCCCGGCCCGGAGGCCCCCCGGCCCCCGCGCTCGGCCCAGCCGACTATCGGGAAGAAGCCGACCCCGAGGCTCCGGAGCCAGGAGCGCTTCTCGCCCGCGGCGAACTCCACGTAGGCCTCGGCCCACCGGCGCGCCCAGCGGTCCTCCTCGCGGTCGAAGCCAGCGGTTCCCATCCAGTCCTGGAGCGCGAGCTCCACCGAGTCCCTTATCCCGAACCGCCGCTGCTCGGGGGAGTCGACGAGGAAGAGCCCGCCGAAGGACCAGTACGCCTGCCCGCCGAGCGACCGTTCGGGTTCCTGGTCGAGCAGGATCACGCGCCTTCCGGCCCCGGCGAGCTCGCAGGCGGCGACCAGCCCCGCGAGCCCCGCCCCGACGACTATCGCATCAGCGTCCTGGTGCAAGCTCCGCCCTCCCTGCGAAGGTTCACCTCAGTGGTCGCCGTCCCGGTGCAGCAGGGGCAGGCGGAGGGTCCTGCGCTCGCGGCGGAGGAGATCCTCCTTCGCGTCGGAGGGGCTCACCGAGTCGTCGCGGGTCTCGAGCGCGAGCCGCTCCCGGTGCTCGACGATCCAGAGGTAGAGGTCGAGCTCGGTGCGGCCGGGGAAGGCGTCTAGCACCCTCTCCTCCCGGATCATCTCGACTATCGGGCGGTAGGAGTACTCGTACCAGTCGCGCAGGACCTCCTCGGGAGAGACGTAGCGGCGCCAGAGCTGGGAGAGCCTGAAGCCGTGGGCCTCGATGTAGGAGGCCAGCCTCCGGTAGTCCCCGACGTCCGAGAAGCGCACCTCTATCTCCGGCAGGACACGGTCCATCGGGAGGCGTTCGAGCAACCTGCGCTGCTCGAGCTTGTGCAAAAGCTCCGCGGGGGTGATGCTCGCGTCTATAGGGACGCGGGTGCGCAGCTCGGTCACCTCGGCGTCGATCATCTCGACCCCCTGCATGCGGGCGACCGAGACCCGGTGGTTGCCGTCCTGCACGAAGTAGGCGTCCCCGATCTTGTAGAGGCTTATGGGGGGCAGCTCCTCCGCGCGGTGCATGAGCTGGTCGATCCTCTTCCAGCGCACCCCGAGGTCGCGTTTGGATGGCAGGAAGGCCCGGTCGAAGTCGCGGTGGCGCCCGACGCTGCCGACGATCTTGTCGACCGGGACGACCCGCATCCCGAGGTAGACCTGCTCGACGGCCCCGAGCGCTTTTTTTACCTCCTCGAAGGAGAGCAGCTGGTTCGAGGCCGGGTCGTTGCGCAGGAAGGCACCTAGCCTGCGCAGGAAGGCCTTCCTGCGCGCCACGCTGAAGTCCCGGTCTGCCTGGGCTCCGGAGCCGATGAGATCGCTGGCCACGAACGAGAATTTATACCGGGCCGGCACCGGTTACAAGGTGGTTCATGATGCGTATCTCAAACTTCGAGGATGCGGTGTCCGAAGACGTTCACCACCCTGGTCGAGCCCCTCTTCGTTACACGCTCCGGCTCCGGGCCGTAGAGGTGGACGTGGCCGTGCAGCCAGAGGGACGGGTGGTGCCGGTCTATGAGCTTGAGGTACGATTCGAAGCCGGTGTGGCAGACGTCCTCCCTGTCTCCGAGGCCGAAGGGCGGCGCGTGGGAGACGAAGATGTCGGGGGCGGGTCTGCCGAACAGCGTGCGCCTCCTTATGTGTGAAGAGAGGCGTCGGGCGCGGCGGCGCATCTGGCGCTCGGTGTACTGGTTGGGACCGTCCGAGTAGAGGTGGGAGCCCGAGAGGCCGGCGAGGGCGTGCCCGCCGAGCTCCTCGATGCGCCCGTCGAGTGGGGTGCACCCGCCGGGGTGCTTCCCGTTCTCAGGAGCGGGATCGTGGTTGCCGAGGACGTAGAAGAGGGGCACGCCGAGGACCGTGACGAGGTACTCGAGGTAGTCGAAGGGGAGGTCTCCGCAGGAGACGACCGCCTCCACCCCCCCGGCGTAGGACTCGAGCGCGGGCCCGTAGAGCACCCGCTCCACCTCGTCGCTGACCGCAAGGATCTTCATGTCTTCCTCTCCCGCACCATACACACAAAGGATAACGCCTCGTGGAGGCCGGGCGGCGTGCGTGGTGCTAGAACATCACCAAGAGGGCTTGTTGCCGGTTTGCGAGATCCATCAGGAGTCCATGGCTTGAACGAGAGACCTCGAACGAAACACGAAGACGGCCCACGTGGCTACCGGGCCGTCTTCGTCGCGCTCCTCGTCGCGGACATCGCCTTCGCCTTCCAGCAGACGGCGGTGATCCCGGCCATCCCGACCATCGAGCGGGACTTCGGCTCCACCCCCGAGTGGAGCGCGTGGCTGCTCTCGGGGTACCTGATCGTCTCCTCCGCCGCCACGCCTTTCGTGGGCAGGCTCGGCGACCGTCGCGGGCGCAGGCGGATGCTCCTGTGGGCGCTGGGGGTCTTTCTGGTGGGATCGGTGGGCGCGGCGCTCTCGCCGGACATCGCCGTCCTCGTCTTCTTCCGCGGGTTGCAGGGGATAGGTGGAGCGGTCTTCCCCCTGACCTTCGCTCTGGTGCGCGATGTGCTGCCCGCGGACCGCCTGGGCACGGCGATCGGGGCGCTGACCGGGGGGTTCGGGATCGGGACCGCCCTCGGCCTCGGCCTCGGCGGCCTCATCGCCGGGTTTGCTTCCTGGCGGCTGATCTTCGCCGTCGGAGGGGTGGCCATCTTTGCCGGGATGACGCTCGTCGCCCTCTTCGTCCCGCCTTCTTCCCGGCGAGGAAGAGAGGGCCGGCTGGACGTCGCCGGAGGAGTCCTCTTCGGCGGGTCGCTCGCCGCGCTGCTCCTGGCGTTGACCGAAGGGGTCTCTTTGGGCTGGACCTCCGGGGTGGTCGTGGGGCTCTTCGTTCTCGCCTGCGCGCTGCTCGCCGGATGGGTGGTGCGCGAGCTGCGGACCGAGAACCCGCTGATAGACCTGCACGTCTTCGGAGCGCCGGCGGTGCTCCGCACGAACCTGGCCACCATGACGTTGGGGTACGCGCTCTTCGGCAGCTATTTTTTGATCCCCCAGCTCGTAGAGTCCGCGCACGGGGCCGCCGGAGCAGGGCTCTTCCTGGTGCCGGGCGCCCTGGGGCAGCTCGCCGCTGGCCCTCTCTCGGGAGCCATCGGCCGCCGGTTGCGATCGAAGTGGACCTTCGCCGGCGGGATGCTGCTCGCCGCCGCTGGGACCGCGTTGCTCGCCGTCTGGCACGAAGAGCCCTGGCAGATCGGGCCGGAGATGTTCCTGCTCGGGTTCGGGATGGGCTTCGGCGTGAGCTCCGGCGGAAACCTCGTCACCCGCGCCGTGAGCGTGCGCGACACGGGCATATCGAACGCGTTGAACAGCGTCCTGCGCCGGGTCGGGGGTGGCATCGGCGGGCAGGTCGGGGCGGTGCTCCTCGCCACGTTCACCACCTCCGGAGGACCGGCACAGGTGGCGTTCGCAGTTGCTTTCGCCGTCTCGGCCGTTCTGTGCCTGCTCGGGGCCGGGCTCGCCGCTCTGATCCCCGAGGGACGGGGTTGAGGACCGCGCGTACGGGTAAAGAGAGCGCGGTGTCGTTTCGAGAGGAGGTTTGCCGGATATGCCCGCACCAGAGACACCGAAGCTCACGGTGGACGTCGTGATCCCGGACCGGGACGGCAGGGTCGTCCTGATCCGCCGGGCCAACGAACCTTTCAGAGGCCGCTGGGCGCTGCCGGGTGGGTTCGTGGACGTCGGCGAGACGGTCGAGCAGGCCGCCCGCCGCGAGGTCCGGGAGGAGACCGGGCTCGAAGTCGAGCTGGAGCGGCTCGTCGGGGTCTATTCCGAACCGGCCCGGGACCCACGGGGCCACAACGTCTCGGTGGCGTTTCTGGCCCATCCCGTGGGCGGCGACGCCGAGCCCCGGGGCTCCGACGACGCCTCGGAGGCGCTGCTTCTGGACCCCGCCGTCGTCGAGCTCGCCTTCGACCACGACCGGATAATCCGGGATGCGCTGGGCGGCTGAGCGGGTGTTATCCTTGCCCGTATGAGGTTCCTTTTCCGAAGGCGCGGGGGAGGAGTGCAGCTCTCTCTGGGCTACTCGCCCGGCGCCTTCACCCTCCCCGACGAACAGGAGATCTCGCCGCTGTACGCCTTCTTCGAGGTCGCCAACACGGGTGAGGTTGCTGCCGAGGTGCGGCGCATCGGGGTGGAGCCTGCGGACGGCTCCGGGGTGTTCTTCGGCGAGGGGTTCGAGGGGGAGCGCAGCCTGCCGTGCACGCTCTCACCCGGAGAGTCGGTTAGGTTCTGGGTGCGGGCGAAGACGCTCGCCCGCACGCTGCGGGACGCGGGCTACGGCGGGAGACCGCGCCTGCGGTTCGTGGCGGAGGATTCCTCCGGAGGGCGCCACGGCACAGGGTTCAGGTTCCGGGTCGACGAGTACCTGAACCTCAGGGACGAGTAGAGGAGGGGGGCTTGAGAGTGGTGTTCGAGATCCTGCGGCCGTACCCTGAAGTGCAGGGTTGGGAGGCCGCCGATGGTGGTCATCGTTCTACCGGCCACCGCAGGGATCCCACGGTACAAAACCTTGCCGGGCGCAGAAGCGTACCATCTTATGCACCCTCTTGCACCGGCCCGGTGCAAGCTCTTTGAGAAGCTTTTCGGCGCTCGATGGGTGAGATGCGTTTGGGATTCGGAGAGAAGATCAGTCGGAGGGACCTCCTGAAGCTCGGGGTGACCGGAGCCGCCGCGGCGGCCATCGCCGCGGGCGGCAGGAAGCCCTGGTTCCTATCGGAGGACCGTTCCTCTGTGGCATCCGTCAGGAAGGACCCTTCCCAGATCATGCAGGGCTTCGGGGCCTCGGGGGCCTGGTGGCCCAACGACCTCGTCCACTTCGACCCCGGAGTGCAGAGGAGGGTGGGCGAGCTTCTCTTCGACCGGGAGAAGGGTATAGGGCTCAGCGTCTACCGCTACAACATCGGCGGAGGAGGGGTGGGGGTGAGGATCCCCGAGCACGCACCCCAGACCTTCCTGGTGCGTCCCGGCGTCTACGACTGGAGCCGCGACCCGGGCGGAAGGCTCTTCCTGGAGCTCGCCGCCGGGCATGGGGTCCCGATCATCGTCGGTTTCGCGAACAGCGCCCCTGCGATCTGGATCACCAACCACCTGAACACGGGTGGGTACCTGATCCGCGGCGCCGAACCGCACTACGCCCGCTACCTGGCGGACGTGGCGGAGCATTTCCGGAGCGAGGGTATAACCCTCTCGTACATAAGCCCGATGAACGAGCCGGACTACGTCTGGGGCGGGGGGGTGCAGGAGGGGATGGCCGTCCCGATCATCCAGCGGGCGATACTGGTCGAGCACCTGGGGCGGGAGCTCGCCCGCCGCGCCCCGCACTCGCGCGTCGTCGCCGACGAGTCGAGCCAGGTGGGCAGCCAGTTCATCCCCGAGGTCCCGGCCTGGATGAACGTCCCGGCAGCGGCGGAGCAGGTCGCAGCCCTCGCCCACCACACGTACGACTACCCGGACGACGCGACGCTCCGGCGGGCCCGGCGGCTCGTCGGGGAGTTCTTCGACCGCCCGCTGTGGATGACCGAGATCAGCTGCTGGGACAGCCGGACGAAGACCTATGGCAGGCAGTACGACCCGACGATGACCAATGCGCTGTGGATGGCCGGCGCGATTCATCAGGACCTCACCCAGGCGAACGACGCGGCCTGGCACTGGTGGGTGGCGCTCTCTTCTGCCCTCGGCTGTGACCCGATGAAAGACCCCTCCTGTCCCTACCGTATGAACTACCTCGGCTACGACAAGGGCCTCATCTACTACGACCCGGACTACCGGGAGAACGGCAACCAGCAGCTCTACCTGACCAAGCGCTACTGGGTCATGGGTAACTTCAGCCGCTTCGTCCGCCCCGGATACCTGCGCCACGACGTGCTCGGCGCTCCCGCGGGCCTCAAGGTGCTGGCTTTCTCGGGCGGTGGCGGGTGGCAGATCGTCGCCACGAACGACTCCCGCTCACCTCGCACCCTGCGCCTGCGCCTCCCAGAGCCGCACCTTCATCCTACCGCCGCCTACGAGACGAGCGAGAGCCGCAACCTCGAGCCGGTGGCCCCGCCGTCGGTGCACCGCGACCTGCTCGTCGCCGCCCTTTCCCCCCGCAGCGTCACCACCCTGCTCCTCCAGCGCCGCCGCCGGGCGTGATCCCGCTCGACGGCGGCTGGCTCTTCGGCGGGCGGATGAGAGAAGGGGCCCACCTGCCCGGCTTCGACGATTCCGGCTTCGAGCCCGTCACGCTCCCCCACTCCGTCGCCCGCCTCCCCTGGCACGACGTGGACCGCTCCCGCTACGAGGGGGTCTGGATCTACCGCCGGCACTTGACCCCACCGGCGGTCTGGACCGGGAAGCGCGCCTTCGTCAGCTTCGAGGGAGCGATGTGTGTATCGAAGGTTTATATCAACGGTACGCTGCTCGGCGAGAACAGGGGCGGCTACACCCCGTTCTGCTTCGAGCTCACCGGGCACCTCGTTCCGGAGGAGGACAACCTGCTCTCGGTCGTGCTCGACACCCGGCGGAGCCTGCGGGACGTCCCTCCCTTCGGCGGGAGGGCTCTCGATTTCGACACCTTCGGCGGGATACACCGGGGCGTCTCGCTCGAGGTGGTGCCCGATACGTTCGTCTCAGACGTGTTCGTACGGGTGGGGCAGAGGGGGGTGGTGGAGGCGCTGCTCTCGCTCGACGGGCCGCCGGAGGAAGGCCTCTCGGTCCGTGTCCTCCTGCTCGACGGCGGGTGCGTCGTTGCGGAGGGTCGCGGGGGCGTCGCCCGCGGGACCGTACGCATCCCGCTCTGCGGGGTCGGGGAGGTGGAGCGGTGGGACGTCGAGCATCCGAGGCTCTACGAGGTCGAGGCGCGTCTCATGCGTAGGGGGCTCGAGGTCCATCGCAGGAGGGTGCGCACGGGCTTCAGGGAGGCGCGTTTCACGCCGGAGGGCTTCTTCCTCAACGGCCGGCGTCTTCAGATAAGAGGTCTCAACCGGCACGAGCTCTTCCCCCACGTCGGCGGGGCGATGCCCGCGCGAATCCAGCGCAAAGACGCCGAGATCCTCAAAAGAGAGCTTGGCTGCAACATGGTCCGCTGCTCGCACTATCCGCAGTCGGAGGCCTTCCTCGACGCCTGCGACGAGCTCGGGCTCCTGGTCTGGGAGGAGATGCCCGGCTGGCACCACGTCGGCGGAAGGAGGTGGCGGGCGGCGGCGGCGGAGGGCGTGCGGCGTATGATCCTGCGCGACCGCAACCGCCCTTCGGTCGTCGTGTGGGGCGTGAGGGTGAACGAATCCGACCGCGACCACCCCGGCTTCTTCGCCTCGCTCAACCGCCTCGCCCACGGTCTCGACGGCACCCGCCAGACCGCCGGCGCGTACCACAGGAGAAGCCATCCCCTGCGTCAGGACGTCTTCGGACACAACGACTACAGCTTCCCGCCGGGACCGCCCCACAGACCGCTCTACCTCGTCTCCGAGGCCGTGGGGCAGAAGGCGCCCGGGAAGCTGCGGGGGTTCCGCCGCCACTACCGGCGCACCGACCCACCCCGGGTGCAGACCCTGCAGGCGATGCGCCACGCGCGGGCCCACGAGGCGGCCGCGGGCGACCGGCGCATCGCCGGGGTGCTCGGCTGGTGCGCCTTCGACTACAACTCCCCGGTCGACTCCTCCCGGGACGTCAAGAGCCCCGGGGTCTGCGACGTCTTCCGGATCCCCAAACCGGGCGCCGCCTTCTACCGCGCGCAGAGGGACATCGCCGAAGGGCCGGTCATAGAGCCCGCCTTCTACTGGTACTTCGGGCCGGAGACGCCGGACGGGCCGGGCGGGGAGGCCCCGATCTTCTCGAACTGCGAGCGCCTCGAGGTCTATATGGACGGGGAGCACCATTCCACCCTGTTCCCCGACCGCAGCCGCTACGGCAACCTGCCCCACCCGCCCTTCTTCGCCGACCTCAGGGTCGTACGGGGGAGCAGGCCTGAGCTCGAGATAGACGGCTACGTGGGGGCGAGGAAGGTCGCCTCCAGGGTGTTCTCGGCGGACGAGGAGCAGGACCGGCTCACCGTCTCCTCCGATGACGCCGGGATATCCGGCGACGGCTCGGACGCAACAAGGGTCGTCTTCTGCATCACCGACCGCTACGGGAACGCGCGTCCCCGCGCCGCGGGAGAGGTCGTGTTGGATCTGGAGGGACCCGGTGAGATCATAGGGGAGAACCCCTTCGACCTCGGAGAGGCGGGCGGGGCCGGCGCGGTCTGGGTGCGGGGGGTGCGCGGCGGGGAGGGGGTGGTGAGGGTGCGGGCCCGCTGCCGGGAGTACGGGGAGGGGGAGGTCCGGATCCAGGTGCACAGGATGCCGGAGGAGCCGGGGATATAATCGTCTCCGGATATTTTGGAACGGGATCTTTCGAGAGGGGGTATTTCGTGAAGCAGGTTGCAGACGGCGTCTTCGCGCTCGAGCTCGAGATGAACCTCTCGGGACGCAGCCGCGTGATCCACCCGGTCCTCATCGCCGGGGCCGAGGGCGCGACGCTCGTGGACGCAGGGCTCCCCGGACAGCTCGACGATCTGAGGCGGGAAGTCGCGGCGGCCGGCGCGGACTTCGGGGATATCCGGCGCGTCGTCCTAACCCACCAGGACATAGACCACATCGGGGCTCTCCCGGAAGTCGTCGGGGCGCTCGAGGGAGACGTCGAGGTCCTGGCGCACGAGGACGACCGGCCGTACATCGAGGGCGAGCGCACCCCGATAAAGCTCAGCCCCGAGCGGTTGGCGCGGATGGTCTCCTCGCTCCCCGGCGATGAGCGGCGGCGTATGGAGAGCCTTCTTGCCAGCCCGCCCTCCGCCAGGCTCACCCGCACCCTCTCCGACGGGGAGGTGCTGCCGGTCCACGGCGGGATAAGGGTCATCCACACCCCCGGCCACACCCCGGGGCACATCAGCCTCTTCCTGGAGGGTGCGCGGGTCCTTATCTCCGGCGACGAGCTCAACGTCGAGGACGGCGAGCTCGTCGGTCCGGCCGAAGGCGCGACCCCGGACATGGAGCGGGCGCTGGCATCCCTCGCGAAGCTCGCGCCCTGCGATGTGGAGTACGTGATCTGCTACCACGGCGGAGTCTACGGCCCGGGGGCCCGGGAGAGGATCTCCGCCCTCGCGGAGGGGAGGTAGAGATGGAGTACAGGAAGATCGGCTCGCTCTCGGTCTCGGTCGTCGGGCTGGGATGCAACAACTTCGGGTGGCGGCTCGACGAGCGTGAGACCGCAGGCGTGGTCGCCGCCGCGCTCGATGCGGGCGTAAACTTCTTCGACACCGCGGACGTCTACGGCGGGACCAGAAGCGAGGAGTTCCTCGGACGGGCGCTCGGCTCCCGGCGCGAGGAAGCCGTGATCGCCACCAAGTTCGGCAGCGAGATCGACGAGGAGCGAAAAGGAGCCCACCCCGACTACGTCCGGCGGGCCGTCGAGGACAGCCTCAGGCGCCTCGGCACCGACTACATAGACCTCTACCAGCTCCACCGGCCCGACCCGGAGGTGCCGATAGGAGAGACGCTCGCCGCGCTCGACGAACTGGTGAAGGCGGGGAAGGTGCGTGAGATCGGCTGCTCGAACTTCTCCGCCGAGCAGCTCCGGGAGGCCGGGGAGGTGGTGCGCGACGGGGCGGCGCGATTCGTGAGCGTCCAGAACGAGTACAGCCTGCTCCACCGCGAACCGGAGCGGGAGGTGCTCCCCGAGTGCGAGCGGCAGGGAATGGCCTTCCTCCCGTACTTCCCGCTCGCCAACGGCCTCCTCACGGGCAAGTACCGCCGGGGACGGCCCGTACCGGAGGGAACCCGCATAGCCGGAAGCGAACGCTTCAGGAAGCTCCTCTCGGAGGAAAATCTGGAGGTGGTCGAGAGGCTGATCGCCTTCTCCGAAGAGCGTGGGCACACCATCCTCGACCTCGCCTTCTCCTGGCTCCTCTCCCGCCCCACGGTCGCCTCGGTCATCGCGGGGGCGACCTCGCCCGAACAGGTGCGGAGCAACGCCTCCGCCGCCGGGTGGAAGCTTACCGGCGACGATCTGGACAAGATGGAGACCATCCTTCCAGGGTAGGCGTCAGGCAGGGAGCGGAGCTCTTCAACCCCGCTTCGCGTCCCGCAGCACCTCGAGCGCGCAGTTGCGCCCCGGCGCCCCGAAGACCGCCCCGCCGGGCCAGACCCCGGCCCCGCAGAGGTAGAGTCCGCGGAGTGGCGTGCGGTAGCCGTCCAGCCCCGGCGCGGGCCTCCCGGAGAACATCAGCTCCGGCCGCATCTCGCCGTGGAAGATGTTGCCGCCGGTGATCCCGATCTTCTCCTCGATCTCGCGCGGGCCGAGCACCTCCATGCGTTCGACCGCTCCGGGGAGGTTCGGCGCGTACTGCGCGAGGGTCGCGACGATGTTCTCGCCGATCTCCTCGCGCCTCTCCTCCCAGCTGCCTTCCGCCAGGTCGTAGGGGGCGTACTGGGAGAAGATGCTCATCACGTGCCTGCCCGGAGGCGCGAGCCCGTCTTCGGTCGCGCTCTGGATGTACGCCTCGAGGAACGGCCTCTGCGAGGGGCGGCCGCGCGCGCAATCCTCCCACGCTCTCTGCAGGTAGTCCATGGAGGGGTTTATGACGATCGCGCCGGTGTGCTGCGGCCCGACCTCCTTCCCCGGCAGGGCCTCGAAGTCCGGGAGCTCGCCGAGCGCCAGGAAGACCTTGACCACGGAGCCCTTCACCGGCAGCCGTCTCACGCCCTCGACGAGTTCCTGCGGCAGCCTCTCCTCCCCCACCATCCCGAGGAAGGTCCGGTGCGGGTCGGCGCTCGAGAGGATGGTATCCGCCTCGAAAGAACGGCCGTCGGAGAGGACGACGCCGCGCACGCCCCCGTCGTCGAGCTCCACCCGCTCGACCTCTGCCCCGGTGAGGATCTCGGCCCCGTGCTCCCTGGCGGAGGAGGCGATCGCCTCCGCGACCTCACCCATCCCGCCGCGCACGTAGCCCCAGGCGCCCTGATGTCCCCCGACGCTGCCCAGGACGTGGTGGAACTTGACGTAGGCGGTGCCGGGATCGCGCGGCCCGGCGTTCGTCCCGATCACACCCCCCACGCACAGCGGGGCCTTGACCTCCTCGGACTCGAAGAAGCGGTCGAGTACCTCCGCGACGCTGGACTTGGTGAGGGTGCGCCAGTCCTCTTCGCCCTCCGGGCCGGAGAAGGCCGCCTCCAGCTGCGCGGGAGATGGGGCAGGGCCGAGCATGAGCGGGCGCATGCGGCCGATGATGCGATCCCACATCGCCTGGTAAGCGTCGTAGTTTTCGGCGTCCTTCTCGGAGAATCTGGCGATCTCCCGCTTCGTTCGTTCGGTATCGAGGTGGGAGATCATGTACCGCCCGTCCGGGAAGGGGACGAAGTACTGCGGGTCGAGCGGCCGGACGCTGTAGCCGTGGCGCGGGAGGTCGAGGTCCTTTACCACCTCGGGGAGGAGCAGGCTGCACACGTAAGAGCAGGTCGAGAGGCGGTGGCCGGGCCAGATCTCCTCGGTGACCGTCGCCCCACCGATGATCTCCCGCCGCTCGAGGACCAGGACGCGCAGCCTCGCGCGGGCGAGGTAGGCCGCGGCGATGAGGCCGTTGTGCCCCGCTCCCACGACTATCGCGTCGTAGCGACCGCTCACGACCTCTCCAGTGCGGCTCGCAGCGCGGCCCGGGCCCCGGCGCGCAGCGTCCCGCCGTGGGAGAAGACGACCGTCGCGAACTCCTCTTCGAGGAGCTTGCGGGCCGAGCGGCGCGCGAGCTCGTAGTCCGTGCAGAACGCGCGGCGCACCCCGACGCGGAGCCTGCGCGGCATGCAGCCGAAGGCGTCGGCGGTGAAGAGCAGCCCGTCATCGTCGCGCAGGAGCGAGACGTGCCCCAGAGTGTGCCCCGGCGTCGCGATGATCCGGAACCCCGAAACGAAGTCCCCCTCGTGCAGGACCTTCCCGACCGGCGCCGTGGGGAGGGCTGTCCTGGAGGACATCAGGCGCAGCAGACGTCCCTCCTGCACGTCGGGGGCTCTTCTGCCGGAGATCACCTCGGCCTCGCGCCCTGCGGCCCCGACCTCGGCCTGCGGTGCGATCTGCAGCATGCCCGGCAGCCCCCCGGTGTGGTCGGAGTGCTGGTGGGTGAGGAAGATGCGTCTTATCTCCTCCGGTCCGGAGCCGAGCGTGCCGAGCGCCTCCCTGATACGGCGCACGCTGCCGGCGACGCCGGTATCGACGAGCGTCCAGCCGTCGTCGTTCTCGAGCAGCAGGACGTTGACCGCGTTCGGGATTCCTACCGCGTCCACCCTGTAGACGCCCGGCGCTATCCTCTCCGGGGATTCGGCCATGTACGACGCCTCCTTTCTTTCCGGAAGCGAGTTTAACCGAGCCCGGGACCCTGCGCGAACGCCTCCCGGAAGAAGCGCGCCAGGCGCGGGTAGAGGACTCGCAGGTTCTTGGGGCGCGAGATGCCGTGCCCCTCGTCCGCGAAGGTCAAAAGTTCGTAGGGGATGCCGTGCCGTTCGAGTTCCTTCACCACCGCCCGGACGTTCTCGGGGGTGACGTTCGGGTCGCGCTCGCCCTGCACGATGAGCAGGCGCCCCCGGATGTTCTTCACGTTGTTGATCGGAGAGCGCTCGCGGTACTTCTCCGGGATCTCCTCCGGGGAGCCGCCCATCATCTCCTCGCTGTAGGGGCGGAGGTCGGGGCGGGTCGAGTAGTAGTCGACGACGAGGTCGGTCATCCCGCAGACAGGGGCCGCGGCGGCGACGATCTCGGGCGGGTAGCGGGTGATCGCGCACCACGCCGAGTACCCGCCGTAGGAGGTCCCCGTGACCCCGACCCGGTACGGTTCGGCGATCCCGGCCTCGATGAGCGCCTCGATCCCGCGCCTTATGTCCTCCTGCTCGCGCCCTCCCCAGCCGTCTTCTTTGATCTTCTCCTGGAACTCGAGCCCGAAGCCGGTGCTCCCCCTGTAGTTGGGGCAGAGGACGTTGAACCCGTTCGCGGCGAAAAACTGTACCTGGGCGTTGAACCTGTCCTCGCTCACGCTGGTCGGTCCGCCGTGGACGAGGACTACCGTACCGACTGCCTCCCCGCGTGCCCGGTAGAGCCAGCCCTGCACCTCGAGCCCGTCCACCGAGCGCCACCGGAAGTCCTCCGCGGGGACGAGGTCTTCGGGACGCAGCCTGGTCCTCTCCCACAGCCCGGTCAGGCTCCTCGTACCGGATGGGGAGGAGAGGACGAGGTCCGCCGGCTGCGTCGAGGAGTAGAGGAGCCCGGCCCACTCTCCCTCCCGCACCCGGACGAGCGGGACGAAGCTCCCCGTCGTGCGCGGCGGCTGGCTCTCCTCCCCGCTCTCCGGGTCCACGAGCACCGCCGAGAGGCGCCCCTCCCGCATCTCCGCCGCGACCAGCGGGCCTCCAGGCGGGGCGAAGGCGTACTCGACGTTGCGGCGCGGGTCGTCGATGAGCCACCTCATACGGCCATCCTCCGCGTCGAATGTCCCGAGCCTGCGCCTCCCTTCCGCCTCGGCGGTGAAGACGATGCGGCGTCCGTCGGGGAGCCACGAGGCCTCGACCTTGGTCTCCGGCCCGAAGTTCAGCACCTCGTGGTCCCCGCCCCCCTTGATGTCCGTGATCCAGACCTGTCGTCCCGCAGGGTCGAGGTCGCTGCGGTGGTAGAGCACGCGGTCTCCCCGGGGGCTCAGGCGCGGCTCCAGGTAGCCGCTCCTCCGCGGGGTCGCAAGCACGAGCCTCTCTCCAGTTTTTACGTCCTGGCGGAAGACGCGGTATACCTCGTCCTCCTTCCCGCTCTCGGGGTCGAGGTTCGCCGCGTAGACGAGCCATCGTCCGTTCGGGTGCAGCTCGCCGCCCTGGATGAAGAAGCGGGGCCTCTCATCGGTGAGCGGGACGAGCTCGCCCGGTCTCTCGAGCCGGACGAGGTAGAGGACGGACCTTTCGTCGCCGCCGGTATCCTGCTCGACGATGAGGCCGCTCCCGTCCGGGGTCCAGGAGACGGGGTAGGCGTTCTCATCCGTCTCGGTCAGGCGCACCGGCTCGCCGGAGCCGTCTACCGGGGCCGCATACACGTCGGCGGTCGGCGCGAGGCGCGACCAGCTCCAGGCCACGTGCCGCCCGTCGCGGGAGACGACGGGTCCGGAGAGGGCGGGTAGCGAGAGCAGCGCTTCCAGCCGGGCTTCTGGTTCCAATTCGATCCCTTCTAGAACGTCGGGGGGTTGTTCACGTAGATCATCTCGGCGTGGGTCTCCGGTGCCCACCAGCGGTGCGGGACCGTGGAGGGGAAGTAGAGGGTGTCCCCGGGCTCGAGGTGGTAGCATCCGTTGTCCTTGAGCTCTACGGTGAGCTTGCCGGAGAGCAGATGGATGAACTCCTCCCCGGTGTGCGAGTAGAATCCTTCGCTTCCGGCACCGGCTGGAACGTAGACGTAGGACGGGTCCATCGCCCGCCCCCCCGGCGCCATCTCCTCGAAGCGTACGCCGTTCTCCCAGCGCATCACGGCCCTTTCGCCGGCACGTACCAGCGGTGAGTCGTGTACGACGTCCACGCCGAAGAGCTCCCGCATGTTCACCCCATAAGCATCCGCGAGGCGCCTGAGCGAGGCGACCGAGGCACCCGAACCGCCGCGCTCGAGCGCCGAGATGAACGAGACCGAGAGCCCGGTGGCCTCGGAGACCTCCCGAAGCGTCTTGCGCCGCTTGAGCCTGAGCCGACGCAGCCGCTCGCCGGGCGCGGCTCCCTTCCCGGTCACCGCGTCGCACGCGACGGCCGGCCCTATCTGTTTTCGGATGGCGGCGAAGTTGAGCCCTTCGACGCTCCGCAGGTGTTTTATCTGGCGGAGGCGCTCGATGTCCCGGCTGGTGTAGATCCTGTACCCGCGCTCGGTGCGCCGGGGATGGATGAGACGCTCTCTTTCCCACAGACGTAGCGTCTGCGCGGAGACACCGACGACCCTGGCCGCCTCCCCTATCTTGAAGGCCGCCTCGTCCGGGGCTTCCCCTGGGTTGCCGGTGAAGCTTCTCATATATCGATGTAAGTATACTTCCAAACGAGAGCGTCCGGCTCCGTCACGGCCGAAGAAGCCTTATGCTATACATGGCTTGGGTCTTCTGGCGAGGGAAAGGTTG
>NZ_JCBAJP010000022.1:0-16239 GCF_059772285.1 Rubrobacter sp. M3-4
CAGGTTCAGGATACCTCCGGCCAAAAGCGCTGCGGCGCCGGGCGGGGCCGAGGAGTAGGAGGAGGGGAGCCAGACCTGGAGCGGCACTACCCCGGCCTTGACCGCGAAACCGACGAGCGCGAGGACGAAGGCTGCGCTCGCGTACCCGCCGGAGAGGTGCGAGCGGGCCATCTCCGGGAAGCCGAAGGTGCCGGCCTGCGCGAAGGCCAGGAAGAAGGCCGCGAGGATCATCGCCGTACCCAGCTTCGAGGCGGCCGAGTAGAGGTAGCCGGCGCCGACGCGCCCCTCCCTTCCGTCCTCGAAGGCGACGAGCGCGTAGAACGCCCCGGCCGCGACCTCCCAGAAGAACAGGAAGGCGAAAGCGTTCTCCGAGGCGAAGACCAAAAGCGTCGCGAGGGCCAGAAGATCGTAGAGCGCGGCGTAGGTCCCGCGGCTTCCGCGCACCCGCTGATGCAGGTTGTACACCGAGACCGGCAGCAGCACGAGCCCGGTCGTGAGGACGAAGAACCCGGAGAGCCCGTCGAGCGAGAAGGCGGCCCTGCCGGGCCCGTATCCGAGCTCCACGGAGAGCGTGAAGCCGCCGGCGTAGATCGCCAAAAGCCCGGTGACGATGGCAAGAGCCCCTCCCAGGGCCCCGAGGGTGAGGCCTGCCTGCGCCCCGCGCTTCCCGAAGAGGAGCGAGACGGCGGCGCCGAGCGCGAGCGAGAGCAGGCAGAGGGAGAACATTGTGCCGCTCAAGAGACCCTCCCGGCGACGTGCTCCTCGCGGCCTATCTTCTGCTCGATGCGTCCCAGGGCGAGCAGGATGCCGTGCAGGAGCGAGAGCGGGTGAGGCGGGCTCCCCGGGACGTAGACGTCGACCGGCAGCACCGCGTCCACACCGCCCAGCGTGGCGTACGAGCGGCCGTAGATCCCTCCGCCGCACGCCGGGCTGCAGGCCGCGATCACGACCTTCGGGTCGGGCATCGCCTCGTAGGCCATCTTCAGGGGACGCTCCATCGCCCGGGTCACCGGCCCGGTGACGAGCAGCAGGTCGGCGTGGCGGGGGGAGGGGGTGAAGAAGAGCCCGACGCGGTGCAGGTCGTAGAACGGGTTCTGCAGCGCCTGCACCTCCGACTCGCACGCCCCGCACGAACCGGCGTCCACGTGGCGTACGTGCAGCGAGCGCCCGAACGCACGCACTCGCCCGGCGAGCTCCTCCCGGACCTCCCGCTCCTCCCTAGTCACGGTGCACCACCGTTACGAGGTCCCCGCGGCCTGAGACCGCGAGCTCGAAGTCCGGCTCCATCGTGAAAGCACCCCCGGGTACGGAGGCGCAGAGCCCGCAGCAGATGCAGCGGCCGAGGTCCAGCGTGAGGGTCTTTTCGCTCACCCGGATCGCGCCGGGCAGGCACGCCCTCTCGTATTCCTCCCAGGAGCCTTCCGGGTCCAGCCTCTCCGGGTGGACGACCGGGCGCCCCCGGAAGCCCTCCGGAAGTCGCTCTTCCCTCTGTGGGTAGCGGGTCGTGACCCTTCCTCCGGTGAGCCCCCTGTAGAACCATCCGAGCATGTCGTGCAAACCTCCCGTCTCTAACCGTCGCAGGCTGCCTGCGACATCGCGAACGAGTGCTCCATGAACGCGAAGTCCGTGAGGATCTGACCGTCTATTGTCTTCGCGAAGAGCGGCCAGTTGGCGAAGGAGGCGGTGCGGACCTTCACCCGGTCCAGGGCACCCTCCTCGCCGAAGCGCAGGTAGTAGAGTTCTTCTCCGCGCGCGCCCTCGGCCCAGCCGAGCGCCTCGGCTCCCGGCTCCGGAGCGGGGGAGGCGGCGTGCACCGGTCCCTCGGGCATCCGGCCGTTGGCCTGGCGGATGAGCGAGAACGACTCGTGGGCCTCCCGGAGACGCACGTCGAAGCGGGCATCGGCATCGCCCGCGGATGCCGTCTGTACCTGGAAGTCCAGCTCCGGGTACGCGGCGTAGGGATGGTCCCTGCGGCAGTCGAGGTCGATGCCGGAGCCGCGTGCGACGGGGCCCACGGCGGCGTGGGCTGCGGCGTCCTCGCGCGAGAGCGGGCCGGCCGAGACGATCCGGTCGAGGAACGAGTCGGTTCGCCGCAAGAGTCGCTCGTCGCGGGTGAAGTCGCGCTCTATCCCCGCGAACTCCTCCAGGAGGGCGCCTTCGAGCGCCCCCGGCTCGAACCTGAGCCCGCCGACGCGGTTCACGCCGCGCAGGTAGCGGCTGCCGGTGAGGGCGGCGTTCAGGCGCAGGATGCGCTCCTTGAGGATCGCGAAGCGGGCGTTCGCGACGTTGAGCGAGGCTGCCTCGCACTGCTTCGCGACGTGGTCGATGTGGTTGTAGAGGCGCTCGAGCTCGGAGAGGATCACGCGCCAGTGGCGGGCTCTCGGGGGGACCTCGACGCCGAGGGCCCGCTCCGCGGCCTCGCAGAAGGCGAGAGACTGGGCGAACGAGTCGGTGCCCGAGACCCGCTCGGCGACGAGCGGGGCCTGCTCCAGGGGCACCCCCTCGAAGATCTTCTCCATCCCGCGGTGCTTGTAGAACATGTTGAGGTGGAGCTTGAGGATCTTCTCCCCCGGGGTATCCACGACGAACTGCGCGGACTCGAAGACACCTGAGCGGATGGGGCCGTAGGGTATGTGGGAGACGCCGTCGCCCTCGACGGGATCGCGCATGATGGGCCTCTCCCGTTCGGGGGGCGCGAGCTCCACCTCCTTCTCGCGCGCGAAGCTCTTGCGCAAGGGATGCTCTCCTTCCGGCCAGCCCTCGGGGAGGACGAGGCGTTCCGGGTGGGGGTGTCCCGAGGGGGTGAGGCCGAAGAGGTCTTTCATCTCCCGTTCGGGCCAGTCGGCGGCGGGGAGCTCGAGCGCGAGCGAGCTGAACCGCCCACCCGCGAGCGGGGCCTCGAGGATGAGGTAGGTCCCGCCGATCTCGACGACGGCGTGGAGGTAAAATCGCCCGTCGCGCTCGGAGGCGAACTCGGCGACGAAGCGGGCGTCCTCCTCGACGGCGAGCGCCGGGACCACGTAGGCCAGGCGCTCGGGGGGCATCGAGAGGTGCAGCCCGCCCCAGCGCGTGCGCTCCGGACGCTCGCCGGTTCTCCGTTCGATCCTCGCCATCTCGTCCAAGCTAGAGACCTCCCACGATCACGCTCGCCGCGTCGCGCAGGACCGCGCTCAAAGCATCCGGCACCCACAGTCCGAGGCCGAGGACGAAGACGAGATCCAGGGCCATCGCCGCGACCATCCAGCGCGAAGCCTCGCCCGGCTTCGCCCCCTCCGGAGGTTCCCCGAGCGCCATGCGGTTCGCGTAGCGGAAGAGCCCGAGGAAGCCCAGGTTCACCAGCGCCAGAAGGAGGACGGCCGGGACGAGCAGGACCCCGGGCTCCGAGAAGCCCCCCGCCAGGATCAGGAACTCGCTGCGGAAGATCCCGAACGGCGGCAGCCCCCCGATCGCCATCCCGGCCGCCAGGAACAGCACGGCGGTCGCGGGGATGAGGTGGATGATCCCGCGGGTCTTCGCGGTCTCGCGGGTGCCGAGCTTCTTCAGGATGCTCCCGGCCCCGAAGAACGCCATGCTCTTGGTCGCGGCGTGGGTGATCACGTGCAGCGCGACCCCGTAGAGCGCGAGCGGGGTGGCGAACGCCGCGCCGACGGCCAGGACCCCCATGTGCTCGATCGAGGAGTAGGCGAACAGGCGCTTGAAGTCGCGCTGGATCAGCACGAAGAACCCCGAGAGGACGAGCGAGGCGACCCCGAAGACGAAGAGCACGGTCTTCGGGAAGCCGAACCCTACGGCGTGGCCCGTGATCCCGTAGAAGCGGAAGATGGCGTACATCGCGTCGGCGAGAAGCGCCCCCGAGAGCAGCGCGGAGACGGGGGTCGGACCTTCGGAGTGGGCGTCTGGGAGCCAGGTGTGCATCGGGACGAGCCCGGCTTTGGTCCCGAAGCCCACGACCGCGAGCAGGAAGGCCAGGCGCACGGTGTCCGGCTGGAGCTTCGGGGCCGCCGAGAGCAGCACGGTCCAGTTCGGATCGTACCCCTCGCCGAGGGTGTTCGTCCCGCTCGCGTACAGGAGGACCACCGCGAGAAGCGCGAGCGCGAGCCCGGAGGAGGCTATGAGCACGTACTTCCAGGCCGCCTCCAGCGAAGCGGCGGTCCCCTCCAGCGCGACCATGAGCGCGGAGACTATCGTGGTCAGCTCGATGGCGACCCAGATCACGCCCATGTCGTCCGTCGCGGGGACGAGGAGCATCGTGAACGCGAAGAGGTTCAACAGCGCGTAGAAGTTGCGGGCGTAGCGGGGAAAGCCCGCCGTGTTCTCCTCGCTCCTGAGGTATCCGATCGAGAAGACGGCGCTCGTCGCGTAGACGAGCGCGACCGCGAGGAGCAGCACGACGCTCAAGGGGTCGGCGTAGAGGAGGCCGCCGAAGGCCGAGACCCTGCCTCCGCCCGTTCCTACGAGCGATGCGGCGAGGGCGAGCGTCGTCACCGCACCCGCGACGGTGAGCACCTGCGAGAGGCGCGGCAGCGGCGAGAGGTAGCTGACGAGACCGAGGACGAGCGGGATCGTGACCAGCGCAGCGAGGACGTAGATCATCCCTTGAGCTCCTTCAGCGGGGTCGTCGTCACGGTCGCCCGCCGGACCGCGAGCAGGCGCACCAGGACGCCGAAGACCAGCACGGCCATGAGTACGTCGAAGAGGATCAGGAGCCCCACCAGCAGCGGCAACCCCGGGGCGATGGCGACGGTGCCGAGGAAGATGCCGTTCTCGAGCGTCAGGATCCCGACGAGCTGCGAGATCGTGTTCAGCCGGGTGACCATGAAGAAGAACCCGATCAGGACGACCGCGAGCCCCAGCGCGAAGGAGGTGTGCGGCAACAGCGGCCCGTGCAGCGGGAGCCGGAGCGCGGCGGCGTAGGCGAGACCGGTGAGCGCGAGCGCTGCGAGCAGGGAGGAGGGGACCCCGACGGCGAGCGGGATCTCGACCTCGGCGTGCTCGTCCAGGTCGCGGGTGAAGCGCATTATGAGCGCCGGGACGACGAAGACCTTGGCCACGACCGTCACGGCGGCGAGCACGTAGAGCTCGAAGTTTCCGCTCGTGATCCCGGCCAGCGCGGAGAACGCGGCGACGAAGAGCGACTCGAAGGCGTAGAGGGCGGCGTGGCCGTGGATCGCGCGCGAGCGCAGAAGCCCGAACTGCATCAGGACGACCAGCACCGCCGAAAACCCGCCGAGGGCGTCGAGCGCCTGCTGCATGCTACCTTCCTCCCAGGTAGAACGTCACGATCGCGAGCACCGAGAGGATGAACCCGGCGCCCATGAACTCCGGGATCTTGAAGAGCCTCAGCTTCGAGAACGAGGACTCGATCGCGACGACGACCGCCGCGACGACCATCATCTTGGCCAAAAGCGCGAGGAGCGCGACGAGCACGCTCGAGGGGCTCCCGTCGTGGGAGAGACCCCAGGGAAAGACCAGGATGTTCAGGAAGACCGTGTAGAGCAGAAACTGTTTCATCGCCGAGCCCCACTTCAGAAGCGCCATCTCGGGGCCGGAGTGCTCGAAGATGCGTGCCTCGTCTATCATGCCGAACTCGAGCGTCGAGGAGTGGCTCTCTATCGGGATGCGCCCGGTGTCTACCAGGATCATCAGGAAGAACGCCGCGACCGAGAGCACGTGGGTCGGGGAGAAGACCGCCCCCCACGAACTCCTGAGCGTCTCGCCCATCACGTAGGGGAGATCGGTCTTGCTGATCAGGGCGACCGTGAAGAACACGAAGATGAGCGTCGGTTCGGCGAGCACGCTGACCATCATCGCCCGGCTGGAGCCGAGCCCGGCGTAGGGGCTGCCGGAGTCGAGCCCGGCGAGCGCGACGGCGAAGGCGGCCAGAGAGAGCACGAACGCCCCGCCCAGGATGTCCCCCATGTACCCTAAGGGGAGCCCGAAGCTCGTCAACACCGGGATGAGCATCGCGACGGTCATGTAGCAGGCGAACGCGACGTAGGGGGCGAGCGTGAAGACGGGCGAGACGCCTTCCGGCACCGAGCGTCCCTTGTGGAAATACTTCCAGATGTCGTAGTAGGGCTGAAGCACGCTGGGGCCCCTGCGCGCCTGCAGCATCGCCTCGACCCGCGAGATGACGCCGCTTACGAGCGGGGAGAAGACGAGCAGGGTGAGTACCTGCAAAATCTGCAGGACGACCGGAGGGAGCGTCACCTGCTAGACCGCCTCCCTGCGCGAGGCCAGCTCCTCCAGGTAGCAGACCTCGCAGATTATCTCCGTCCTTCTCGCCCGTCGGCGCGGCGGGCTCATCAGCCCCACCGGACGCCGCGCCTCGGGGTAGACCATCCTCACCGCGTGCCCCCTGCAGACGAAGGCCCCGCAGCGGTGGCACACCGCCACCGCCGGACCTTCCTCTCCCTCGCAGAGAAAGCAGGCCCCAGGGGCTGGAGATCCGCCGGTATAGCGCTCTTCATCCATCACCACGCTCCTCTCCGTCATCTTCCCGACCGGCGCGGGAGAGGAGGCAAAAGAAAGGCCCCTACTCCACGCGCCGTGGAGTAGAAGCCATCAGCACGCCACCGCGTGCGGTTTCGGGCGGGCTCCATCGCCCATTCGGTTTGACACCGGGCGCAAATATACACGCATCGTCGGCAGGTTGCAATGTGGTTGTGCCTGCTTGAAGGAGCTTGCGCTGTAGAATGACCCCGGTGCAGGTTCTGCTGAACGAAGGTTTCGAGGACGCCGCCTGCGGCTACGCTCTGGGCTCGGTGCTCTTCGAGCAGGTCGCTGCGGGCAGGCGCCCGGCGACGCTCTCGATCACGCCCTCCACCCGGCACGTCGGCGTGACCCGGCGCGACGTGCGCCGGGAGGGTTTCGAAGAGGCCGTACGCGCCGCCCGGGAGGAGGGATATCCGGTGCTGGTGCGTTCTGCGGGAGGGGGTGCGATCGCGGCTTCGGAGGGCACGTTCGGGTTCTCGATCGTAAGCCCGGACGGGCGGGACATGGACCCGATGGAGCGCTACGAGCTGGCCTCCTCCCTGCTCCTCGGCACCCTCTCGCGCTTCGGCATCGCGGCGGAGGTCGGGGAGGTCAGGGACGAGTTCTGCCCCGGCGACCACAGCGTCCGCGTCGGGGGATACCGGGAGGGGATGAAGATCTGCGGGATCGCCCAGCGGATCACCCGCGACGCCGCGAGCGTCGGGGGGATCGTGATCGTCGAGGGCGAGGAGGAGCTGGCGCGGGTGCTCTCGCGGGTCTACGGAGCGATGGGGTTGCCGCTGCGGCCGGGGTCGGTCGGGAGCCTGCGGCGCGCCGGAAGCCGGGCTCCCCTGGACGAGGTCGTCGAGGCGCTCGCCTCGGAGGCCCTGGAGCGCTTCGGGGGCGAGCGCGTCCGGCTCGACGAGGGGACCCGTGCCCTGGCCGCGGCTCGCGCGGACGAATACGGGGTGTAGAGGGTCTCGCTGGTATAATGAGGCGTGTAAGCGCGATGGGGTTCGCGCGGCGGCCGGAAGAGCCGCCGAACCGCCTCTTCTCCACGAGGCTGACGGTCCCTGGTGCTCCCGTACGAGAGGAAAGGAGACCGCTTTTGGGGGACCGCAGATCTTCGACCGCCGACCACTCCCCGACCGGAGGTCGTCCGGATGAGCGGTGAGGTCTCGCACGTCGAGGTCGCGCCGCCGGAGGCGCTCCTCGAGAGGCTCGGCGCCGCGCTCGAGAGCGAGGAGGAGTACCCGAGGGAGCGTGATCTCTTCTCCTACGTCTTCCTGCTCGGCCTCGCCCTGAGCGAGCTCGACGCCCGGCCGGAGGACGACCCAGAACAGCTCTACCAGGAACTCGCCGACTACCAGGGAGCCTACGCCCGGCTGCACCACTCCCTGGCGGAGGCCGCCCGCGACGACCAGACCGGCAGGATGATCAACTCCGCCCTCAGGCGTGAGGTCGCGGCGACCAGGGAGTACCTGATCCCGCGGCTCGAGAGCGAGCGGGAGCGCCTCGGGAGGCGCCGGGAGGCTCTGCGCATGGCCCTTGCGGAAAGGAGGCGGCGTGCAGATAAGGGTGATGTCTGAGGCCATCCGCAGGCTCGAGACGCTGGGTCTCTCCGCCGAAGAAGTCTTCGAGCGCGGGGCGCGCTCGTACCTGGAGCAGCCGAAGGTGAAGAAGCTCGCGATGGAGGGGAGCGCGAAGGAGCGTCTCGAGAACCTCGTCCTCATGCTGGCGCAGACCCGCGCCTCCTACGAGGTGCTCGAACTGTGGCAGGCCACGGAGGGCCGCGAGTACGCCTCCGGGCGCGACGAGTACACCGACCTCGCCGGTGAGCTCGAAAAGATGGAGAAGCAGACCGTACGGCCCCTGAGGGAGGAGATAGAAGCCCTCGCCCGCGAGGTCGCCCTCCTCGAGGAGGAGCTCAGGCGAAGGGGAGAGGACCCGGACCGGATAGAGCCCCCCTTCCCGAAGAGCGTCACCCGCCCGGTGTTCGAGATGGAGGCCCCCGAAGAGCCTCGGGGGTTCTTCGGGGGCCTCTGGCGCAGGCTGACCTCCCGATGAAGAGCCGAATCGGGGACGTCGGACGGCTGGTGGAGCGGCTGCGCAGCTGCGAGCTCGCCGAGGTGGACGAACTCGCCCGGGCCTTCGAGTCCCTCGGCGTCACGGAGGTTCCCGAGGGGATCGAGGAACTGGCGCGCAGCGGCGATTACACCCGCCGCTACGCCGCCGCGGTGTGCGGTGGGGCCATCGGCGACGGGAGGTTTCTCGGGGATCTGCTCGTCCTCGCCTCGGACGAGGTGGGGCTGGTGCGGCGGGCGGCGGCGCGCTCGCTCGGGAGGCTCGGGGACCGTGGGGCGGTGCCGGCGCTCGTCTTCCTCGCCCGCGACCGTGACCCGCAGGTAAGGGCGGAGGCAGCCCGCTCGCTGGGAGGACTCGGTGCGGGGGAGAGGGTCCTCCGGGAGCTCGTGCGCGACCGGTCCTGGAGCGTACGCCGGGTGGCGCTTTGGGCCCTCGCAGAGGTCGCGGGGGAGAGGGCGGCCGGGGTGCTCGAAGAGGCTCTCGAGGATCCCGAGCCCCGGGTGCGGGAGGCGGTGGTGCCGCTGCTCGTACGCGTGCATCACCTCGAGCCCGTCTTCGAAGCTCTGGCCTGTGACCCCAGCACCGACGTGCGCCGGGTGGCGGCGGAATCGCTCGCCCGCTCGAAGGCCCACCGGGCGGCGCCACCGCTCTTCGAGGCGCTCTGTCGGGAGGGGCCGGGGCTCAGGCCGTACGCCCTCCGCGCCCTTCATGAGATCCTCGGCGAGGGGGCCGGGGCCTTCCTCGCCGGTCTTCTACGTTCTCCGCAGGCCGAAGAGCGCCGCGCCGCGGTCGACGCCCTGGCCTGGCTCGGGGCCCGAGAGCAGGCCCCTGAACTCCTGCCGCTCCTGGAAGATCCCGATCCCGAGGTCCGCTTCGCCGCGGTGCGGGCCGTGGGGGATCTCGAGGCGCGCGAGGGACTCTTGCCGCTCTACGCGCTCCTCAGAGGGGAGGATCCCGGGTTGCGCAACGCGGCGGCCCGGGCGCTCTCGAAGGTGCCGGGCGCGTTCGCGTTGCTGCGGGAGGCCGCGGAAGACCCGCGGCCGGAGGTCGCTCAGGCCGCGCTCGGCGCGCTCGCGACGCGGGGAAGAGCGGATGCCCGGTGAGACGGAAGGGAAGCGAGGCCTCGCCGGCGGGGCCGTGCTGGAGGCCCTCTCCGACCTCGTGGAGGATTTCGTCGCAGGGGCGCGGCTTCTGCACGCCACCTTCGTCGACCCTTCTCGGATGGCCTCTCACGCCACATACATAGACTCACTGGAGCGGGCCTCCGACCTCACCATCGCACAGATGCTCGGTGCGGCCGAGAGGTCCGGAGACGGTCACCCTTTCGGCGGGGTCCGGCTCATCATCCTCTCCCAGCACCTCGACGCCGCGATGGACGCGCTGGAGGAGATCTCGGACCTCATGCGGATCTACCACCGCTTCGAGATAGTCCCGACCGATCAGTCGGTCAGGCTGGCCTCTTACCTGCGGCGGATCTCGGAGGAGCTGTCGCTCTGCGTCGAGGGCGTGAAGAGAGGAGAGGACATAAGCGAGCGTGTGCGCGCGGCGGCCGCCGTGGAGAACGAGGCCGACGTCGCCTACCGGGCGGCCCTCACGGCCCTGCTGGTGCTCGGAGCCGACCCCGTCCAGACGATGCGCTGGAAGGACATCTACGACCGGCTCGAGGAGGCAATCGACCGCTGCGAAGATGTTGCGCAGTTTCTGGGCGGGGTGATGTACGGAGCGGAGGGGATGGAGGGGTGAGCTGGCTCTACTGCCCGCGGTGTTACGAGGTCAACGGTCGGGAGGCGAAGTACTGTGCCCGCTGCGGTGCTCCGTTGCGGAGCGAGACGGGGGAGACCTACGTCGAGAGGCTCATCTGGGCGCTACACCACCCCCAGGGGGAGACCGCGGTGCGGGCGGCTGGCATCCTGGGCAAGCTCGGCGCGGTCGAGGCGGTGGAGCCTCTGAGCGAGCTGGTGGAGGATGATGCGGCCGACCCGTACCTGAGGGCGGCCGCCGTGAGCGGTCTGGGGGCCATCGGCGACGAGCGGGCCAGAAAGACGCTGGAGAATGCCCTGCGGAATGGTCCGGTCCAGGTCCGGCTCGCCGCGGTCGATGCGCTCGAGAGGCTCGGTCCAGCCGAAGGGACGCTCGATCTCCTCCGCGAGGTGAGCCGGGAAGGGGGCGGACGGGTCGGCGAAGCCGCCAGGGATCTCCTCGCCCGGTGGTCCGGCCGTTGATCGGGTCGCCGGGTTGCGGGATGATGGAAGGGGTGATCCCGGCGTGAGAAAAGCTCGCCCAGGTAGGGGAAGGGAGGCCTCCGCGGCACTCTCCTTCGTCGTCCTCATAGGCGTCTTGAGCCTGTTCGCGGACATGACCTACGAGGGAGCCCGGGGTATCTACGGGCCCTTCCTCGCCACCTTCGGCGTCTCCGGGGCGCTCGTCGGGTTCGTCTCCGGGCTCGGGGAGCTCGCGGGCTACGGTGTTCGGCTGCTCTCGGGTTACCTGAGCAGCCGCACCGGCCGCTACTGGCTCATCACGGGGGTGGGGTACGTGGTGAATTTGCTCGCCGCGCCGCTTCTGGCGCTTGCGGGAGACTGGCAGCTCGCCGCGGCCCTGATCGTCCTGGAGCGTATAGGCAAAGGCCTGAGGAACCCGCCGCGCGACGCCATGCTCTCCCACGCCGGCACGGTCATCGGGCAGGGGTGGGCGTTCGCGCTGCGCGAGGCCCTCGACCAGACCGGGGCTCTCGTGGGACCGCTCGCCGTGGCCGCGATCCTCTACCTGGGCGGTAGCTACCACCTCGCCTTCGCCTTCCTGGCCGTACCCGCCGCGGTCTCGCTGCTCGTCCTCCTGCAGGCCAGGCTGCGCTACCCCAACCCCCGCAGCATGGAGCGGACAGGAGAGGCGTTCGCGCAGAAAGACGTGGGGAGCAGGCTCCCCGCCGCCTTCTGGACTTACCTCGGGGCCATGATGCTCGTCGCGCTCGGGTACGCGGACTTCGGCCTGATCTCCTTCCACCTCGCCTCGGAGACCTCCGGCAGCCTCATCCCGATCCTCTACGCGGTGGCGATGGCGGTCTCCGGCGCTTCGGCGCTCCTCTTCGGCCGCTGGTTCGACCGGGGTGGGATGCCCGTCCTGGCGCTCGCGGTCGTGATCTCCGCGTTCTTCGCGCCGCTGGCTTTTCTCGGGGGGATTGGGGCGGCGGCCACCGGCGTCGTCCTCTGGGGGGTGGGGATGGGCATACAGGACTCGCTGATGAGCGCCCCGGTCGCCGGGATGATCCCCACCACGAGGAGGGCCTACGCCTACGGCGTCTTCAGCGCCTGCTACGGCGTCGCCTGGTTCGTCGGGAGCTGGCTTCTCGGCGTGCTCTACGACCACTCGGTCATGGGGCTCGTGGCGTTCTCAGTCGTGGTGCAGCTCCTCGCCGTGCCGGTGTTGCTCGCCACCCGCAGGGCGGCCGGAGGTTGATGGGCTCCCGGGGCATGGCTACAATCCCCTTGCGGCGGCCAACCCGCCGATGCGATGAGGCTCGCACCGGCCGCAGAGCTCTCTCTGCGGCTCCTGCCGGCGGAGCCGGCTGATGGCCTCTACCGGTTTCCCCGACCGGTGGGGGCCTTTCTGTTTGGCCTCCACCCGGAGGAGGTGAGAGGGATGGAGAAGACCTTCCAGAGCATACTCTTCGAGGATAGAAGGGCCGGAGAGCTCCGGGCCGCGGAGCCCACCTTCTTCTCCGACTTCCGTCTCGATGCGGTGGTGGAGGAGCTTCTCTCGGGCAGGGAGGAATACGACCTCGCTCCGTTCTTCCACACCCCTCTACGCGAGCCCGGAGAGGTCACCTACCGGCAGGAGGTGGCGCGTGATCTCGAGCGCGGTGAGGTGCGGGAAGTGGTGGAGGACTTCGCCCGGCGCATGCGGGCGATGCGCGAGTGCCTTTCCCTCGCCGGGAAGCTCCACCACGAGCTGCAGAAGCAGCGCTGGTTCCTGGACGCCGCCGGTGTCTACTGCGAGGCCGTCCGCTCTCTGGCCCGGGAACTCCCGCAGCGGGAGCCCGCCTCGCGCGGTCTGCGGGCGCTGAGCGACTACCTCGCCGGCTACGCCGGCTCGGAGGAGTTCTCCGGGCTCGAAGAGGAGGTGCGCGCGCTGCGGGAGGACCTGGCCGGGGTCGTCTACACGGTACACATAAGAGGCAACCGGGTCAGGGTCGACACCTACGAGGGCGAGGAGGACTACGGGGACGAGATCGAGAGGGTCTTCGCCCGGTTCGCGCGCGGCGCGGCGAAGGACCACCGGGTGCGCTTCCGCGATCCCCCGGAGTTGGGCCACGTCGAGGAGCGCATCCTGGAGCTCGTCGCCCGGCTCAATCCGGACGTCTTCGGGAGGCTGGACGAGTTCTGCAGACGCCGCCGCGATTACCTGGACGAGACCGTCGCGGCGTTCGACCGCGAGGTGCAGTTCTACCTCGCCTACCTGGAGTACGCCGGGCGCTTCAGGGAGGCGGGCCTCCCGTTCTGCTACCCGGAGGTCTCCGAAGAGGTGGGGGAGACGAGGGTCGAGGAGGGATTCGACCTCGCGCTCGCCGCCTCGCTTCTGCGCGAGGGGGGATCGGTGGTGAAAAACGGCTTCCACCTGCGCCACCCGGAGCGCATCCTGGTTGTCACGGGGCCGAACCAGGGCGGCAAGACCACCTTCGCCCGGATGGTCGGACAGCTGCACTACCTGGCGAGCCTGGGGCTCCCGGTCCCGGCCGCCGAGGCCCACCTTCACATCCCCGATGCGATCTTCACCCACTTCGAGAGGGAGGAGGGCGTCGAGCGGCTGCGGAGCAAACTCGAAGACGATCTCGTGCGGCTGCACGAGATCCTGCGGGAGGCCACCGGGGAGAGCCTCATCGTCCTGAACGAGAGCTTCAGCTCGACGACGCTCGAGGACGCCGCCCGCATCGGGACCGACCTGCTCGGGCGGATCGAGAGGCTCGGGGCGCTGTGCGTCTGCGTCACGTTCATCGACGAGCTGGCCACCCTCAGGGAGGAGACCGTGAGCATGGTCGGGACCGTGGACCCCGAAGACCCGTCCGTGCGGACCTTCCGGATCGTGCGCAAGCCCCCCGAAGGGCTCGCCTACGCGCTGGCGCTCGCCCGCAAGTACGGGCTCACCTACGAGGATCTCAAGAGGAGGGTGAAGAGATGAGGGTGCTCCTCATGCACCGCGACCGCGACTTCGACCCGGGAGGCGGGCTGCCGGAGAACACGGAGGATCTCACGCGGGACCTCGGCCTCCAGCCGCTCCTGCAGGCGATGGCCTCGGGGGACGACTTCGTGTACGAGGTCGCCAGGAAGGCGCTACTCGATGGGCTCTCCGAGCCGGAGGAGATACTCTACCGCCAGCGGGCGCTCGCCGACTGCCTCGAGGAGGCGGAGGTCGTGAGGGAGATCCATCGCGTCGCGATCGAAGCCATCGAAGGCGAGCGGAAGGTCTTCGTGGGCCTGCTTCACGACTCCCCGCGCTCGATACTCAACCGTGCGGTCCAGGTTCTCGGGATGTTCCTCGGGCACCTGAGGAGGCTCAGGGGCCTCGCCGACGAGCATGCCGGGAGCTTCTCTTCGGAGGCCTTCGGCAGGTTCTTCGAGATGGTCCGGCGGGATCTCTCGGACGACTACCTCGCCGAGGTCGAGCGGCACCTGGGGGAGCTCGAGTTCGGCCGTGGGATGCTCTTCAGCGCGCGCCTCGGCCGGGGCAACAGGGGGAGGGACTACGTGCTGAGGGTCCCGAGGCGTCAGCGCCTCCTCGAACGCCTCCCGTTCGGCGACCGCTCCGGCTACGGCTTCACCGTCCCGGACCGCGACGTGAGCGGCTTCCGGGCCCTGGACGAGCTCTCCGACCGGGGGCTCAACCGCGTCGCCGACGTCACGGCCCGCTCGGCGGACAACATCCTCGGTTTCTTCGAGCTTTTGCGCGCCGAGCTCGCCTTCTACGTCGGGTGCCTCAACCTGCGTGACCGGCTCGCGGCCAGGGGGGAGCCGCTCTGCTTCCCCACCCCCGAGCCCATCGAAAAGAAGGCGCTCTCGGCCCGCGGGCTCTACGACGTCTCCCTCAGCCTGAGCGTCGAGGGGCGCGTCGTCGGCAACGATATCGACGCCGACGGCAAAGGGCTCGTGATGATCACGGGCGCCAACCAGGGCGGCAAGTCCACCTTCCTGCGCAGCGTGGGGCTCGCACAGTTGATGATGCAGTGCGGGATGTTCGTGCCCGCCGGGTCCTTTCGCGCCAGCATCTGCTCGGGGGTGTTCACCCACTACCGCAGGGAGGAGGACGAGCGGATGCGCAGCGGCAGGCTCGACGAGGAGCTCGGGAGGATGGGGAGGATCGCGGAGCGCATCGGGCCCGGCGGCATGCTGCTGTGCAACGAGTCGTTCTCCTCGACCAACGAGCGGGAGGGCTCCGAGATGGCCCGTCAGGTCGTCCGGGCGATGGTCGAGTCCGGCGTGCGGGTCTTCTTCGTCACCCACCTCTACGACCTGGCTCGCAGCCTCTACGATAGGAGGGACGGAGGGATGCTCTTTCTGCGCGCCGAGCGTCTCCCGGACGGCTCGCGCACCTTTCGTCTTCTTCCCGGCGAGCCCCTGCCGACGAGCTACGGGTGGGACTCCTACCGGCGTATCTTCGAGGTTGCCTGAGGTGTTCCGGAGCGCCTGCCTGCTGGGATGTCGTGTAGAACTTAACTTTGAAGGCGCTGTATGATATAAACCTTCCAGGCGATGAAGCCCGCTTAACCGCGCCTCTGGTGCTGATGGCTTCTGCTCCGGCCGGAGCAGGAGCCTTTGCTTTCCCTCCTCTCCGACCGATCTCAAAGAGAAGAGGGAAGGGTTATGGCGCTGGAGCGATCCGATGTGTGAAAGTGAAAAAATCCGTCATCTGCTGTATCGCACTATCCGGAGGGTTGGTCGATGAGCGGAATCCTCTTTTGGGCTTCGACGCTTTCTCTGGTTCTTGGTGCTGTGGTTTCTGTTTTTAGAAGAAAGCGCTCTTCTGCTCAGCTGGCCTTCGTGCTTGGAGCAGTGGGAGGGGCCTTCGCGATCACCACCGGGCTTCTGGCCATCTTTGGGCACGGGTTCGGGGCTGTCTTTACCCTAGGGTATGGACTGGGGCTTGCAACCGTTTCATTGGGAGGATTCTCGGGACTCTTCGTGCTCACTGCCGGATTCGTGCTGCTGCCGACCTCGATCTACGCCCTCGGCTACGAGGTCGAAGGCCCTAGATGGGCCTACGCCGCGCTCTACGATTTGCTGATGATGGCGGCTCTGCTCCTGTTCGTCTCCGATCACGAGTTTCTCTTCCTGTTCTTCTGGGAGCTGGCCGCGATCTTGTTTTACGGCCTGGTCGTCTTCGAGGACGGAAGGGAGGGGCGCGTCGACGCCGGCTACCTCTACTCGGCCGCCTCGAAGCTGGGGACCGCTCTTATCTTCGCCGCTTTCTTTCTCGCTTTCGTAAAGAGTGGAACCTTCGCCTTCTCTGGCATTGAGGGTGCATATATATCACCCATCACCCCCGTACTCCAACGCGATATTCCTGCTCTCGTTTATCGGGTTTGGGTTGAAGGCGGGCGTGGTGCCGCTCCAGGTCTGGCTTCCTGACGCCCACTCCAAAAGCCCAAAGCCTGTGTCTGCGCTTCTGGCCGGGGTCATTTTGACCTTC
>NZ_JCBAJP010000023.1:0-6032 GCF_059772285.1 Rubrobacter sp. M3-4
TCCCCGAGCCATGCCGGTCTTCCTGGGGACGATGGCCTCGGAGAGGATCCTGAGGATTTTGCCACCCCTGACCGGAGAGGCCGGGGCGGGAGGCCTTCTGCACCGGCAGACCACCCGGACCAGGTCCGGCCCCCTCTCGGTCGCGCTCGCCGTCTGCTCCCTACCGCTCCTCTGCTCGGTGAAAGGGTACGACGAAAAAGTAGTGGCGGGCACGGCCGCGAACGCCTTCGTGCTCCTGATCCGGAGGGCCACGGCAAGGCCAATCCCCGTCCGCGAGCCCCGCGAGGCAGGCGCGATACTGGTCTACAGGTTGCTCTACGACAGGGACACCGCCCTCTGAAGATGGCCCAGCTTCTGGCCTTCGCTCTCTCGTACCTCGTCGGGGCCATCCCCATCGGGCTCATCGTCACCCGGCTGCTCTCGGGGATAGACATCCGGCGCTACGGGACCGGCAACATAGGAGCCGCCAACGTCGCCGAGCACGCCGGACGCCTGGCGGCGGCCATCACTGCCCTCGGCGTCTTCCTGCAGGGGCTCCTCCCACCCCTCACCGCCCGGTTTCTGGGGGCCTCCGACGCCACGGTCGTCTCGGCCGCGCTGGGAGCGGTCGTCGGCTACGGATGGCCGGTCTTCCTGGGCTTCAGAGGAGGCCGGGCGCTCGGAGTCGGAACCGGAGCCGCGACGGCGATGAACCCGACCGGCTTCTTCGTGCTGGTGGCCACCTACGCGGCGGGAGCAGCGATACGCCAGACCTCCCTGGGAACCATCTCGGGTTTTCTATTCTACGCCTGCTTCACGATCTCAACCGGCTCCTCACCGGCATACGCAGCCGGATCCATCCTCCTGCTGATGATAGTGGCAGTAAGACGCCTCGAAGGGGTCGGAGAAGACATGAAAAGATCCGAGGCTCCCCTCAAAGTCTTCCTCCTCAGGCTGCTCTTCCAGAAAAGGCCGCGGTGAAAGATCACCCGTAGCGCCGGATCATGACGGCGTCGGCTATCACCCAGCCGCGTCCGCTCGTCCAGCGGGAGATCTTGATCGCCCTCTTATTGCCCTTGGGCATACGGAAAGTGCCGAGCTTCACCCACCTTCCCCCGTGGCGCCGCTGGTTGACGACGACCTTCTCAAAGCCCGAGGTCGTCCTTATTAGAATCGGGGTGCGCGAGTTGTAGCTGCTCGAGGCCGGCCAGCGGGCGTAGACGACGTAATCCGCCGTGACGGGGACCTTCATGTAGAAGTTCGCCGGGTCCGAGACGGCCTTCGGGCGGGCGGCGCGGTAGTTTCTGCCGTACTTCGCCTTGTTCCAGGTGTTGTAGTACCAGTTTTTAGAGGCCTGGAAGCGGCCCGAGGCGTTGTCCACCACCTGCTGGTAGACGATCCTGCCCGACGAACTCCCCGAAGAGGATGAGGCGTACGAGCGGATCAGGCTCATGTACTTGTCGAACGGGAAATACGGTCCGGGACAGTAGTGCGTGGAACCGGGAACCTCGTTGTGCCCGATTATGTGCTTGCGGTCGATCGGTATCCCGTACTTCTTGCACAGATAGGCACTCAACCTGGCCGAAGAGCGGATCATGACGTCCGTCCAGGTACCGGGGTCGTCGGCGTACCCCTCGTGCTCGATGCCGATGGAGTGCTGGTTGTAGTCCCAGTTCCCCGCGTGCCAGGCGATATCATGCTCCCTGACGCACTGCCCGATCTTGCCGTCGTTGCGCCGCAGGACGTAGTGGGCCGAGACCTGGGCCTTTGGATCGTTGAACCAGTTTATCGCCGAAGCCCACGAGCCCTGCGTGACGTGTACGACTATGGTCGTGATGTCGAGGCCGTCCTTCGGACGATCCGCGGTCGTGAAGTTGGAGGAAGACGCCCCGTACCAGGTCGAACCCGCGTAATCACCGGCCGCCTGGGGAGAGTAGGTCGCCCCGGCCTCCCTCACCCGCGGGTCTGCCGGGATGGCCATCCTCCTCCCGTCGGCCTCGCCGACGACACCCCCGCGCAAGATCTCGTAGACCTCTTCGGCGTAAAGCGGGCTTCCTCCGTAAGCGCTGACCGCCCGGTACCATCCTTCTATGCCCGCAGCCCCGCGCCCCCGGGCGAGCCTGGAGAGCACCGCGGCCCCACCGAGGATGTTCGCCCTTCGGTTGGTCTCGAGCGCCTCCCTGGAGAATCCGGTGATCCTGGAAGCCTCCGCGAGCGTCTTCACCCGCGGGTCCTGCCTGAGTCCCATGACGCCGTAGCCCCCCATCCCGTGCACGTCCCCGGGACGGTAGCGCCCGAATCTCCTGGGGGGCATCTCCCAGAGCGAGTTGACGTAACCTATCGCCAGCAGGAGTTCCTCCGGAACCCCGTACCTCCGGGAGGCCGCCCCGAACTCGGAGAGGATGCCGCTACCAGCCGCCCAGGCTTCTCCCCCTACCCCGAGCAACGCCCCCATGCCAACCCCACCGGCACCCAGACGTAAGAACCTGCCCCGGCTGATCCCGGAGCCACACTCCAGACACATCGTCCCCCCTCTTTCTTGCCTCTTACACAGATTCCACGGGCATTATCGGATGGATTGCGCCAGAACTTAAGGCTAGAGGAGATCGATCCGGGATGCCAGGCTGGAGCTGGAAGCACGAGGGAGTATTATGAGTATATACCGGCGAGGTGGGTGTTCCGGGCCTGGGTACGTTGTTACACTGCCGCATGTTCTGGAGTATTTTCGAGGGAGGGAACGAGAGGGAGATGTTCAGGGAGCTGGAGCTGGGGGCGATCCGGGCGCACATCCTGCACCACGCGGCGAAGGAGCCGGTCTACGGATCATGGCTCATCGAGGAGCTCGCCCGTCACGGGTACTCGCTGAGCTACGGGACGCTCTACCCCACGCTGCACAGGATGGAGGAGGAGGGATTTCTCGAGCGGGAAGAACGCGTACACGACGGGAGGGTCAGGAAGTACTACACGGCGACCGAGGCGGGGCGGGTGAGGCTGGAGGAGCTCAGGAAGCTCATAACCGCTCTGTACATAGAGGTGGTAGAAGAGAAGGAGCCGCTCACCTGAGACCGGGCGCCCCGTCGACGCCGGGCCCTTCGCCTCCATGGTGGAAGTGCATCCAGCCGACGAAGAAGGCCCCGGCCAGAAGGATCAGGAAGTAGGTCAGGCCGCGCCAGATCAGGACACCGCTCAGGAGCATGGTGGGCTGAACCAGGGAGGAGATGAGGGCGGCGAAGCTCAATTCGGCCCCGCCGCTCCCCCCCGGCGTGGGAGTTATGGGGATGATGAAAGAGGTTATGATCATCTGCGCGACGATTACCGGTAGCCAGTTACCGTCCCATCCGGCGGCCATCAGGGCGAGCGGCCCGATAGCGAGCCTGAGCGCCCAGTAGAGGGCCATGAGGAGGACGCACGCGGCGATGACGAGAGGCCCCTGCCTCCAGACCTGGGCGAACCCCTCGCGCAGCTCACGGTAGAGCCCCAGGAGCCGGGAGAGCACGCCTCCCCCCCTCGGTCCCTTCCCGCTGGGGCCCGAGGTCCGGCGCACCAGCCAGCCCACGAACGCCCAGATCCCGACGAGCAGCGCGAGCGCCGCGAAGAATTCTCCCGGGCTCAGGTGGGTCAGGCCGGAGAAGAAGAATACCCCGATCAGGCTCGCCGCGCCTATCACGGAGGAGTTGAGCATCCCCCGGGTAAAGACGACGCCGCCGCCGATCCCAACCGGAAGACCGGTACGGCGTTTGAGCAGGTAGACCTCGTAGGGTATCTCCGCCCCCCGGATGGGAGAGACGTTACCGACGAAGGCGGCGGCGAGGTAGATCCTGACCATCTCCAGAGGGTTCGTCCCCCCGTCGGTGAGCTGAGGACGGGCGAGGATGTACATGACCAACCCCTGAACGACCCATCCGGCCACCGCCACACCAACGCCCGCCAGGAGGGGCCAGTAATCCACGACCCGGGGGAAGCCGTCCCCGAACTTCGAGGCGATTATCCACACCGCGACAAGCGTGGAGAGCAAACCGATAAAAACACCCAAGAGCGCGCTGCGTCTTCCGGATCTCACCTCTAAAGTCTCCAGATGGTCCTTTCTCCAAGAGGGCCGACTAATGATATTCTGCACGGTACGCGATGTCCACCGGAAAAGGCACGGATGAAAATAGCGGTAATAGGAGCAGGTGCCGTGGGCAGTCTGGTCGGCGGGTTGCTCTCGGCGGCGGGTGAGGAGGTCACCCTCGTCGGACGCGGCGAGCACGTGCGCAGGATAAACGAATCCGGGTTGCGCCTGAGCGGGGTGGGCAAAGAAAGGATACTCCACCCGAAGGCCGCCACCTTCCTGGAGGAGAGGCCGGATCTGCTTCTGATGGCGACCAAGACCCAGGATCTGGCGGAAGCCTGCCGCGAGGTGGCGCCGCTCGTCTCCGAAGAGACCCCGGTGATCACGATGCAGAACGGGGTGAGATGCGACGAGATCGCCCGGGAGTTCTTCCGGCCGCAGCAGATCATCGGCTGCGTGGTCTTCTTCTCCGCGAGCTACCTGGAGCCTGGAGAGGTACGCTGGCAGGTCCGGGGCCACCTGATAATAGGCGACCCGTTCGTCCCCGACCCCGAACGCCTGCGGAGGGTGAGAGAGGTGCTGAAGAAGGCCCTGCCGGTCAGGATCTCGCGCGACATCAGGGCCTCGCGGTGGACCAAGCTCATCTTCAACCTCAACAATGCCCTCCCCGCGATCACGGGGCTCCCCATGCAGCGGATCTACTTCTCCCCGGACACCGCGGCGATCCCGCTCAGGATGATGCGCGAGGGGATGGAGGTGGCCCACCGTGCGGGGTTCGGGCTGGATTTCTCCCTTCCGGCGCTCGCCATGCGCACGATGGTCCGCCTGCCCGAGGCGGTTCCGAGGCGGATCCTGGGGGTCTTGGGACGCACCCCCGTGGGCAGGGAGCCCATCTTCGGCTCGACCTGGCAGAGCATCCGGCGCGGCGCCCGTACAGAGGTGGACTATCTCAACGGCGAGGTCGTAAGGCTGGGGAGGAAGATGGGCCTCGACACCCCTTACAATGAGCGGGTGGTCGAGCTGGTACACGAGGTAGAGAGGAAAGGAGAGTTCTTGTCCCCGGAGATGCTGTGGCCGCCGCAGGAAAGATAGCCGTCGTCACCGAGAGCATCGCCTGCCTCCCCGATGACGAGGCCCGCAGGCTCGGGATCACGGTGATCCCCATACCGTTCGAGTACGCGGGGCGGGAGTACCTCGACGGCGTGGACATAACCCCGGAGGAGTTCAACAAGATGCTCCGTCCGGACCTGCCCCCTGCCGTGACCTCCGCCCCCTCGCCGGGCACCTACATGGAGGAGTTCTGCAGGCTGGCCTCGGAAGGATACGAGGTGCTCTGCATCTCCCCCACCCCGTCGGTCACCCGGATGTACGAGGCCGCGGAACAGGGCCGCAGGCTGGCGCAGGAAGAGCAGGGGATAACCTCGCGCATAGAGGTCGTCGACTCCGGCACCGCGACGATGGCCCAGGGCTTCCTGGTACTCGAGGCGGCCCACCTGGCTCGTGAAGGGGCCTCGATGGACGAGGTACTGAGGAGGGTGAGGCTGCTCTCCTCGCGGGTCGGGTTGCTGGTGACCCTCGACACGCTGGCGTACCTGGCGAAGACCTCGCGCATCCCCCGCATCGGCGCGCTCTTCGGAAAGGCGTTGCAGATAAAGCCCATCATCTACTTCGGACAGGGCACCGTAGACCCCCTCGACCGTCCCCGCTCCAGGAGGCGCGCGGTCTCCCGGCTTTTGCAGCTCACGGAGGAACGGCTCAACCACGACGGCCCGCTGCACGTCGCCGTCCAGCACGCGAACGCCCGCGAGGAGGCGGAGTCTCTGCGAGAGGAGGTCGCCCGCCGCTTCTCGCCGGAGACCCTGCGCATCGCCGAGTTCTCCCCCGTGATGTCCAGCTACACCGGCCCGGGTCTTCTCGGGCTGGCCTTCTACGAGGATCCGGAGGGCCACAGAGCGTGAGCGCCGAAACGCCGAACGGGAGGAGGCTGGCCCTCGCCGCATCT
>NZ_JCBAJP010000024.1:0-1335 GCF_059772285.1 Rubrobacter sp. M3-4
AAGAGGATGTGGAAAGAGCAGTAAGGGCGGCGGAGGAGGCCTTCTCGGGGTGGTCTTCGACCCCTGTGGTCGAGAGGGCACGCATCCTCTTTCGGCTGAAGATGCTCATGGAGGAGAACTTCGATGAGCTCTCCTCCCTTGTGACCCTGGAGAACGGCAAGGACAAAAAGGATGCCTCAGGGGAGGTCAGGCGTGCGATAGAGGTGGTTGAGTTTGCCTGCGGGATGCCCACCCTCTTGATGGGAGAGACGGTGAGGGATGTGGCGAGGGGGATAGACAACCTCTCCTTTCGCTACCCTCTGGGGGTGGTGGCGGCGATCACACCGTTCAACTTCCCGTGCATGGTGCCGATGTGGACGATTCCCATAGCCATAGGGGCGGGCAACACCTACATCTTGAAACCCTCCGAGAGGACGCCTCTGTGCTCGCAGAGGATAGGGGAGCTGCTCTTTGAGGCGGGGCTTCCAGAAGGGGTTTTCAACATAGTGAACGGGGCCAAAGAGGTGGTTGATGCCATCCTCACCCATCCCGGGATAAAAGCCATCTCCTTTGTAGGATCTCAACCTGTAGCAGAGTACGTCTACAGAGAAGGATGCGCCCATGGAAAGCGGGTACAGGCTTTAGCGGGAGCCAAGAACTCCATGATCGTCCTGCCCGATGCGGTCTTGGAGAAGGCTGTCCCGAACATCATCTCCTCAGCATATGGCAACGCAGGAGAGAGGTGTCTGGCAGGGAGCGTTCTTGTAGCCGTAGGAAAAGAAGAAGAGCAGGACAGGCTCATAGGAGCAGTAAAAGAAGCCGCAAGTAAGATGAAGGTAGGGCCTGGCTACGAAGAAGGCAGCGAGCTTACCCCCCTCATAAGGGACTCCCACAGAGAGAAGGTCCGCTCCTACGTAGACCTCGCAGAACAAGAAGGAGCAGAGGTAGTACTCGACGGGAGGGTACCCCCAAGAGAAGAAGGGTTTTTCTTTGGGCCCACGATCCTCGATCGGGTAACGGCCAAGATGCGGGTAGCAAGAGAAGAGATCTTTGGGCCGGTACTCTCCGTAGTCCGTGTACCCGACCTGGATGAAGCCATAGAGTTCACCAACGGATCTGCCTTTGGCAACGCCTGCTCGATCTTCACCGAGAGTGGAGCGGCGGTAAGGCGCTGGCGTGAGCGCATAGAGGCGGGGATGCTTGGGGTCAACATAGGAGTAGCGGCGCCGATGGCGTTCATGCCGTTCAACGGGATAAAGAAATCCTTCTATGGGGACTTGCACGCCACGGGCAAGGATGGGGTGAGGTTTTTCACCGAGAACAAGGTCGAGATAGTCCGCTGGCTCTCCTGAGGAG
>NZ_JCBAJP010000025.1:0-1189 GCF_059772285.1 Rubrobacter sp. M3-4
TTATCTCCACCTGCCGGTGCTCCTCTACCGTGGGCTTGGTGCTGTTGGGCTCCTCTCCCCACAGAAGGGTGAGCTGTGTGCCGGGCTCTGCCTGCTCTTCTTCTACTACCGCCAAAGAGAGCATCGACCTCTCGTTGTAGCTGTAGCCGGTGTAGGTGGAGACTCCTACCACCCGCCCCTCTTTCTCTACCCTGTCGTAGGGCAGCGTGGCGTAGTTGGAGAGCGGAAGGTCTATGTACTTGGCGGGAAGTAGTCCTCCTTTCTCGAAGAGGCTGCCGAAGGCTTCTTTTACGTCTTCTTCGTTCCACACGAGCGTGACTTTCCTGCGTGAGGGGCGCTCCGCCATCTCCTGGAGGGCTTCTCTTCCTACGAAGTCGTGGTCGAACTTCACAAAGCGTCCATACCCGAGCTCGTAGGGGGTGAAGTAGTAATCTTCTATGTCCTCGGAGTCGTAGCTTCCTCCTAAAGAGGCTTTCGCTTCGTAGCCGTCTGCAGGGAGCCACTCCCTGTAGGTCTTCAGCTTCTCCCCGGTGTAGATGGCGGGACAGGGTGAGGGGATCCAGCCGGATTCCAGCGTGTTGGTGGCGTATGTCCTCGAGCCTACCTGTCTTAAGCCAAACTCTTCTCCGGCTTCTACTATGGCTTCTCTTATCTCTTCTTTCTCTTCCCAGGGACCGAAGATCTCAGCCCCAGGCTGCCCGCTCATCCCGTGCCTCAGCGCCCGTACTTTCCTGCCGGCTATGTTTATCTGGTACATGCTGAAGAAGGCTACCTCGGGAAGCGGTCCTCCGTTTAGCTTCTCGAGCAGACCGGCTGCGTTGGGACCCTGGATCTGGTAGCGGTAGAGCCTCCTGCGCTTTTTCGGGTTGGCCGCGTAGCGCTCGTCCCTCTCCACCTCCACCTCGTACTCACCACTTCTTGCGTGGTACTCAACCCAGTTGTGCGCCGTGGGCCTCCCAACCAGGCTCACCCTCTCTTCCTCGAGCCCAAAGAGAATCGCATCCCCTATGACATAGCCCTCCGGGTTGCACGCAACGAACTGCTTGGCCTTATCCTTCCCAAAGCCCTCAAAGCTGTTTATCCCAAGCTCGGAGAGAAGCCTCTTTGTGTCAGGACCCTCTATGTAGAGGTCGGTCATGTGGTAGGACTGGTCGAAGAGCACGCAGCTCTCCCTCCAGGCCCGCTGCTC
>NZ_JCBAJP010000026.1:0-976 GCF_059772285.1 Rubrobacter sp. M3-4
TCTCTATGCTCCCACTCTGCGCTATCTCAACCACATAGGGCAGCGTGGCGCTCGTGAGTGCCAGCGTGGAGGTCCTCGCTACAGCTCCCGGAATGTTCGAGACGCAGTAGTGGATTACGCCTTCTTCTTCGTAGGTGGGGTGGGTGTGGGTCGTGGGGCGGCTGCTCTCAAAGCACCCTCCCTGGTCTATGGCTACGTCTACCACCACAGAGCCTCTCCTCATCTGGCTTATGGTCTTCCTGTCTATGAGCTTTGGGGCTTTCGCTCCGTGTACCAGTACCGCTCCTATGACTACATCGGATTCTCTTACGTAGCTGGCAAGGCGGGCTCTGTTCGGGATCACAAGGTCCGCTCTTCCTCCAAAGATGTCCGAGAGGTAGGAGAGCCTCTTTGGGTTTATGTCCATAACCCTCACTATGGCTCTCATCCCTAATGCTATCTTGGCTGCTTCTGTGCCTACTACTCCTCCTCCTATGATCGTGACTTTCGCCGCCGGGGTCCCCGGTACTCCTCCCAAAAGAAGCCCCGCTCCTCCCTGCGGGCTCTCCAGGCAGTGCGCTGCTGCCTGTACGCTCATCCTGCCCGCCACCTCGCTCATCGGTGCGAGCAAAGGCAGCGTGCCGTCTTTTTGCTCTACGGTCTCGTAGGCTATGGAGGAGATCTTCTTCTCAAGGAGAAAGCTAGTCAGCTTCCTGTCCGCTGCCAGGTGAAGGTAGGTGAAAAGCTGCTGGCCTTCTTTGAAGAGGGGGTATTCTTCGGGCAGGGGCTCTTTGACCTTGAGGATGAGATCGGAAGAAGAGAAGAGTCTCTTCTTGTCTTCTTCTATCTTTGCTCCGGCCTGCAGGTACTCTTCGTCGGCAAAGCCTGAGGCTTCTCCTGCTCCTTTCTCGATCAGGACGCTGTGGCCGTGGTGGGTGAGCTCCGCTGCGCCGTCTGGCTGCAGCGCCACCCTCCCTTCCTGGTCTTTTATCTCCTT
>NZ_JCBAJP010000027.1:0-801 GCF_059772285.1 Rubrobacter sp. M3-4
GGTTTCTACGGCATCGTGCGCTTCGACGTCCAGGTGCTCGGCCCGGGCCCCACCTGGTGGGGAATACTGGTGTTGCTCCTCGGTGGCATCTCTGCCGCGGTTGGGATCCTCTACGCCATCGCCCAGCGCGACCTCAGCCGCTTCGTCGCCTACTCCAGCGTGGAGAACGCCGGCATAATCCTGATAGGGCTCGGCATCTTCATGATCGGCTCCTCGGAGAAACTCTACCCCCTCGCAGCCCTCGGGGTGGTGGTGGCGCTCCTGCACATGCTGCATCACTCTTTGGCCAAGTCGCTGCTGTTTTTAGGAGTAGGAGCCGTAGACCACGCCACGGGCACGCTCCAGATGGACCTCCTCGGAGGGCTGGCCAGGAAGATGCCAAAGACGGCCCTTCTCTCTTTCGTGGCCGTGCTCTCTCTGGCCGCGCTCCCCCCATCGAGTGGCTTTGCAACCGAGTGGCTCACCCTGGAGAGCCTGATGCAGGGCTTCAGGCTCTCTGAGCTCTCCGCACGGGCGGCGATGGCCATAGCGGGTGCGTTTCTGGCGCTGGCTGGAGGAGTCGCGATCCTCGGGTTCGTCAAGCTCTACGGAGGGGTGTTTCTGGGCAGGGGACGCTCGGAGGCTACGAGGAAGGCAAAAGACCCCTCCGTTGCGGGGCTTGTGGGGATGGGGACCCTGGCGCTGCTCGGTTTGAGCGTGGGGGTTCTGGCACCCCTCTGGATCCGGGTGGTGGCAAAAGCCACGGCGAGCCTCACCCCCGCGGGGGACATCTCGGGGAGGATGTTCTCGATGTGGCCGGTG
>NZ_JCBAJP010000028.1:0-722 GCF_059772285.1 Rubrobacter sp. M3-4
AGCAGCACCACGCCGCCAAGCATAGAAACCGCAAACACCACCCCAGCCTCCCTGCCTCCTCCCTCCCTCGCCTCCGGCAAAAGATGCGAGCCTCCCAGGTAGCAAAGCACCCCTCCCGCTGCCCCGCTCATCATCCCTACCACCGCTTCTCCAGGAGGGGAGAAAAAGAGCGTCAGCCCCGCCGCCACAGGCACCACCAGCCCCAGCACGAACGCTATCACTGCCACCTTCGCCCTGCTCGTCCCGGATCCTGCGAGAACCGCCCCGAGCGATCCTCCTTCGGGGATCTTGTGTACCATCACCCCTATCCCTATCCCTCCCACCGCAACGGCCGAGGCCCCCGCTCCTGCCGCCACGACGAACCCTTCGGCCAGGTTGTGAAGTGCAAAGCCGATCACGAAGGGGAGGAGCACGGTGGCCCCTTCTGAGCCTATCGGCCGGGTGGTATCGGCTTCATCGTGGCGATGGTGAGAGCTGTGAAGCCCTTCGAGGAGCGCCATGAGCGCGAACGCTGTGGCGAAGCAGGCTATGGCTTTTGGGCCCGCCGCCTCGACGCTCTCGGGCAGGAGGTCGGCGAAGGCGAGGGCGAGGATGATCCCTGCTGCGAAGGCGAGAAGAGAGGCTCTGGCTCTCTGGGTGATCCCACCTCCGAGCAGCCCGAAGAGGCTCGCCCCGCAGAAGCCCGCTCCGGCGAGCGAGGCTGCGAAGACAGCGTTCATCTC
>NZ_JCBAJP010000029.1:0-631 GCF_059772285.1 Rubrobacter sp. M3-4
CCATCCCGTTGGTCGAACCCTCCACCACCAGGGACGCTCCCATACCTATCCTCTTGCCGATGGAAGAGAGTAGCGTTACGTTCTTGCCCCAGTTGCGGGGAGCCTTCTGGTGCACCCGCTCTCCGCGGCGTGCCAATCCGTAAAGGGGCGCCAGCGAGGTGTTCGTCGAGCACTCGTCCACGAACACGAAGCGCTCCGAATCGATTGAGGACATCACCATCACCCGAAAGACGGCCCTCAGGAACTCGTCGCGCTCACTCGCACCCAGCGTCCTTTTTTTCGGCTGAAGCCCATCTTTCGGATCGTCCTCGAGAGAGTCGATTCGCTCACCGACACCCCGGCCGCCTTACGCAGGTACTCCTGCCTGTGCTTGAGCTTGGCGAACGGGCGCTCCTCCACGTTGGCCTCCAGTAGCTTCCTTGCCTTCTCATCAAGCGTGGGTCTCTTGCCCGGAGCCTTACCCGGCGAGAGCGAACGCCCTTCGCGCACTGCCTTGAGGTAACGCTTGACCGAGGAGAGGCTCACCCCGAAAGCGCGAGCGGCCTCGCTCTGGTTCATGCGGCGCCCCTCCACGGCCTCGACTATCTTCCTTCTGAGATCTTCCGAATAAGCGTCCATCGGCCTATGATGG
>NZ_JCBAJP010000003.1:0-52500 GCF_059772285.1 Rubrobacter sp. M3-4
TCTACCCCTCTATATTGCTCATGACGTGCTTTATGCGGGTGTAATCCTCGAGCCCGTACATCGAGAGGTCCTTGCCGTAGCCGGAGTGCTTGAAGCCGCCGTGAGGCATCTCGGCCACGAGCGGGATGTGGGTGTTGATCCAGACGCACCCGAAGTCCAGGGCCCGGCTGACCCGCATCGCCCGCCCGTGGTCGCGGGTCCACACCGAGGAGGCGAGCCCGTACTTCACCCCGTTGGCCCATCTTATGGCCTCCTCTTCGTCGGTGAAGCGCTGGACGGTTATGACGGGGCCGAAGATCTCGTTCTGGACCGCCTCGTCCCCCTGCTCGAGCCCGCAGACGACCGTAGGGGCGTAGAAGTAACCCCGCTCCCCCACGCGCTCCCCTCCGGTCAGGACCTCGGCCCTCTCGGGCAACCTCTCGACGAACCCGCTGACCCGTTCGAGCTGGTTGGGGTTGTTGAGAGGACCGTAGAGGACCTCCTCGTCCTCCGGGGAGCCGGTCTTCGTGTTCCTGGCCTGCTCGGTGAGGGCGGAGACGAGGTCGTCGTGGATGCGCGGAGAGGCGAGCACGCGGGTCGCCGCGGTGCAGTCCTGCCCGGCGTTGAAGTACCCCGCCCCGGCGATCTCCTCCGCCGCCTGCTCCACATCGGCGTCGTCGAAGACGATCACGGGGGCCTTGCCCCCGAGTTCGAGGTGCACCCGCTTGAGGTCGTCGGCGGCGCTTTTCGCCACCTCCATCCCGGCGCGCACCGAGCCGGTTATCGCTACCATCTGCGGGACCGGGTGGGCGACGAGCTTCCTCCCCGTGTCCCTGTCCCCGCAGACGACGTTGAAGACCCCCTCGGGGAGGAACTCTGAAGCTATCTCCGCGAGCATCAGGGTGGTCACGGGGGTGGTGTCGGAGGGCTTTATCACGACGGTGTTGCCGGCCGCGATCGCCGGGGCGAACTTCCAGACGGCCATCATCATCGGGTAGTTCCAGGGGGTCACCTGGGCGCACACCCCGACCGGCTCGCGCCGGATGTAGGAGGTCATCCCGGACATGTACTCCCCGGCGGACTTGCCCTCGAGACAGCGCGCCGCTCCGGCGAAGAACCGGATCTGATCGACCATCGGAGGGATCTCCTCTTCGAGGGTCAACCGGATCGGCTTGCCGGTGTTCTCCGACTCGGCCCTGACCAGCTCCTCCGCCCGCTCCTCTATCCTGTCGGCGATCCTGAGGAGCGCGAGCTGCCTCTCGGAGGGCGTCGAGTAGCGCCAGCCCTCGAAAGCCTTCTGCGCAGCTGCAAAAGCCCGGTCGACATCCTCCCTGCCGGAGAGTGGAGCCTCCGCGAAGGGCTCACCGGTCGCAGGGTTCGTAAGCTCGTAGTAGCGTCCTGCGGCGCCCTCCACATAATCCCCGCCGATGAAGTTCTCGAGCCTTCTCTTCTCAGGCATGCTCTGCTCCTTTGCTCCCTCTTCTCCTGTTCAGCGCGATTCCGCCCAGTATCTCCCGCACCACGCGCTCGGCGGCCAGCGCCGTCACGTCGGCCGATCCGACGCTGGTCGGGATCACCTCGACGACGTCCGCCCCTACTACCTCAACCACTTCCGCGACCTCGCGTACGGCCCACAGAAGCTCTGCGGTTGTCATGCCGCCGGGTTCTGGCGTGCCGGTACCAGGCGCGAACGCGGGGTCGAGAACGTCTATATCCACCGTCAGGAAGGCCGGGCCCGATCCCACAACCTCGAGCGCCTCCCGGACGACCTCCTTTATCCCCCTGTCTCTCACCTGGTGCATGAAGAAGCTCGTTATGCCACACTTTCTCTGCCAGGCGAAAACCTCCTCGCCCGGCCAGTATCCTCTGAGCCCGATCTGGGTGTAGCGGTGTGGGTCCACCAGCCCCTCCTCGACGAGGCGGCGCATGACCGTCCCATGCGAAAACTCAACGCCGAAGACAGTGCACCCGGTGTCGGCGTGGGTGTCGAAATGGATGAGCCCGAGCGGGCCACGAGCCCCGGCGCAGGCTTGTACGCCGGGCCCGGTCACCGAGTGGTCTCTCCCGAGCACGACGGCAACCGCCCCGGCAGCAACCACCTCCTCGACAGTCCGCAGGATCCCGGCGTGCGAACGCGCCGGATCAGCCGGGACCACTGGTGCATCTCCGAAGTCGACCACCCGCAACTCGGCGAAGGCGTCCACACCGTGTTCCAGGTTCGGTCCCGGTGGACAGCTCGCGGTCCGGATAGCCCGTGGCGCAAAACGAGTACCAGGACGGTCAGAGACGAGGTCGTCGGTGGGGGCGCCGACGATCACCACGTCAGCCCCCGCCAGCCGATCCGGGTCCTGGGTGATGGGAACACCGCCGAAGGAGAGCGTCCCTGCGTAGTCGGGCTTCTCCCCGTATTCTCTCCAGCGAACGAGCGGGTCGATCATCGGTCCGATTGTCTATCATCCGGGTCAGCGACCTGCGGCCGGCGCTGGAAGAAGGCGGGCTTCGCGTACCAGGCCCACACCATCAGGGCGACACCGATCACGAACGATACTATCCCTATAAAAAGCGGCACCCCGATGCCGAATATGGCCCCCGAGTAAGCTTCCTTCGGGTTGGAAAGGTTTATGACCTCCTCGACGAACGCCCAGGTAAGCATCAGTCCGCCGAGCACGGGCACGATCCCCATGAGAAGCAGGTTCTTCACGCTCCGGAAAAGTCGCTTCCGGTAATAGATGGCGCAGGCGAACCCGGTCAGCCCGTAGTAGAAGGCGATCATGAGCCCCAGGGCAGAGATCGAGTCATAAAGGATGTTCTCGCTCACGATCGTCATCCCGACGTACCAAACGATCGAGAGCGCCCCCATCCAGAGGGTCGACACGTGGGGGGTGAGGTATCGGGAATGTACCCGTCCGAAGGCCTCGGGCATCGCCCGATGATGGGCCATCGAGAAGGTCGTCCGGGCGGTCGGCAGGATCGTGGTCTGGGTCGATGCCGCTGCGGAAGAGAGCACCGCCAGAATGAGGATCTTGTCGAGCGGCGAGCCGAAGACCTGCGTCCCGAGTGTGCTCAGGACGTCATCTTCGTGCCTTACCAGGTAGTCGACCCCGCCGTAGGACTGAGCCGCGATACCCACGATGACGTAGATGAGAAGCAGCACGATCGTGCTCACGATAGCAGCCACCCCCGGGGTATGGCTGCTGTTCTCGCTCTCCTCGTTCACTGTCACCGTTGAATCCCAGCCCCAGTAGATAAAGATGGCGAGGATGAGCCCGGCGTCGAGCGCGCTGAAGCTCTTGACCTCGAACGGATTGATCCAGGAGATCGACGGCGTGAGCGCCCCGGCGCCCGCCTCCCCGGTGAAGACCTTGAAGAGCGCCACGACGGCGAAGACCGTGAGGGTCACGAGCTCAGCCGCAAGCAAGAACACCTGCGTCCGGGCGGAGAGCTCTATCCCCCGGTAGCAGACGTAGGTCATGAGCGCGATCCAGACCACCCCGACCACAGTCACCGCGAGCGTGGAGTTGGCGAGCCCCTTTAGCCCGAACAGCAGAAAGGTATAGAGCCCGGCTATCTGGGCCAGGTTGGCCATCACGATCACGTCAGCCACGACTATGGCCCACCCTGTGATCCAACCCAGGTGCGGCCCCATCGCCCTGGTCACCCAGGTGAAGCTCGTCCCACAATCCGGGTCGGCCTTATTCATATAGTAGTAGGAGGCCGCGATGAACAACATCGGGATGAACGCGAGCCACAACACCGCCGGCGACTGCAGCCCCACCGCCGCCGCGACGAACCCGAGCGTGGCCGGCAGGCTGTAGCCCGGCGCGGTCGATGCCACCCCGATCACCACGTTGGAGACGAAGCCGAGAGCGCCACCCTTGAGCCCCTTGCTCCCTATCTCAGGGGTTCTCAACTCGGGTTGAGCCACCCTCTCTTCGCCCGTTCCTTCCACCACCTCTCTCCTCCTTTCCCGAAAAGTGTCCCCCTACCTACCCCCGGTAGCCGAGCTGGCGCTCGAGCTCGGTGAGCGCCGAGTCGGTTATCTCCGCGATCTTCGAGAGCACCTCCCGATCGGCGACGAGCGCCGGGGAGTACTGGATGACGGGCTCGTCCTTGTCGTCGAAGCGGCAGATGAGCCCACCCTCGAAGAGCTTCCTCGAGAGCACCCCCTTGAAATACTTCCTGTACTCGTCCCCTTCGAGCGGCGTCCCGTCAGCTTTCTCCGGCCTGACCTCCACGGCCCAGAAGAACCCCATCCCGCGTACGTCGGCAACGATGGGATGCCCCTCGGCCATCCGCGAGAGCTCCTCCCCGAAGTAGCCCTCCAGGTTGTGCACGTTCTCGAGCAACCCTTCACGCTCGATGATCGCCAGATTCTCGAGCGCCACCGCCGCAGAGGCCGGATGCCCTCCGAAGGTCGAGCCGTGGAAGAACATCGGCGCGTTCTGCTGCAGCGCCTTACGCACCCTCTCGCTGACCACCACCCCGCCCATCGGCAGATACCCGCTGGTTATGCCCTTGGCGAAGCTGATCATGTCCGGGACCACCCCGAAGCGCTCTATCCCGAACCACTCACCCAGACGCCCGAACGCGCAGATGACCGCGTCGGAGACGAGAAGTACGCCGTATTTGTCGCAGATCTCCCTCACCCTCTGCCAGTAGCCCTCCGGCGGGACCAGACACCCGCCGGCGTTCTGCACCGGCTCCAGGATCACCGCCGCCACACACTCCGGCGGACCGAACTCTATCGCCTCCTCTATCGCATCCGCCGCTCCCTCGGGGTCCTGCTGGGTGTTGGGGACGTGCACGAACCCGCCGGGCAAAGGCTCGAAGGGGGCCTTGAACGCCGGAAGCCCCGTCACCGAGAGCGCCCCCATCGTCGTCCCGTGGTAGGCAACCTTGCGCGAGATGAACTTGTACCGCCCAGGCTCCCCGTTCGCCCGGTGATACTGCCGCGCCAGCTTTATGACCGTCTCAACCGCCTCGGACCCGGAGTTCACGAAGAACGTCGTCGCGAGATCCCCCGGCGCAAGCCCCGCGAGCCGCGCCGCGAGCTCCAGGCTCCTCGGATGCTGAAAACTCCAGTTCGGAAAGAAGGAGAGCTCCCGCATCTGCCTCGCCGCAGCCTCCGCAAGCTCGCCCCTGCCGTGCCCAACCTGCGTCGTGAACAACCCCGCAAGCCCGTCTATGTAGCTCCGACCCCGGTCGTCCTTCACATAACACCCCTCGCCGGAGACGATGACCGGAAGCTTTCCCCAGTCGTCCTCGAACGGTGTGAAGTGCAACAGCAGGTTCTCCACCCCGGGAGCGATACCCCCGTTCCCCCGCTCGACTCCGGGCATCACGTCCATGATGTCTCCTTCCCGACTCTCGGTTTGCTGCATCATATACTGTATTCTGTCGACGAGCAACTGAAGACGTGAGTGATCTGGCATACTCTTTTCCGGTGGGCACGCGGCAGAGGAGGAGCAGGTGAGCGAAGAGAGAGGGAGCAGGTTTCGCAGGATCCGGGCGGGGTCACTCGCAGAGGAGGCGTACCGGGTGATAAGGGCTTCGATCATCGAGGGGACGCTCGCTCCGGGAGAAAGGCTGGTGGAGACGCGGCTGGCGGAGGAGCTTGGGGTGAGCCGGGCTCCGGTGAGGGAGGCGTTGAAGAAGCTCGCTGAGGAGCATCTGGTGGTGGAGAAACCGCGGCGGGGCACCTTCGTGCGGGAGTTCAGCGCGAAGGACTTCGTCGACATCTACAACCTGCTCGCGGCCATAGAGGTTCTCGCGGTGCGTCTCATACACCGCGACCGGGCACCGCTCGACTCGCTGGAGAAGATAGTCGGTGAGATGGAGGAGGCAGCGGAGGCCGGGGATTTCGGGAGGGTCGTCGAGAAGGAGCTGCACTTCCACGAGGAGCTGTGCGCGCTCGCGGGCAACCAGTTTCTGAGCTCGGCCTTCCGCTCGCTGAGCGGTGCGGTGGGCATGGCGCTCTCGCTGCACGACGCGACCTACGAGGACCTCACCGAGGTCGCCCGCGAGCACTACCCGCTGCTCAAGAGCATCCGCAGCGGCACCGAGCGGGAGGCGGTGTACGCGATCTCCTCGCACATACAGGCCACACCCGGTGGGGTGATGTCCCGCCTGGGCGGGAACCCCGCTGACATCCTCGAACCCCTCGTGAAGCCGGAGGAGGGAGAAGGTCAGTGACGGGAGAGCCGCTCGGCGAGGCTGCGCCCGGTCGGGGGACGGCCGGTGCGCCGTCCCCGTTCGTCCAGCCTCTCCAGCGCCCGCTGCACGTAGCGCGCCCCGAGCCAGCGCAGAGGCTCGGGCTCCCACTTTCTGACCCGCCGCCCGACGAGGGGCAGACGCACGAGAGAGGAATCCCTGCCCAGGATCAGGTCGGCGACGATCCTTCCCGCCAGGTTGCTCGCCGCCACCCTCTGTCCCACGTATCCGCAGGCGATCGCTACGCCCGAGGCCGGATCGAAGCTCACCGCTGGCATCCAGTCGCGCAGCATCCCGAGCGGCCCACCCCAGGCGTGGGTGAAGCGCACCCCCGCCAGCTGCGGGAACCAGTCGAGCAGGCTCTCGCGCAGCATCGCGTGCGTGGGCCCGTGCCGGTCGTATCCGTCGCGTATCCGGGATCCGAAGCGGTAGGGCGCCCCGCGCCCGCCGAAGAGGATGCGCCCGTCCGGGGTGCGTGAGAGGTAGTCCACGCTGAGCTTGAAAGAGGCCAGACACTCATGGTCCTCCCAGCCGATCTCGGCCCACGACTCCTCCGGGAGCGGTTCGGTGAGCACGATGAGCGAGTAGACCGGCAGGATCATCCGGTGCAGCCGCCTGATCCGGGAGAGGTAAGCCTCCCCGGCGAGCACCACAGCCCCTGCACGCACCTCCCCCTTCGCCGTCCTCAGCACGGGCCCCGGGCCATCCACGAAGTCGACGACGGGACTCCGCTCGAAGATCACGGCCCCCCTCCGCTCGACGGCCCGCGCGAGCCCCCGCACGAGCCTCCCCGGGTGCACCACGGCCCCCTGCGGGTCGAAGAAGGCTCCCTCAGCCCGCTCCACCCGCACCCTCCGGACGAGCTCCTCCACGCCGAGTACACGGCAGCCGTCCGCGAGCCCGAGCGCGGAGAGCGCCCCCCAGGCGGCCCGCACCGCCGGCAGTTCGTGCCGCCCGCGCGCGACGCGAACGACCCCTCCCTTGCGGAAGCGGGCATCTATTCCCTCCTCCTCGGCCACCCTCCCCACCTCGTCGACCGCGCCCCGCGCGGCAAGGAGCGTCTCCCGCGCCGCCCGCCGCCCGAACCTCCGCACGAGCTCCGCCGGCCCCACCGAGATGTTCGGAGAACACCAGCCACCGTTGCGCCCCGAGGCCCCGAACCCCGCGACCTCCGCTTCGAGGATCACCACCCGAAGCGAAGGGTCGGACCGTAACAGATAGTACGCGCTCCAGAGCCCCGTGTACCCGGCCCCAAGCACCGCCACATCCGCCTCCACCTCGCCCTCGAGAGACGGGCGCGGTACAAGAGGCTCCCCCGTATCCTCGAGCCAGAAGCTCACCCCGGCGTAATCACGCTCCCCGACCATATCTCACTCCTCGAACTCTCGATATCTATTTTGTATTCTGTCGACGGTATATCAAAAAGTCAAACGGTTCCGGGACGGTCGGGGACGGGGAGCGTTTAGAGCCTCTGCAGGCGGACTGATACCCGCGAGCACAAAGTCGGGGAGAGGCGGGCGTGTTACTTCACGAGGTTATAGATCTCGAACATCGGGAGGTACATGGCGATGATTATGCCGCCGACGATCCCACCGACGACGACGATCATGAGTGGTTCGATGATCGAGGTGAGGGCCTTGACCGCGGCCTCCACCTCGGACTCGTAGAACTCGGCGATCTTGACGAGCATCCCGTCGAGGTCCCCGGTCTCCTCGCCGACGGCGATCATACGGGTCACCATCGGGGGGAAGACGGGCTCGGCTTCGAGCGGTTTGTAGATCGGGATACCCTGCCGGATGGAGTCGCGGCTGGCGAGGAGCGCGCGCTCTATCACCCAGTTGCCGGAGGAGGTGGCGGTGATCTCGAGCGCCTGCAGGATAGGGACGCCGGCGGCGGAGAGGGCGCTCAGGTTGCGGGCGAATCGGGCGAGGGCCACCTTCTGGACGATGTCACCTATCCTGGCCGGGATCCTGAGGACGACCCTTCCCCAGACCCTGCGTCCCCGCTCGGTATCCTTCCAGCGCAGAAAGCCGTAGACGGCGGCGGCGAGCGCTACGTAGAGGAGGATCCCGAACGGGCTCGTCAGGATGTTCGAGAGGGCCATCGCGATACGGGTCGGAAGCGGCAGGGTACCGCCGAGGTCCTTGAACATCTTCGCGAAGATGGGGACGATGAAGATCAGCATGAAAGAGGCCGCCAGGACGGCGAGGACCAGCACCACGATCGGGTAGGTCATCGCGCTCTTCACCTTGCGCCTGAGCTCCTGATCCTTCTCGAGCTGAGCGGCCACGCGCAGCAGGATCTCGTCCAGGACGCCGCCGACCTCGCCGGCTTTCACCATCTCCACGTAGAGGCGGGAGAATATGTCCGGGTGCCTGGCGAGCGCCTCCGAGAGCGCGAGCCCGGCCTCGACGTCCCTGCGGACCCTGGAGATCGCCTCCTTGAGTTTTTTGTTGTCGGTCTGCTCCTCGGAGACGTAGAGGGCGCGCACCACCGGCATACCGGCTCCGATCATGGTCGCAAACTGCCGGGTGAAGACGACCACGTCGGCGAGTTTCACCCGCTTGAAGGGCGCCAGGATGTCCCTCTGGGCCATCCCCTGCTCTTTGATGTCTATGACGAAGAGACCCCGTTGCCGGAGCTCGGCGGCCACGGCGACCGTGCTCTCCCCCTCGATCTCGTCCTGCAGGATCTCACCCCGGCGGCTCCGGGCCTTGTACGTGTACGTGGCCATCGTCCCCTACATTCTCCTCGCGGCGGCGAAGCCGGCCGCGCCCGTGCAGAGGCGGCGGAACTCCTCGACGTTGCTGCAGCGCTTCTCGGCCTCCTCGCGCGAGATCACGCCGCGCCCGACCAACCCGGCCAGCGCGGCGTCCATAGTCTGCATCCCGAATTTTCCGCCGGTCTGCATCGCGGAGTAGACCTGGTGGGTCTTGCCCTCGCGGATGAGGTTCCTGACACCGGGGGTGGGGACGAGTATCTCGCAGGCGACCACACGCCCTCCGCCCCGTCTGGGGACCAGCGTCTGGGTCACGATACCCTGGATGGTGTTCGCGAGCTGGGTGCGGACCTGACCCTGCTGGTGCGAGGGGAAGACGTCTATGATGCGGTCTATCGTCTGGGGTGCATCCTGCGTGTGGAGCGTCGCCAGGACCAGGTGCCCGGTCTCGGCCGCGGTGAGAGCCATCGAGATCGTCTCCAGATCCCGCATCTCGCCGACGAGGATCACGTCCGGGTCCTGACGCAACACGTGCTTCAGGGCCTCGGCGAAGCTTTTCGTGTCCTGGTTCACCTCGCGCTGGTTGACGATGCACCTCTTGTGGGTGTGCAGGAACTCTATCGGATCCTCGACGCTCATTATGTGCCCGCATCGCGTCTCGTTGATCCGGTCCACCATCGCCGCCAGCGTGGTCGACTTCCCGCTGCCGGTCGGCCCCGTCACCAGGATCATGCCGCGCGGCCTCTCGGTCATCTCCTCGACCACCCGCGGCAGCCCGAGCTCGGCGAACCCCTTTATTTCATGCGGAATCGTCCTGAAAGCAGCCCCCATCGCCCCCCGCTGGCGGTAGACGTTCACCCGGAAGCGGGCCACCCGGGGAATCCCGTAGCTGAAGTCGAGTTCCCACTCGTTCTCGAAGCGCCGGCGCTGATCCTCGGTGAGGATGTCGTAGATGAGGTCTCGCGTGAGGTTCGGCGTGAGCGGCGGATACTCCAGCGGCCTGACGTCGCCGTCGACCCGGATCATCGGGGGCAGTCCGGACGTTATGTGAAGATCGCTCGCCCCCAGCCGCAGGGCGTCGAGGAGGTAGTCGGCCAGGCCGCTCTCGGTCATGCACCCTCTCCTTATCGCCGAAAACGATGCTGCTCTGGCCCTCTACTCGGCACGAAACGAAGAAAGCTTTAGCCCGGCAAGCTCAGACGACGGTCCTCAGGACCTCCTCGATGCTGGTGAGACCGCGGGCGGCCTTGAGGAGCCCGTCCTCGCGCAGCGTACCCATCCCCTCCGCCGCCGCGACGCGGGCTATCTCCGCGGTGGACGCCCGGTGCAGGATGAGATCCCTCAGAGCCTCGCTCAAAAGCATCATCTCGAAGATCCCGATCCTCCCCCGGTATCCCGTACCGCCGCAGCGCGGGCACCCCCGGGCCCGGAAGAAGGTGCGCTCCCCCTCCGCCCGGGCGAACGGGAACCCCAGCTCCTTCAAGACCCCGTCCTCCACCTCGACCGGCTCGCGACACCTCTCACAGAGCCTCCTGGCCAGCCGCTGGGCGATCACGCAGTCCACCGCCGAGGCGCTCAGGTACGGCTCGACCCCCATCTCGGTCAGGCGGCTCACCGCCCCCGGCGCGTCGTTCGTGTGGAGCGTCGCCAGGACCAGGTGCCCGGTGAGCGCCGCCTCCACGCTTATCTTGGCCGTCTCGTGGTCCCTTATCTCGCCGATCATGATCACGTCCGGGTCCCCGCGCAGGATGCTCCTCAGGCCGGAGGCGAAGGTGAGCCCGGCCTTCGGGTTGACCTGCACCTGGTTTATCCCCGGCATCCTGTACTCTATCGGGTCCTCGACGGTTATGATGTTGCGCTCGGGGGTGTTCAGCTCCCGGAGGGTGGCGTAGAGCGTGGTAGACTTCCCGCTCCCGGTCGGTCCGGTGACCAGGATCGTACCGTAGGGCCTCCTGTAGATCCCCTCGTAACGCTCGAGCATCTCCGACGTGAGCCCGAGCTTCCCGAGGTCCGTCTCCACGCTCGAGGTGTCGAGCAGCCTGAGAGCCACCTTTTCCCCGTAGGCCGTGGGCAGCGAGGCGACCCTCAGGTCCACCTTCTGTCCCCCTATGCTGGCCGAGAACCTCCCGTCCTGCGGCAACCTCCTCTCCGCTATGTCCAGCCGGGCGAGCACCTTGATCCTGGCTATCACCCCGCCCTGCAGACCAGCCGGGATGGACATCACTTCCCGCAAGACGCCGTCCACCCGGAAGCGGACCGCGACACGGTCCGGACGCGGCTCGACGTGCACGTCGGAGGCCCCCTCGCCCACGGCCCGCTGCAGGATGGAGTTGACCAGCCGTATGACCGGGGCATCCTCGGACCCCGCCCCGATCTCGAGCTCGTCCTCCGGCTCGGCGCCGCCTCCCACGGCGAGATCCTCCAGGATCTCGCTGACCCCCTCACCGAGGGAGAACACCTTGTTCTGCACCTGCCGGATCTGCGACTCCGCAGCCACGACGGGGACCACCTGGTAGCCGGAGATGAGCCTGAGGTCCTCTATGGCATGTAGGTTGGTCGGTTCGCTCATCGCCACCACCAGCCGCCCGTCTTCGATCCGCAGCGGCATCACCCCGTGCCTGCGCAACGTCTTCTGGTCGATGAGGCTGGCCACCCCGGCGTCCACCTCCCCCTCCGAGAGGTCCACGTAATCCAGCCCGAGCCTCTCGGCCTGAGCCTGCGCGAGGTCGGACTCGGTCACGAACCCCAGCGAGACGAGCACCTTCCCGAGCTCCTTGCGCTCGGTTCTCTGCACCTCCAGCGCCCTCTGCAGCTGCTCCTCGCTCACCTTGCCCCTCGCGGAGAGAACCTCCCAGACCCCCTTCCTACGACCGGGGCGCTTGCGGACGGCGCGTTCGGGACGCGCTCCCCCGTCGCTCCGTCCCTCGCTGTCCAGGTGCTCTCTGAGGGAAGCCGCGCGCTCGGCCTCAGCGAGCTTTTCTTCCAGCTGTCGCACGTCGAGGGGCTTGAGCAGGTACTCGTCCGCTCCGGCCTCCATCCCTTCCAAGAGGTGTTCCTTGCCTCCCAGAGAAGTCAGGAAGATGAAGAATACGTATCTTTCCCTCTCCGAGCCCCTTATCCTGCGACAAAGCTCCACCCCGTCCATCCGCGGCATCATCCGGTCGCTGATGACGACGCTCACCTCCGGGTGCTCCACGAACAGACGCCACGCCTCATCCCCGTCCCTGGCTTCGAGGCACTCGTGCCCGAGCCTCTCGACCGCCCGCCTCAGCAGATGCCGGGAAACCGCGTCGTCTTCGGCGATGAGGATCTTCACCCGCCCTCCTCCAGCACCGCCCTCATGGCCTCCACGTCGGGCTCGACGCCGGTCCAGAGCCTCTGGGCCTCAACCCCCTGGTAGAGGAGCATCGTTCGCCCGTCGACCACCGCGGCTCCCCGTTCTCGAGCCACCGAGAGAAGCGGCGTCTCGCCACCCCTCCTGTATACGATGTCGCAGACGACCCTGTCCTCGAGGACTTCCTCCGGCAAAGGCATCGGATCTCCCTGTCTCATCCCGAGGGGGGTGGTGTTGACCAACACCCTGGAACGCCGGCACGCATCGTAGAGGTCGTCTGCACCACAGGCGACGATTTTCGCCCCGGCGTGCCCCTTACGAAGCCTCCGGACGAGGATCTCCGCACGCTCGGGGGTGCGGTTCGCGATCACCACGGAGGACGCCCCGGCGGAGACCACGGCATCGGCTATCGCCGCCGCGGCCCCGCCGGCGCCGAGCACCAGGACGCTCTCCCCCGCGAGATCCACCCCGGCCTCCCTGCAGGACTCGACGAACCCGAAGCCGTCGGTGTTGTACCCCCGGGTTCTCCCACCCTCCACGACCACGGTGTTCACCGCCCCGGGACGCTCCGCCGATTCGTCCAGGTCGTCCAGGAAGCGCAGGATCTCCTCTTTGTGCGGGATCGTGACGTTGAACCCCGCGAACCCCAACACCGCGAGCCCGCGCACGGCCTCCCCGAGGTCCTCCGGAGCCACGTCCATAGCGACGTAGGCGAAATCCAGCCCCCTGGAGGCGAAAGAGGCATTGTGCATCTGCGGGCTCAGGCTGTGAGCGACCGGGTGTCCTATGACGCCGACGAGCGACGTCTTCGCTGTGATCTCTGGTTGGATCTCTCGACACCTCCCAGCACCTCGGGAAAATTCTCTTCCGGCAGGGTTGTCGGTGACGTCCCGGCCGAACTTTAGCAAGCTCCGCCGCCCATTCCTCCTAGCGGCCCGCAGCGGCCTTGGCGCGCAGGAACTTCTGGTAGCTGCTCGTGAAGTAGTGACGCTTGCCGTTCTTCTCCAGCACGTAGTAGAGGTAGTCCGTCTTCGCCGGGTGCGCCGCGGCCTTTATGGAGCTCAGGCTCGGGTTGTCTATCGGACCGGGTGGAAGCCCCTTGTGCAGGTAGGTGTTGTAGGGAGACTTCACCTTGAGATCCTGCAACGAGAGGTTGGCGTGCGGCCTGCCGAGCGCGTACTGTACGGTCGCGTCGATCTGCAGCGGCATCCCCTTGCGCAGCCGGTTGTAGATCACCGAGGCGATGAGCGGCCGCTCCTTCTGGTTCGCCGACTCTTTTTCTATCAGGGAGGCGACTATCACTATCTGATACTCGCTCAGCCCGAGCTTCTTCTCGGCGGCCTTCAGGTTCAGGTTCTGGGTCTCTATGGCATACTGCTCGAGCATCCTGTTGACGACCTGCCGGGCACCCGTCCCCTCCCTGAAATCGTAGGTCTTGGGGAAGAGGAACCCCTCGGTGCTCTTCACCCCGGGCTCGTGCAGGAAGGCGTACGGATAATCCGTGCTGCGCGCCGCACGCTCGAAAGCCGCCCTGGAGATGTGGCTCTGCGATGCGACCTCGCGGGCGGTCTGCCCGAGGGTCAGCCCCTCGGGAACGGTGATCTTGAAAGTCGGAGCCGGCCTGTTCGCTGTGAGCGCCTTCAGGATGCTCCCGGTGCTCTGTCCACGATGGAACCTGTAACGCCCGGGCTTTATGTCGGTGCCGTCGCCTTCGAGGCGGGCCTGCAGCTCGAAGAGGAAGGCGTTGTCTATGACGCCGGCCCGGTCGAGCCTGTTGGCGACGCTGGAGAGGGTGTCCCCCTTCCTGACCGTCAGGGTGACCGCCTCGCCCCTTCCCCGCGCGCCGGCACCCATGGCGCTGGCGTAGATCAGGTACACGACGGCGAGCACCGCCACCACGGCCACGAGCCCGAGGAAGGCGGCCAGCGTCCGGCGTCGTCTCCTGCGTCCCCCCCCGCGCCGATCGGAGCGCAGAGCCTCAAGCCTCTGATCGAGGTCGTCCTCCCGCCATCCTCCGGGGTGCTTTCCCGGGCTCAACTTCTCCTCGCCCACAGGTACTCCTGCAGCATGTGCGCGGCGGCGAGGTGATCCACCGGCCCTTTCTTCTTCCCGCCCCCGGCCAGGCGCGTGGTGAGGCGCTCGTCCCACTCGACGAACCTCACCGCCGGGAACCTCTCGCGCATCCGCCCGATCTTCTCGAGCACCTTCCGGGCCTGGGGCCCTTCCTCCCCCCGCATGGTCTTGGGGACGCCGACCACCACGACGGAGACACCCTCCCGATCGATCAGACCGCGCAACCTCTCTTCTATCTCCCCCTCCCCGACGACCTCCAGCGGCCGCGCGATGGTCGCCGTCTCGTCGGAGATCGCGATCCCACAGCGGACCTCACCGAGGTCCACGGCCGCCACCCTGCCCGCCGCAGGGACGCTCACCCCTCCGTCCGCGCCGCGAGCCGGCTGGAGAAGATCTGGCGGGCCTTCTCGAGGGCGGCCGGGATCGCCTCGAGATCTCCTCCACCCGCCTGCGCCATCGTCGGGCTGCCGCCCCCACCACCTCCGAGCACCCCGGCGATCTCCTTCACCAGCTCCCCGGCACCGATCCTCCTGGAGACCTCCGGATGCAAATTGGCCACGAGCACGGCCTTGCCGTCGAGCGCCGCGGCCAGCACGACCGCCACCGGCCCGCCGACCCTGTTCTTAACGTCGTCGGAGATGCGCCGCAGCCCGGCGACGTCGCTGGCATCGACCTGACCGGTGACGATCTTCGCCCCGTCCACCGTCTGAGCCCTCTCTATCAGCTCCCCGACCCGGCCGAGGCTGGCCTTGAGCTGCTGCTCGCGTAGTTCCTCCCTCGCCCGACGCAGCTCCCCGGAGAGCTCCTCCACCGCCTCCGGGAGCCGGCTCACTTCGGTCTTGAGCGCCGAGGCGGCGGCTTCGGCTTTCTCGGAGGCCTCGATCAGGTAGGAGAGCGCCTCCCGGCCGGTGATGACCTCTATCCTGTAGAGATCCGCTCCGTGCCTGCGGTTCGAGACCACCTTGAACGCCCCGATCTCGGCCGTAGAGCGCACGTGCGTCCCCCCGCACAGCTCGCGGGAGAAACCGTCTATCTCGACGACGCGCACCAGCTCGCCGTACTTCTCCCCAAAGAGCATCATCGCCCCGAGCTTCCTGGCCTCCTCGAGCGTCGTCGTGTAGTAACGCACGGGCTGGTTCTCGGTGATCTTGAGCAGAGCCAGCTCCTGTACACGCCGGACGTCCTCTTCTCCCACCTTCCTCTGGCACCGGTAGTCGAAGCGGAGCCTGTCCGGTCCCACGTAGCTCCCGGCCTGCACCACGTCCTTGCCGAGCACGGCGCGAAGGGCCCAGTGCAAAATGTGGGTGGCGGTGTGGTTCGCCTCTATCTGCTGCCGGCGAACCCGGTTTATCGAGGCGGTGACCTCGAGCCCTTCCTCGACCCTGAAACCCTCCCCGCCCTTCGCCCGCAGAACCTGGTAGTCCCCCGCCGGGATGGCATCGACGACCTCGAGCTGACCATCCGAACAGGAGATCCAACCGGTGTCCGCGACCTGCCCGCCCCCGGTGGCGTAGAAGGGGTTCTCCTCCAGCACCAGATACCACTCGTCCCGAGCACCGGGGACCGGCTCCGCGGCGACGATCCGCGTCTCGGTCTGCTCCCGTTCGTAGCCCACAAAGCGGCTCTTTATCTCCCGGTCGCGGAAGGCGGCCACGACCCGCTCGTGGGTTCCGAACGACTCCCTGGCCCTCCTGCGTTGCTCCTCCATGGCTCGCCGGAACCCGGCCTCATCGAGCGAGATGCCGCGCTCGGCCAGAACCTCCCGCGTGATCTCGACCGGGAAACCATAGGTGTCGTGCAGCGTGAAGGCGACCTCCCCAGGGAAGTTGCCGCCATCGAGCCGCGAGATCTCCTCCTCAAGCGTCCGCATCCCGGAGTCGTAGATCTCGACGAACCTCCGCGCCTCCACCTCGACGACCCGGAGGATGTCCTCCCGCGCCCGCTCGAGCTCCGAGTAGAACCCGCCCATGTACCCCACGACCTCACCGGCGAGGCTCGCGATCTGCTCCGGCCCCAGGCCGAGCCTGGCGTACCCCTCCCGCGTCGCCCGGCGTATTATGCGTCTGAGAACGTACTCCCGACGCTGGTTGCCGGGCCGGACGCCGTCCGCGACGAGGAAGGCCATGCTGCGGGCGTGGTCGGCGAGGATGCGCAGCGAACGGTCGGTCTCCTCGCCGTCCCCGAGGGAGACGCCGGTGTACTCGCGCACCTTCTCGAGCACGGGAGCGTAGAGGTCGGTCTCGTAGACCGAGCGCACGCCCTGGCAGACGGCGGTGATCCTCTCGAGGCCCATACCGGTGTCTATCCCCTTCTGGGAGAGCGGGACGAGAGAGCCGTCCTTGCGCTTCTCGTACTGGTTGAAGACGAGGTTCCAAACCTCGAGGAAGCGCGAATCTCCCTCCTCCCCGCCGGGGCCGTACCTGGCATCTTCGAGCGGATCGCCGCGCCCGTACTCCTCGCCGTAGTCGTAGTAGACCTCCGAGCACGGTCCGCAGGGGCCGGTCTCGCCCACGGGCCCCCACCAGTTCTCGCTCTTGGGAAGCCCGAAGATCTTCTCCTCCGGCACCCCGACAGACATCCAGTGCTCCCTGGCTTCGAGATCCTCGGGAGCGTCCTCGTCCCCCTCGAAGATCGTCACCCAGAGCCTCTCCGGAGGAAGCCCCAGCTCCTGCGTGAGGAACTCCCACGCGAAGCGTATGGCCTCCTCCTTGAAGTAGTCGCCGAAGGAGAAGTTGCCGAGCATCTCGAAGAACGTCAGGTGCGAGGCGTCGCCCACGTCCTCGAGATCCTGCGTGCGGAAACACTTCTGCACGCTCACGGCCCGGGGTGTGGGGGGTTTTTCCTGGCCGAGGAAGTAGGGGATGAACTGCTGTACCCCGGCGGTCGTCAGGAGCACGGTCGGATCGTTCTGCGGGATGAGGGGCCAGCTCGGGTAGACCTTGTGCCCCTTGCCGGCGAAGTAGTCCAGGAACCTTCGTCTTATCTCTCTGCTCTGCATCCTGCGGGTATTGTACCGGCCTAGCTCTGCTTTTCTAGCGACTCGAGCTCACGCCTGAGGTCGTCTATCGCCCGCCGGAGGAGCCGCGAGACGTGCATCTGGCTCACCCCGATGTCCCTCGCGATCTCGGTCTGCGTCTTGCCCTCGTTGAAACGGAGCCTGAGTATCCTCTGCTGCTGCTCGTCCAGACCCTCCATGGCGGACTCCAGCAGGATCCTGTCCTCCACCCCCTCGATCGGCGAGCTCTCCTCGGACTGCAGGTCGAGCAGCGTATCCCCCTCCGACTCCTCCTGGTTCACCGGCGCGTCCAGGCTCGTCGTGTTGTACGCCCGGCCCAGCGTGAGCGCCTCGGCGACGCTCTCGACGTCGGCATCGAGCCTCTCGGCGAGCTCCTGCATCGTCGGCGAGCGCCCGGTCTTGACGGTCTCCTCCCGGATCATCTCTTTGGCCGACTGCCGCAGCTCCTGCAACCCGCGCGGCACCCGCATCGCCCAGCCTTTGTCCCGGAAATAGCGCTTTATCTCACCGAGGATGTTCGGGGTGGCGTAGGTCGAGAACTCGATGTTGCGGTCCACGTCGAAGCGGTCCACGGCCTTCACCAGCCCGACCGACCCGACCTGCACCAGGTCGTCTATCGGCTCCCCCCTCCCGGCGAAGCGGCGGGCGAGGAACTCGACCAGCGGCAGCTGCTCCTCTATCACCTGCTCGCGGGCCCGTCGGTCACCCTCCTTGTGGTAGCGGACGAGCAGCCTGCGGGTGCGCGCTTTGTCCGGCCTGCGATGCTTCCGCTCGCTCACGACACCAGCTCTACCACCGGGCGCCAGCTCCCGGGGTGCGAGGAATCCTCGACCTCCGCGACCACCCGATCCTCGTCAAGAAAGAACCTGAAGCGGGTCGGGCCACTCTCGGAGTGGAACCCTTCGAGAAGATCGATCGCCTCGTCGAGGTTGCCGACCCCTATCCGGGCCCTCGCCGCCATGCCGGCGAGCACCAGCCCGACGCAGGATCTCAGCTCCCTCTCCGGCGGTAGCTTGAGGTACGTGTACTCATGCGCTTTTCTCTCGATCACACCATCCCCTCCTCTTCGGGAGGTCGATCTTTCGCTTCGCCACGATCCCCCTCCGGCATACGAGAGTCCTCGGCTCCGGTGAAACCGGTGGAGTATCGGCCATCGGGTCGGCGCTGGAACCTACACCCCCTTCTCGAAAACGCCTCCAGGAAGAACGCGGATCCCGCCCAGGATTATAAACGCACCTCAACCCGGCGCCCACCGCTCCTAGCCGCGCCGGAGGACCACACCTCCCCCGACCACCCGCTCTCCGGCATAGAAAACGGCGGACTGTCCGGGGGCGACCGCCGCCGCCGGCTCCTCGAGTCGCACGAGCCAGCGCTCTCCATCCCGGTCGACCCGACACGGCAGCTGCGATCCGTTGTAGCGGACCTGCACGGAGTCCGCCTCCGACGGGTCCATGAACCAGTTCGTCTCCCCGACCAGGATCTCCCGCACCAGCAGGTCCCTCTTGCGTCCCACGACGACCTGCCTGCGCTCCGGACGCACCTCGGTCACGTAGAGCGGCGTGGACGTGGAGACGCCGAGCCCCCGGCGCTGTCCCACCGTGAAGTTCTCGATCCCCCCGTGACGCCCCAGCACCCGACCGCTGCGGTCCACGACCTCCCCTGGTCCGCTCGTCACCCGCTCGCGCACGAAGCGGCGGTAATCGCCGTCGGGTATGAAACAGATGTCCTGGCTCTCGGGCGTGTGGGCGACGGCGAGCTCCCGGTCCGCCGCGATAGCCCTCACCTCACTCTTCTCGTAGTCTCCGAGCGGGAAGACCGTTCGCCGAAGCAGCTTTTCGGGCACCGGCCAGAGGACGTAGGTCTGGTCCTTTCTCTCATCCTTCGGACGTGCCAGCGCGGGACCGTACGGGGTCTCGGCCACGCGGGCGTAGTGTCCGGTGGCGATGTGCCTGAACCCCAGCATGTCCGCGAGGAAGGCCGCAGCGTGGAACTTGACGTGGGCGTTGCAGGCGACGCAGGGGTTCGGAGTACGTCCGGCGGCGTAGGAACCCACGAAGTCGCTGAGCACCCGGCGCTCGAAGAGGCGCTTGAGGTTGAGCGTGAAGTGGGGCAGCCCCATGCGGTGCGCCGTCTCCCGCGCGAAGAGCACGGTATCGGGGGAGCAGCACGAGCGGCTGCCCGGCTCCCCGTCGTGCAGCCGGAAGGTCACGGTGGCGACCCGGTAGCCGGCCTCCTTCAGAAGCAGCGCGGTGACCGCGGAGTCCACCCCCCCGCTCATCGCCGCGACGACGGTTCCCTCCTCACCGGCGGAGCCGTCGGTGTATCCTCCGCCGAGCAGGACGTCCGCCCGGTGGTCGAGATAATCTTCGAATGCCCTGTGCAGGGCGTCGATGACGAGCGTTAGCGCGTGCTCCTTGCCATCCGGGAGCGGTCCGCCGAGAACCTCCTCGACGTCCGCCCTCGAGACGCGCGCCGCTTCGAGCAGGTGCCGCCCGCGCACGAGGCCGACGAGCGCGGACCCGGCGGCGACGCACGCCGCGCAGCCGTAGACCTTGTAACACACTTCGGAGAGGCGGCTGTCCTCGACCCGCAGCGTGAAGCGGGCCACGTCGCCACAGGCGGCGTCGCCCGCTTCCCCGCACCCGTCCGGCTGATTAACCTCACCGACCCCCTGCGGGTGCACGAGATGCTCTATGACCTCTGGCCTGTAGCGCTCGGGCATATACTCCTCTCTACCTCACACGGACCGGCGAGAGCTCCCTGAGCCGTTCGACCGCCTCGCGGAAGGCTCCGACGAAGCCGCTCACGTCCTCGCGGGAGGTATCCTTGCCCACCGTTACCCGCACCGCCGAAAACGCCTCCTCTTCCGTTATCCCCATCGCGAGCAGGACCGGGGATGCCTTGTGCCCGCTCGAGGCGCAGGCCGACCCGCGCCCGATGGCGTAACCGAGGGCGTCGAGCATCAAAACCAGGCTCTCCGACTCGACCCCCTCGACGGTCAGGTGGACGTTGTTCGGGAGCCTCTCCTCGGGGTGTCCACGGAGATGGACACCGGGGATCTCGCTCACCCCGGCGATCAGCAGGTCCCGCAGCTCCCTCTCGTGTCGCACACGCTGCTCCCTCTCGAGCCCGGCGAGCCGGGCGGCCTCGCCGAAGCCGACTATCCCGGCGACGTTCTCCGTGCCGCTCCTCAGGCCCCGCTCCTGTCCCCCGCCGTGGACCACCGGCTCCAGGCGCACCCCTTCACGAACGTACAGGGCCCCGACGCCCTGCGGGCCGTAGAGCTTGTGCGAGGAGAGCGCGAGCGTCGAGAGCGGCACCCGCCCCGTGTCCATCGGGAGCCGGCCCGCGGCCTGCACCGCGTCCACGTGCAGCGGCACACCACGCTCCGCGCACACCCGCGCTATCTCCTCCACGGGTTCCACGGTCCCGACCTCGTTGTTCGCCCACATCACCGCGACGAGCGCGGTGTCGGGGCGCAGCGCGCGCTCGACGTCCCCGGGGTCGACCCTGCCGTGGCCGTCCACCGCCAGGCGGCTTATCTCATATCCCTCATGTTCCAGGCTCGCGACGCACTCGCGCACCGCCGCGTGCTCGACGGGCGAGACGACGACGTGGCGCTTTCCGGGATCGGATCGGGCCAGCCCCAGGACGCCCAAATTGTCCGACTCGGTGCCGCCGGAGGTGAAGATCACTTCTTCGGGGGACGCGCCGATCATCGCCGCGACTTTCCCCCTCGCCTCCTCGATCGCCTCCGAGGCGCTCGCACCGAAGGAGTGCAGGGAGGAGGGGTTGCCGGCGGGCTCCCTCAGATAGGGAAGCATGGCCTGCAGAACCCGTTCGTCGAGCGGGGAGGTCGCCGCGTAGTCGAGGTAGACGCCGTTGCCCTGCATCACGGCTAGTTTAACGCAGGAAGCCGGTTTTGCAGTCACTTCCTCAGGCTCCGCGAGAAGCGGAGAGATCGTAGAGAGCCTGCGCGAGCAGAGTCCGTGGCACGTACCCGGTGTAGACGCCGCGTATCACGTAGTGCCCGCCGCTCGGAGCGAGCAAGGTCACGGACGGGGTGTATCCGATGCCGAGCTGGGCGGCGAGCGAGCCGTAGCCCTGCGGGTCGTTTATGTCGTAGGCGAAGTAACCGATCCCCCGATAGCGGCCCTCCAGGCTCTCCAGGTACGATCTCACCGCCGAGTCCACCGCAAGCCCCTGCGGGTAGAACGGGTTCTGACCCTTCTCGTAGAAGAGCACCACGATGGGCTCCTTGCGCCCGTAGGCGAGCTTGAAACTCTTGGGTACCGGCTGGCTCTCGTTGAGCACGAACGCGGTACCGGTTCGCGGGGCTCCGGAGGAGTGGATCGACGACGAAGAAGGAGCGCTCGCCCGGGAAGAGGAACCAGAGACCGGGGACGAAGCCCCCTTCGAATTCCCCCCGCAACCCGCGAGGAGCAGCGGGAACACGAGCGAGGCCAACACAAGGCTGAACAACCGGCTTCTCAGCTCTCCTCTCCCCCACGAGACACCCGATCACGCATACGAGCCTGATTTTAACCCAGGGTGAAGCGAGATCACCCGCGAAGACGCCGGGACGGAAGCGCCGGAGATGCGTTACGATCTGTTATTTGACCACCGAAGGAAGTAGAAAACCGAGAGGAGAGACGTTGCGGAGCGAAGACCACGCCATCGGGAGCGCGAACCCCTACAGGACGCACACGGCCGGCGAGCTGCGGGCCGACGACGCGGGAAGGCAGGTGCGACTCGCCGGCTGGGTGAACCGCAGGCGGGACCACGGCGGGCTCATCTTCATAGACCTGCGCGATCGCTGGGGGATAACGCAGGTAGTCTTCGACCCCGAACACGGCGAGGCCTTCGAGGCCGCCGAGCGCCTGAGACCGGAGTGGTCGATCTCGGTGTCGGGGACCGTGAGGAGGCGACCGGAGGGCAACGAGAACCCCGAACTCCCGACCGGGGAGATCGAAGTAGAAGCCACCTCGCTGGAGATCCTGAACACCTCCGAGACCCCCCCATTCGAGATCGACCGCGAGCGTCCGGTAGACGAGCTGCTCCGGTTGCGCTACCGCTACCTGGATCTGCGCCACGAGCGGATGAAGGAGAACATCATCTTCCGACACCGGGTCGTCAAGTACATCCGGGACTACCTCTCCGAGAGGGACTTCGTCGAGATAGAGACGCCGCTTCTGACCGCCTCCACCCCGGAAGGGGCCCGCGACTACCTCGTCCCCTCCCGCCTGTACCCCGGGGAGTTCTACGCCCTGCCCCAATCCCCGCAGCAGTTCAAGCAGCTTCTGATGGTCGCCGGCTTCGAGCGCTACTTCCAGATCGCCCGCGCCCTGCGCGACGAGGACCAGCGCGGCGACCGTCAGCCGGAGCATACCCAGCTCGATCTGGAGATGAGCTACACCACCCAGGACGAGGTGCTGGAGCTCATCGAGGAGCTCTACACCGGGATAGTCGAGGAGCTGACCGACAAGCGCCTCGCCAGCAAGCCCTTCCCCCGCCTCACCTACGCCGAGGCGATGCGTCGCTTCGGGACCGACAAGCCGGACGTACGCTTCGGGCTCGAGCTCGCCGACGTCTCCGAGGTGGCTCGAACGAGCGAGTTCAAAGTCTTCCGGGGGGCGGTGGAATCCGGCGGGTCGGTGCGCGGCATCTCGGTCCCCGGACTCGGCGACCTCACCCGACGCGAGATGGACGAGCTCACCGCCGTCGCCTCCGAGGGCGGGGCGCGCGGGCTCGCCCACTTCAGGGTCACCCGCGATGGACTCTCGGGCCCGATCGCCAAGTTCTTCTCCGGGGAAGAGCAGCGCATCCTGCGCGAGAAGCTCGGCGCCGGGGAAGGAGACTGGCTGTTCTTCGTCGCCGATCGGGACCCGGTCGTTTTCGAGAGCCTCAGCCGCCTCAGGCTCCACCTGCGCGACCGGCTCGGTCTGGTAGACAAAGACGAGCTCGCGTTCTGCTGGATTACGGACTTCCCCCTCTTCGAGTACAACGAGGAAGAGAAACGCATCGAGCCGATGCACCACATGTTCACCATGCCGCGCGAGGAGGACATCCCTCTGCTCGAGAGCGACCCCCTGAAGGTCACCGGGCAGCTCTACGACCTGGTCGCCAACGGGGTCGAACTCGCCTCCGGGAGCATCAGGATCCACCGCCCGGACCTGCAGCAGAAGGTCTTCGACGTGATCGGGATACACAGAGAAGAGGCCGAGCGCCGCTTCGGGGCCATCCTGAGGGCCTTCCGTTACGGGGCACCGCCGCACGGCGGGATAGCACCGGGGATAGACCGGCTCGTCATGGTGCTGCGCGACGAGCCGAACATACGCGAGGTGATGGCCTTCCCAAAGACCCAGGCTGCCCGCGACGAGATGATGGATGCCCCCTCCCCGGTCACCGAGGAGCAGCTCAGGGAGCTGCACATAGCGATTCGGCGCAAGAAATGATCTCGTCTCCCGAAGCCAACCCGGCGGCACGAACGGATGAGTTTAAGCCAGCTTAATCTCCTCTTTATCCCGGCTTAACCGAGCTTCATCCCGGTTTTATCCAGACCGGGAAGGATATCCGTAAGAAGCGGCAACGGACGAAAGGAGAGAACACACATGCACCGGGAGGAACGGTCGTCCCGGCCGCCTATGCGTCCCAGCGACGAGGCGACCGAGGAGCAGTTGGACCTGGCACGGGAGCAGGGGAAGGCCCTGCAGAAGGCGCTGGAGCACATGACACGAGAGGTGGCCGATGATGGAGGGGAGAAGCGGGCCGGTGATTACCTGGTCGGCTACGCCGTCGAGCGGGCCGAGGGAATGTACCACATGCGAGACGGGCGCCTGGAGTGGCAGAACCCATCCGAGGAAGAAAACGTCCACGTAGAAGTCTCGGTACGGGATGGATCGGACGGTCGCTTCATCCCCGGACTGGAGGTGCACGCCACCCTCGTGGACGCCGCGGGCGAAGAGGTCGGCACCCATCTTCAACCCTTCTTGTGGCACCCCTGGCTCTACCACTACGGCAGGAACTGGCACGTCCCTGGAGACGGAGAGTACACCCTGAGGGTCAGGATAGAACCCCCGGAGTTTCACCGCCACGACAAGGAGAACGGAATGCGGTTCACCGAAACCGTAGAGGTCGATTTCGAGGGGGTGAAGATAAAGACCGGCCGGGAGGTGGAGTAGCCAGACGGTCACCGTGAGCCCTGCCGGCTCGCACGGGATCGGGAGAACCGCATGAGCGACGCCTCGCAGTCGAAGGCAATAGAGAGCGACCGTCTTCACGCATGGACCTTCCGCCGTGGAGCCGCTGGCACCGGATGGTGCGTGCTCGGCGGAGCGCCGGTCGCTGTAGAACATCGCGACTGGCGCTCTCAGCGGTCGAGGCCGGACGTAACAGCTGGTCGTACAGAGAACAAAGACGCGTGAAGCCAGCGAACACGCTCCGGGATTCGCGCTATCCGACCATCTCCCCAGCCTCGGGCATACGCCAGGCCGCGGCGGCCCCCAGCAACCCGAGCACCAGCAAGACCGCCAGCGTCGCACCCACCCCCGCAGCCTGAGCGAAGAACCCGAGCGTGATGAACATGAAGGTGAGCACACCGGAGGCGGTGTTCGCCGTCGCCGTGTACAGAGGCCGCTCGTCAGGCGGGGAAGCATCCACCACGTAGCTCTTCCTCCCTACCCGTACCCCATCCCGGGCGAAACCCACCACCAGGAAGATCAGGGCGTAGAGATAAGGGCTCGACCGACCGGAGGAGAAGATCCCGAACGAGAGCGCCCCCGCCGCAGCGAGGGCCCCCACCAGCCCGGCCGCTACCAGCACCAGACGGCTCGAGACGAGGTCGGAGATGCGCCCCCAGACGGGTCCCCCTATCAAGGCGGCCACCCCCAGCGCCACGACGAAGAGACCGAACCCCCTGCCCGCACCCGTGATCTGACGAGCGCGCAGGGTGTAGAAGGGTATGGAGAGCTCCGCGGAGAGCAGCAACCCTCGACTGAGTATGAACCATCTGAACCCGCGAACGCCGGTGAGCAGCCTCCACCCGTGGCGCAGCTCGCTGAGGGCATTCCGTCCCCCTCCCGTAGCGCCGGGTTGCTCCTCGATCCGCGCGAACAACCCGGCGGCGAGGGCCCACAGTACCGCGGCGAAGCCCAGGAGGGCAACGAACGGCGCCACCCCGTTCGCCCCGGCCACCACGCCGTAGAGGACCAACCCGGCGGCTATGGTGAGGGCGCCCCCGATCGAGGACCGAAGTCCCAAGAGCTGGCCTCGCTTACCCTTCGGTATGGTCTTGCCCATCACGTCCTTGAAGGCCACGGAGCCGACGCCGCTCGCCACGCTGAAGACCAGCAGCGCGGCGACGATCACCACACCCGCGACCCCGCCGCTCAACACCAGTCCGGCGACGAGCATGACCACGAGCGTGACGGCCTGTAACACGCCCGCCCCGACCCAGAACCACTTACGTCTCCCATACGCCCGCATACGCCCCGACACCGCCAGCTGCGGGAACATCGCCGCTCCCCGACGCACGGGCTCCAGCATCCCGGAGAAGAAAACCGGAGCACCCAGCACGCTCAAGAACCACACCAGGACCAGGTCGGGGCTGGCGAGTTGCTCAGCGAGCTTCGTCGCCGCGCCATTGGCGAGGTTGAGCAGAAAGCTCCGCGGAGCCTCCCTGCAGGCCTCCTCCGGTATGCCCTCGCAGGCGCTGCCTTCGGCATCTTCGTCCGTCACCCACTCGTAGACACGCTCGGCGATGTCTCGCTCCACCAAACGAGTTCCTCCACGTGATCGTCGATACCCAATTCGAGTGTACCCTCCATCTCCGACCGAAGATGCTCCTTTCCCTTCGGGAAGAGGCATCTACCTCGCGGACCACCCCGTACGGGATGAAGGGAATCTACGTCGAGAACCCTGGAAGCGCCCGGCGGACATCCCTCGCTCCGCCCTCACCTCCTCGACGGACCAGGCCGGGGCGTGTGACACGCCCGCAGGCCAGAGGATGAGGTCGCCAGCCCATTCCCGTTGCCCCGGGACCGTGGGCCGATCCCAAGACGGATCACCGTCGAAGAGTATCAGCCGCTCTCGGTACGGAATCCCGCAACGGAAGCTCGGCCCGTACCCTGAACCCGCCGGGCGGGAGGTTGCTCGCCAGCAGGGTCCCTCCCCGCGCACGCAGGCGCTCGGAGAGCCCGACCAACCCGCTCCCGGCCGCAAAACCCTCCACCACACCCCGTCCGTCGTCACGAACCTCGACGAAGCAGACCTCACCCTCGCACCCCACCGAGATCCGGCACCTGCGAGCCCCGCTGTGGCGGATGACGTTCGTCACCGCCTCCCGTATCACCCAGCAGAAGGTCTCCCGGACAGCTTCGGGGAGATCCCCTTCCGGAAGGTCTACGCTGCAGGAGATCCCCGAGGCCTCGAGCATCTGGGCGGCGCCCGCGATCTCGGCCTCGAGAGCGGGCCTGCGATATCCGGAGACCGCCTCCCTGACCTCTCCGAGGGCCCGACGCGCGATCTCTTCTACCTCACGCATCTCTGCGGTGGCACGCCTGGGATCTCTGTCGGCGACCTTTCGCGCCACCTCGCTCTTGACCGTGATGAGCGAGAGGCTGTGACCGAGCAGATCGTGCAGATCACGCGCGAAGCGCAACCTTTCCTCCGCCACCGCGAGCCGGGCTATCTCCTCGCGGGCCGCCTCCAGCTCCCTGACGGTCGAGAACAGACGAGACCAGAGCACCTGCCCGAAACCTATCCCCCCGACGAGCAGCACGAACTGCCCGACACCGGTCCAGGACATGCCGGAGGCCAGGCAGCAGACAGCCACCGCCACGGTGAGCATCGCGATGACAGGACGCGCCTCCCGCGACGGGAGAGATATACCGGCGGCGACGCTCGCGTAGACGAACAGCCCGGCCCAGACGCCCCCGTAAAGCAAACTCAACGAGAGAGCGACCGCAGACAGGGTGCCAACGGCAACCCTGTGGTTGATCACCCGACGGGGGTCCGTTCCTCTCCAGTAGGGTCGCTCGAAAAGCACGACCCAGAGGTAGACCGCGACGAAGAGGGCGGCTCCGGAGAGCTGCACCACCACGGAGACCCCCTCGCCGCCGGAGAAGACCCTGGATAGAGGGTAGGCGAGGTAGACCAGCCAGACCAGCACGAAAAGACGCGCCGCCCAGCGGGAGCTCACACCTCCACGCCCCCCGCCCGGATCCCAGCCCTTTACCCGCCCGGTATTCGTTACAGAAGACATTATCCGCCCGGTCCGGGTGGGGCTCAATAATCACCCTGCGCACGGAGGCGTTTCACTAATTCGGGGAGCACCACCGATGCGCTCTCCCTGAACGAGAAATCCGCCCGTCGGGTGAGCGGGGTCTCCTCCGGGTTGATCTCGACCAGGATCGCCCCGGAGGCCCTGGCCTCCTCCGGAAGAGCCGCGGCCGGGTAGACCAGAGAGGAGGTGCCGACCGAGAAGAAGACCCCGCACGAGCTGGACGCCTCGAACGCTGCCCGCACCGGCCCCTCCGGCAACATCTCCCCGAACCACACCACGTCGGGCCTGAGCAGGGCCCCGCACCGCCGGCAGCGGGGCGGCACCTCCTGCCGCCGCGGCTCCGAGATCTCTCCCTCGGCCGTGCACCTCGAGCGCAGGATATTCCCGTGCAGCTCCAGGACGTTGCGGCTCCCCGCCCGCTCGTGCAGCCCGTCGACGTTCTGGGTGATGAGCGTGAAGGAAGAGAAGAATCCCTCCATCTCCGCGAGAGCGAGATGCGCGGGGTTGGGCTCGGCTCCGACCACCAGCGACCGGCGCCAGAGGTACCACTCCCACACGAGGCGAGGGTCGCGCGAGAACGCCTCCGGGGTGGCGAGCTCCCGGGGGTCATAACGCTTCCAGAGGGAATCCCCGCCTCCCCGGAAGGTGGGTATGCCGCTCTCCGCGGAGACGCCCGATCCGGTGAGTACGGCAACCGCGGAGGTTTGCCGCAACGCCCGGACGAGCTCTGCGGGTACCGTCGTCAGCCCCCGATCTCCTCCAGGAGCCGCCCCGGCCCCTCCGCGATTGGGATGCGCCGCTCCTCGCCGCTTCGCATGTCGCGCAGGGTCACCTCGCCGGAAGAAAGCTCGTCGTCACCGATCACGACCGTGAAGGAGGCCCCGAGCCGGTCGGCCTGCTTGAACTGCCCCTTCGCGCTCCTCCCGGCGTAGTCCAGCTCGCAGCGCACCCCCCTCCCGCGCAGCTGGCTCGCGAGCTCGAGCGCCGGGATGCGGGCTGCGGGGGTGAGCGTGGCGAAGAAGACGTCGACGCCGGGCGCCTCCGGCTCCCCCTCCGCGGCGGCGGCGAGCAGGATGCGCTCCACCCCGGTGCCGAAGCCTATCCCCGGCGTCTCCGGGCCGCCGAGGTCAGAGATCAGGTTGTTGTAGCGCCCCCCTCCTCCGACCGTGTCCTGGGCCCCCAAAGAGGTACTCTTCGCCTCGAAGACCGTTAAAGTGTAGTAGTCGAGCCCGCGGACCAGCCTCTCGTCCACCTCGTAGGGCACGCCGAGCGCCTCCAGTGCCTCCCTGACCGCCGTGAAATGCTCGTCGGCCTCCGGGCTGAGGAAGTCCCGGATCGAGGGGGCTTCGGCCAGCACCTCTCGGGTGTTCGGGTCCTTCGAGTCGAGCGTGCGCAGGGGGTTCACGTCGATGCGCTCGCGCGAGTCGGGGTCGAGCTCGGAGATGTGCTTCTTCAGGAAAGCCCGGAGCTCCGGCGCGTAGTTCCGGCGAGTCTCGAAGTCCCCGAGGTTGTTCAGGTAGACGACCTCATCGCGCACCCCCACGGCCTGATGCAGCCGGTAGAGGAGCGCTATCACCTCGGCGTCGACCAGCGGGTCGGCGGATCCCAGGACCTCGGCGTCGATCTGGACGTGCTGGCGGTAGCGGCCCTTCTGCTGGCGCTCGTGGCGGAAGATCGGGCCCATGTACCACATCTTGACCGGCTGGGCGAGCTTGTAGAGCCCGTGCTCGATGTAGGCGCGCGCGATCCCGGGGGTCGCCTCGGGCCTCAGAGCCATGAGCCTGCCGCCCTTGTCCTCGAAGGTGAACATCTCCTTGCGCACGATGTCCGAGGCCTCTCCGGCGCTGCGTGCGTAGATCTCGGCATCCTCGAAGATCGGCATGCGAACCTCGGTGTATCCGTGCGTGCGGAAGAGCTCCCGCGCCACCTCGTAGACGCGGCTCCAGAGCTCGGGCCGCTCGTGCGGCTCGCGCCCGCCGGGATATACGTCGTAGGTTCCTCTCGGCCTGCGGAAGCTCACCGTCCCACCACCGGTGGCAGGTAGGGGTTCCTCCGCAGCTCCTCCTGCGCTTCCAGGATGGGTCCGTGACCAGGATAGAGCCGGGTCTCTTCGCTCCAGAGCGCCATCACCTTGCGCACCGAGACCTCGATCTCCTCCCAGGAAGCCCCCGGCAGGTCGGTCCTGCCGACGCTCCCGGGGAGGATCAGGTCCCCCACGATCTGGTCATCCCCGACGACGAACGTCACCGCGCCCGGTGAGTGTCCCGGGGTGTGCAACACCCGGATCACCTCTCCACCGAGATGGAGCTCCTGTTCGTCCTGCAGCGGCTCGTAGTCCTCGATGCCGGCGGGTTCGGCGTCGAGCGGGTGCATGTAGAGCGGCACCCCGCTCGCCTCACGCACCTCCTCGAGAGCTCCGATGTGATCCGTGTGACCGTGGGTGATGAGGACCGCTGCCACGGCACCGCGCACAGCGCCGAGGATCTTCTGCGGCTCGGCCCCGGCGTCGACGATGATGGACCCCTCCGGGGCGTGCACCACGTAGGAGTTCACGTCCATGCCGCCGAAAGACACGGTGATCTGCTCGATCTCGCTCACGCGCCTCCTCTTCTCTAGTGCTCTATCGGGGTGCCGTCACGCGAGACCCGGCAGACGTCGTAGACGTCGGGGATGGCCCGGATCTTGCGTATGACGTCCTTCACGTGCTGCGTGCTCGAAGCCCTGAAGGCGAAGCGGGAGAGCGCCGTCCGCTCCTCTATCGTGTCCACCCGCGCAGAGATGATGCTCAGCCCCGCATCGGAGATCGTCCGGGTGATGTCGCTCAGAAGATGCGTCCGGTCGAGCGCCTCGACGAGGATCTCTACCGTGAAGAGCTTGTCCGGCCCCGCCGCCCACTCCACCTCGACGAAGCGCTCGGGGCTGCGCGCCCTGAGCGATCGGGCGTTCGGACACCCGGACGCGTGCACCACCACCCCCCGCCCGAGCGAGACGTAACCCACGATCTCGTCCCCGGGAAGCGGCGTGCAGCACCGGGCGAGCCGGGTGAGGACCCCGCTCGAACCGACGACCCGCACGCCGGTCTCCTCTCCGTCGGAGGGCAGCGGCAGCGGCGCGAGTGCAGGGCTCGTGCGCTCCTCCTTTTCGCCGGCCTCCTCTTCCTCCTGAGTCGCCAGCACCCGCTCGGCGATCCTGTTCGCCACGTTCTCTGCCGAGAGCGAACCAGCCCCCACGGCGGTGAGCATCTCCTCCGGAGAGGGGTGGTTGACCTTCTCGGCGACCTCCTCCCAGACTTCCTGCGGCACCCGCTCCACGTGCCGTTTCTTCAGGAGCTCCTGGACCTTCTCCCGGCCCGAGGTCAGGTTCTCCTCCCGGTCGGCCTTGTTGAAGTACTGCCTTATCTTGTTGCGCGCCCGTCCGCTGTGCACCACCGAGAGCCAGTCCCGGCTCGGGCTCGCACTCTTGCCGGTGAGGATCTCCACCCTGTCGCCCGAGACCAGCTCCGAGTCGAGCGGCACTATCCTGCCGTTGACCTTCGCCCCGACGCAGCGGTGGCCGACCTCGGTGTGGACGTGGTAGGCGAAGTCTATCGGGGTGGCGCCGGCCGGCAGGCTTATCACGTCCCCCTTGGGCGTGAACACGAAGACCTCATCGGCGACCAGCTCGTCCTTTAGGAAGTTCATGAACTCCGTCGAGTCGGTCGTCTCCTTCTGCCACTCGATCATGTTCTTCAGCCAGTTGAGCCGGTCCGCCCGGCTGCCGCCGTCGCGCTCCTTGTACATCCAGTGCGCCGCGATCCCGTACTCGGCGGTGACGTCCATGTCGTGGGTGCGGATCTGGATCTCGAGCAGCTTGCCCTCGTTGGACATCACCGTCGTGTGCAACGACTGGTACATGTTGAACTTGGGCATCGCGATGTAGTCCTTGAAGCGCCCCGGGATCGGCTTCCACACCGAGTGGACGACCCCGAGCGCCGCGTAGCAGTCGCGCACCGAGTCCACCACGACCCGCAGGCCGGCAAGGTCGTAGATCTCGTTGAACTCCTTGTTGCGCCGGACCATCTTGTCGTAGATCGAGTAGAAGTGCTTGACCCTCCCGCGCACCTCGGCCTCGATCCCGGCCTCGCCAAGGTGTCCTTTGAGCTCCTCGGCCACCCGGGCGATGAACGCCTCCCGATCGGCCCGCCGGGCGGCCACCAGCCGCTTTATCTCCTCGTAGCGCCGCGGGTGCAGCGTGGCGAACGAGAGATCCTCCAGCTCCCACTTGATAGAGTGGATCCCGAGCCGGTGGGCGAGCGGTGCGTAGATCTCGAGCGTCTCCGTGGCCTTCTTTATCTGGGTGTCGCGGTGGAGGTACTCCAGCGTGCGCATGTTGTGCAGCCGGTCGGCGAGCTTGATGATGATCACGCGCACGTCCCGACTCATCGCGACGACCATCTTGCGCAGCGACTCGGCCTGCGCCTCCTCCAGGTTTCCGGACGGGAGCCGCTTGAGCTTCGTGACCCCGTCGACGATCTCGGCGACCTCGCTCCCGAAAAGCTCACCGAGCTCTTCTTTGGTCACGTCCGTATCTTCTATGACGTCGTGCAGGAGCCCCCCGATGATCGTCGTCGTGTCCATCCGCAGATCAGCGAGGATGTCCGCCACGGCGAGCGGGTGCTCGACGAAGGGCTCCCCGCTCTTGCGCGTCTGCCCCCGGTGGGCGGCGTGCGCCAGACGGTAGGCCTCGGCTATCTCCTCCTCCCGTCCCTCCGGGCTGTAGGAGGAGACTTTCTCTATGAGGGAGGAGATGGTGAGACCCTCTCCCTGGTTGCGTCCTGGCTGTTCGGTCGTCCTGGCGAGCTCCATGGCAGCAAGATTCTAACATCACCCCCTCCCGGGGATGTTGCACCCCGCCCGCAAAAGCGTTACCCTTCCTTTCGTAAGGAGGAAACGGGGAGCTCCCGGCCAAGGGGGCTGAGAGGGCGCTTCGATGCCGCGCCGACCCGCAGAACCTGATCCGGGTAATGCCGGCGGAGGGAGATTGGTCACAACAACCAGGCAACGCGTGGGTACCGGTGGAATCTGCCGGTGCCTTTTTCGTGCCTCCGCCACCTCCCGGGTCCCGAAGGGAAGGAGGCGAGAGCACATTGAGCACTCGAGAGACGGACGGCTGCGCAACCCAGCTGCACCAGGCCCGCCGCGGCGTGATCACCGAGCAGATGCGTCATGTCGCCCGCAGGGAGAACACGTCCCCGCAGACCATCCGCGAGGAAGTCGCCAGCGGACGCATGATCATCCCGGCCAACGTCAACCACGCCTCGCTGGAGCCGATGTGCATCGGCAAGGCCGCCCGCGTCAAGATAAACGCCAACATCGGCAACTCCCAGACCACCTCGGACATAGAAGGTGAGCTGGACAAGCTCCATACGGCCCTCGAGTACGGTGCGGACACGGTCATGGATCTCTCCTCCGGAGGTGACATACCACGCATCCGACAGGCCATAATCGAGGCGAGTCCCGTACCGGTAGGCACCGTTCCGATCTATGAGGCTGCCAGCCGGGTAAAGCAGCCCGAGGACCTGAGCGGGGAGCTGCTGCTGGAGGTAATAGAAGAACAGGCGGAGCAGGGAGTGGACTACATGACGATCCACGCCGGCATCCTGCTGCAACATCTGCATCTGGTTCAGAGACGCATAACCGGCATAGTCTCCCGCGGTGGCGGGTTGCTGGCACGCTGGATGGTACACCACATGCGTCAGAACCCTCTCTACGAACGCTTCGACGACATCCTCGAGATCTGCCGCCGCCACGACGTCTCGATCTCGCTGGGCGACGGGCTCCGTCCGGGGTGTATCGCCGACGCCTCGGATGCGGCCCAGTTCGCCGAGCTACGCACGCTGGGTGAACTCACCGAGCGCGCCTGGGAGAAGGACGTGCAGGTCATGATCGAAGGGCCGGGGCACGTACCGCTCGACCAGCTCGAGGAGAACGTGCGGATACAACAGGAGGTCTGCCACGAGGCCCCTTTCTACACCCTCGGTCCGCTCGTCACCGACATCGCCCCCGGCTACGATCACATAACGAGCGCCATAGGCGCGGCCGTGATGGGCTGGCACGGCACCTCGCTGCTCTGCTACGTCACACCCAAAGAACACCTCGGACTCCCAGGCAAAGAAGACGTCAGGCAGGGTCTCATCGCCTACCGTATCGCAGCACACGCCGCGGACGTGGCACGCGGCCGCCCCGGCGCCAGGGATTGGGACGATGCGCTCTCCCGGGCACGGTACGCCTTCGACTGGAACCGCCAGTTCGAGCTCTCGCTCGACCCCGCGACCGCCCGCGCCATGCACGACGAGAGCCTGCCGGACGACTACTTCAAGAGCGCACAGTTCTGCTCCATGTGCGGACCCAAGTTCTGCCCGATGCACAACTTCCGCGATGTGGACTGGGCGGCGCTGCGCAGCGCCGCCACGAAAAGCTCACAGTCTGCCTGAGCGGATGATCACGGTGAGCTCCAGGACGGCGAGCAACACCGCGAGGACGAAACAGAAGAAGGCCAGCACCGGCACGTCCAGGTAGGGAACCCGCGGTCCACCCCGCACGAACCCCCCGATGAGGGCAGAGCCGATGAGCAGGGCGCCGGTCACGAGCGCGAAGACGAGCCGGTTGGCGAGCACGTCGATCTGAGAGCCCAGCCGGTCGAGCCCCCGGTGGTTGAGCCTGACCTCCAGCTCTCCGTCCTCGAGTTCGGAGAGCAGCTGATGCACCTGCTCCGGATAGTCCGCCGCGTAGCGGGCATACTCCACGGCCCTCCTGCGAACGGTCCGCGAAAGGGCGCCGGGGCTGGTGCGCTCGGCGAGCAGCCGGCGGGCATAGGGACGAGCCACCTCGTAGACGTTGAGCGTGGGGTCTATGGAGCGGGAGATCCCTTCGGCGGTCACGAGGGCCTTCACCAGGAGCGGGAAGACCGGCGGGACCCGGAGCCTGTAGCGCCTGACGAGCGCGATCAGCTCGGAGAGGGCCTGCCCGAGCGTGACCTCTCCGACCGAGAGACCGGAGTACTTGAACAGAAACTCCCTGAGCTCCTGCACCAGGTCGTCGCGCACCTCGGCCTCGTAGCGCACCCCGAGATCCTCCAGCCCCCGCAGGACCGCGGCGGCATCCTGCCGGATGACGGCGATGAAGAGCCTCGAGAGGGCGTCGATGTCGCTGCGGCTCATGTAGCCGACCATCCCGAAATCGAGCAGGGCGAGCTCCCCCTCGGGGGTGAGAAAGAGGTTGCCGGGGTGCGGATCACCGTGGAAGAAACCGTCCTCGAAGGCCATCTTGAAGATCGCATCCGCCCCCATCGAGGCCACCCGCCTCCTCTCGGCGGGGGCGAGCGAGAGCGGCCTGAGCTCGTTGAAACGCCTCCCCCGGATGAACTCCATGGTTATGAGGCGCGGCGTGGAGAACTCCGCATGGATGGCCGGGATCTTCACCGGGGTGCCGGCGAAGTTGTGCGCGAAACGCCGCGCGTTCTCGGCCTCCACAGAGTAGTCGAGCTCCCGCCGGATGACCCCTTCGAACTCGGCGACGAGGGGACGCACGCTCACGAAGAGGCGCTCCCCGAGCCTGGTGTCGACGAAACCGGCGAGTTCGCGCATCAGCACGAGGTCGCCCTCGACCCGCCTCCGGGCGCCCGGACGCTGCACCTTGACCGCCACCTCCTCCCCGCCGCGTAGCGTGGCGCGGTGCACCTGCCCTATGCTCGCCGACCCGAGCGGAACGGGGTCGAAGTCCGAGAAAACCTCACCCACCCCCGCGCCGAGTTCCTCCTCGATCACCCGCTGCACCGCTTCCAGCGGCACCGGGGAGGCTGCATCCTGCAGCTTCTGCAGCTCGGAGAGGACGCTCTCCGGAAAGATGTCCGAGCGGGTCGAGAGGAGTTGTCCGAACTTGACGAACGTCGGGCCGAGCTCCTCGAGCGCCCGACGCAACCTGACGCCGAAGTTCGGGGCGAGCAGCTCCTGCACCCCCCTGCTCTCGCGCCGCTCGCGCCGGACATCGAAGAGGAACCCGAACCCGTGCCGGACGAGTATCCGTCCGATCTGCGAGAAGCGGGTGAGCTGTCCGGTCCCGCCCGGTGAGGGGACGGGAGAATCCGTCATGGACAGACGCCACCCCTCCTCACGTCCTCTCTCCTATGCGCCGGGCGGGGTCTCGGGCTCAGGCGGTGTCTCACCACCGCCGGAAGTGGTCCCCCGATCCTCCAGCACGCGGACGCGGTGCTCGAGCTGCTCCACCCTGAAGAGCAGATCCTCGTAGTCCTCCCGCGTGGGCAGACCTGCCTCGCGAAGAACCTGCTGTAGCGAAGACTCGACCAGAGACCGCGCGCCGCCGGAGCGCTGCCTGGCACGCTCCATGACCTCCTCGACGACCCTGCGTCCCTCCTCCCGCTGGAGCCTTCCCTGCTCGATCAGCTCGTTCACCGCACGCTCGACCCGCTCCCGGGTTACGGCCGCAGCGCCTATCTGCAAGAGTACCAGGCGCTCGAGGGTGTCCAACATCCTTGCACCTCCCGCTCTCTCTTCGGCCTCCTCAACGTCACATGATAACCGACGAAGTGCGATCAGGAGGAAGAAGCAGCCTGCCGCAGCTTCCCACCCCGCCAGGCCTTGTACAGAGAGAGTGTCGGTGAGGCGATGAAGATCGAGCTGTAGGTACCGGAGATGATCCCGACCAGGAGCGCGAACGCGAAGTCGCTCAGCGTCGACTCACCGAAGATCAAGAGCGCCGCCACCGGGATCACCGTCGAGAGGGAAGTGTATATCGAACGCCTTATGACCTGCCTTATGGAGGTGTTTATCGTCTGGTCGAAACGGCGACGATTGTAGCCCACCGTGGGCGCGTTCTCCCGGATGCGGTCGAAGATGATGATCGTGTCATACAGCGAGTACCCGAGGATCGTCAGGACCGCCACCACCGTGATCAGGCTCACCTCCCGCCCCACTATCGCGTAGAAACCAACCGTCATCAGCAGATCGTGGAAGAGAGCCAAAATCGCCGCCAGCGCGAAGGCGAACTCGAAACGGAAGCTTATGAAGAGGATGATGATCAGGAACGCCGCCCCCATCGCCTGCAGGGCCTGGGTCTGCACCTGCCCGCCGAAGGTCGGGCTGACGCTGGTGACGCTCACCTCCCCACCCAGCTTCTGCTTGATGTCGTTCTTCACCTGCTGTATCTGCTTCTGGCTCAAGACCGGGGTCTGTATCTGGTAGCCGTTCTTGCCCGCAGGCTGGATCACGGCGCCCCGCGCGGCGTAGTTCGGGAGCACCTGGTTCCGGATCTCTCCGGTGCTCAGGCGGTGGGTGGCGCCGGAGACGGTGAACTTGGCCCCGCCCTCGAAGTCTATGCCCAGGTTGAGCCTGCCGAGCCCTATGGAAACTACCCCGGCGAGCAAAAGTATTCCGGAGATCGCGAACCAGACCTTCCACCGGCCCACGAAGTCTATGCGCTGCACCGTCCGCTCGAACACGGCTTACTTCGCCCCCACCGCGGAACCCCTCTCCTGCACGTTCTTCCTGGAAACCCCCATCATCGGCGGGGTCAGCCGCACCCGGCGGCCGGCCAAAAGGCCGAGCAGGGCCCGTGTCACGACGACCGCGGTGAACATGGAGAGCACCACGCCCACGGCGAGCATGAAGGCGAAGCCTTTCACCTGCGCCGTCGAGAGAGCGAACAGGATGAACGCCGTGATGAGCGTGGTGACGTTCCCGTCGAGGATCGCCCTGAAACCTTTCTCGTAGCCGAGCTGTATCGCGGTGCGCGAGGACTTTCCGCGCCGCACCTCTTCTTTTATCCGCTCGAAGATCACGATGTTCGCGTCCGCCGCCACCCCGATCGAGAGCACGATGCCGGCTATACCGGGGAGCGTCATGGTGATCGGGACCGCGACGACTATACCCCACAACAAGAAAGCGTAGATGAGGAGCGCCAGATCGGCGATGAGCCCGAGCACCCGGTAGATGACGACCAGGAAGACGAGCACCAGCGCGAACCCGGCGAGCGCCGCGGTGAGCCCGCTCCTCAGGGAGTCGGCCCCGAGCGTCGGCCCGACCTGCTCCACGGAGAGCACCTTCATGTTCACCGGCAGAGCACCGGCGTTGAGCACCACCTGAAGCTGCTTGGCCTCGTTCTCCGGCAGCCCCTGCGGCAGGCTGTCGTTGGAGATCTGTATGTTCTGTGCCAGGACGGACTGCACCTGAGGAGCGCTGATCACGTCGTTGTCGAGCACGATGGCGAGCAGCGGAGGCTTCCCGCTCATCTGGGACTGGGTGAGCATCTTCTGGGTGAGCTGGCTCATCTTCTTGCCGCCCTCGGAGGTGAGCTGCAGCGTGACCACACGCTTGTTGGCCTGGTCGAAGTCCACCTTCGCACCGTTGGGCTTGAGGGCCTTTCCGGTTATCGACGGCTGATCCGGGACTACATAACCCGTCACGTCTACCCCGCTGCCGGAGAGCGAAGGGTCTTCCTCGAAGAGGATCTTGGTCTTGCCCTTCTTATAGGCGCTGGAGCCTTTGAGCTTCTTCTGCAGCGTGCTCTCGACCTTCTTGACCTGGTCCTTGGGCACGGATTGCTGCGCGGCGAAGTCCTTGACCGGATAGAAACCGAGCTGGGCGGTCTTCCCGATCACCTTCACCGCCTGACGCTCGTTGGTGAGCCCGGGGATCTGCACCGAGACCTGGTTCTGGCCCTGGATCTGGACCTCTGGCTCGGTGACCCCGAGGCTGTTTATCCTGCGCTGGATGACCTGGACGGCCTGCTGCATCTCGTCGCGGGTCACGGGCTGTCCGTTGGTGTGGTAGCCCTTGAGCTGTACGGCTACACCTCCCTTGAGATCGAGCCCGAGCCTGGTCGCCTGCTGCACCGGCTGCCGGATGAATATGACATAGACGGTCGCGGCGAGCATCAGGGCGACGAGGCCCAGGATCAGGAGGTTGTTTCTGCGGCTGCCCATGAAGATCGGGGAGTTATTCTAGCACCCCTCGCGCCTCCCCGGACGCGTACAGCTCGATCCGGTGGCTCATCCAGCTCTCGTAGTCGCCGCAGACTATGTGCTGCCGGGCCTCGCTGCACAACCTGCCGAGAAACGTCACGTTGTGCAGCGAGAGGAGCCGCGCCCCCAGAAGCTCCCCCTCCCGCACCAGGTGCGCTAGGTACGCCCGGCTGTAACCAGAACAGGCCTCGCAGGGACATCCCTCTTCCAGGGGCTCGAAGTCCGTCCGGTAGCGGGCGTTCTTCAGGTTGATCTTCCCACGGGAGGTGAGCGCGGCCCCGTGCCGGGCGAGCCGGGTCGGGAGCACGCAGTCGAACATGTCCACCCCGAGCGCGATGACCTGCAGCACCCCGATCGGATCCCCGATGCCCATGAAGTAGCGGGGCTTATCCGCCGGAAGCTCCGGCGCAACCCCGCCGAGCACCTCCAGCATCTCCTCCCGGCTCTCACCGACCGAGAGACCGCCTATCGCGTAGCCGTCGAAGCCCGTCTCGACCGTGCGCCGCAGGCTCTCGGCCCTCAAATCCGCGAACAGCCCGCCCTGCACGATCCCGAAGAGTGCCTGATCCCGTCGGTCGTGCACGGCCTTGCACCGTGCCGCCCAGCGTGCCGTACGGCGCATGGAGTCGGCGTGGTAGTCGTACGGCGCGTCGGCCGGCGGGCACTCGTCGAGGACCATGGCTATGTCCGCCCCGATCTCCTCCTGTGCTTTCGTGACCAGCTCGGGGGTGAAGGAGTGCACGGAGCCGTCGTAGACCGAGGTGAACTCCACCCCCTCCTCGGAGAGCCTCCTTATCCTGGAGAGCGAGAAGACCTGATACCCGCCGGAGTCGGTGAGCATCGGTCCGTCCCAGCCGGTGAAGGCGTGCAGCCCCCCCGCCTCCCGTATCACGCCCGTCCCGGGCCGCAGGTAGAGGTGGTATGTGTTGCCGAGCACGACCCCCGCCCCGGCCGCCCTCAATTCCGCCGGCGAGAGACCCCGCACGCTCCCGCGGGTCCCGACCGGCATGAAGGTCGGCGTCTCGACCTCGCCGTGCGGCGTCTTCAGCACCCCGGCCCGTGCTTCGCCGCTGACGGCGGCGATCTCTATAGAGACCGGGGCTCCTACCGGTTCCTCCCGCCGTTGAGGATGAGCATCGCGTCCCCAAAGGAATAGAAGCGGTAGCGCTCCTTGACCGCCAGAGTGTAGGCTTCCCGGATGAGCTCCTTGCTCCCGGCGAAGCTCATGATCATCGCGAGCAGCGTCGAGCGCGGCAGGTGGAAGTTGGTCACGAGCGCGTCGAGCGCCTGCCAGCGATAGCCGGGATAGATGTAGAGATCGGACTCACCGGATCTCCTCCCCGTCTGCGCCCAGCTCTCCAGCGTCCGCGCCACGGTCGTCCCGACGCCGACCACCCGTCGCGCCCGCTCTATGGTGCGGGCCGCCGCCTCCGGCACGTGGTACTCCTCGGAGTGCATCCGGTGCTCCTCTACGCGCTCGGTCCTGACCGGGGTGAAGGTCCCCACCCCCACGTGCAGCGTGATGCGCGCGATCTCGACCCCCCTGCGCTCGACGTCGTCCAGCACCCTCTCGGTGAAGTGGAAACCGGCCGTCGGCGCGGCGGCGGAGCCGGGGTTTCTGGCGTAGACGGTCTGGTAGGATCGCTCGGCCTCCGGCGTGGACTCGATGTACGGCGGGAGCGGCATGTGTCCCTCCCGCTCCAGCAGAGCGGACACGTCGTCGCCCCGCAATATCCACCGTCCCTCGCCCCGGCTTTCGACCACCTCGAGCTTCTCGCCGCCGGCCTCGAGCACGAGCCCGATCCTCAGACGCTTGCTCGGCCGCGCGAGCACCTCCCAACCTTCTCCTTCTTCGCGCAGGAAGAGCAACTCCACCCTGCCACCCCCCGGCCTTCTGGCGTAGAGCCGCGCCGGGATGACCTTCGTCTCGTTCAGGACGAGCGCATCCCCCTCCCCGAGGAATTCCGGCAGCTCCCGGAAGACGTGGTGCGAGATCTCCCCGCTTTCGGCGTCCACGACCATCAGACGCGAAGAATCGCGCGGCTCGGCGGGCCGTTGAGCGATCAGCTCCTGCGGGAGCTCGTAATCCAGCTCGGAGATGCGCACTACCGGCGGAAGATCAGGTTCAACAGGATCGTACCGACGAGGGAGACGAGGATCATGAGCCCTATCGGGAAGTAGACCGTCAGGTTGCCGCGCCGGAAGACGAGATCTCCGGGCAGCCGGTCCATCCCGAACCTGCCGAGCAGCAAAAACAGGCCGCCTATTATCAGAAGCAGCACCGCGGCCCCGATGAGCAGCTTGCCTATTACCTCAAGTCCCACGCAAATATTTTACGATGCCCGCCGCGGGCCTCCAACCCGCCGAACGCTTCAGCCGGACTCTCGCGAGAGCTGCCGCAGGATCTTCCGCGACTCCAAGAGCTGCCGCTGGACGCCCGGCAGGTTCTTGCCCACGCTCGTCGTTATCTTACGCAGGTTCCCGCTCTGCAACGCCTGACCCAGGTTTTTGTATGCGGGCAGCGCCTGGTCGTACGCCTGCACGAGCTTCTCGTGGATCGGCCGGAGGTCTTTCGGGGGCTGGACACTCTTCAGCTTCTCGAATCCCCGCCGGGTGGCCTGCTCGGCGTTCTGCACCGACTTCAGGTTGGCGCTGGCGGAGAAGTTGCCGTTCTTGATCTTCGCGTTGAGGTTGGCGACCTGTGCGACCTGCTGCTCCGTGTTCCGGATGATGGGACGGACCTGGTTCAGGTACGTCTTGATCTCGTCGCGGGTGGCGGTGACCTTCGGGACCTTGACCTCCCCCTTGCCAGGGAGCCGCACGGTAAACCCTCCCACTGTCACCTTGCCTCCGGTAGAGGCCGCGCCGCTGGATGGGGAGCTTGCGGGCCCGCTCGTGGAGCCTGCGCTGGCAGAGGCCGCGGCGCTACTCGATGCACTGCTGCTTCCCTGGATTCCCCCGCCGGCGCCGCAGCCGCCGAGTATCAGGAGGCCGATCATCAGCACGGCCAGTCTGCGCATAGATGCTCCTTACCTCCGCCTGCATCCGTCTCCTTATAAATGCAGGTTACACGTCTCGAGAAGGCTCGGAGCTCGTTTTTCGCGGCGGCGCGTCCGCCGTCCGTCCCCGCATGCCGACGATAACCACGCCGCAGAGCGTCACCACCCCTCCCGCCACCGAGAGCAGCGTGGGTACCTCGCCGAGCCAGAGCCAGGCGATCAGGAACGCGAGCGCCGGGATCAGGTACAGGAAGCTGGCCGAGACCGCGGCACCCGCGCGGGTGGAGACGTAGGCGTAGGTGACGTAGGCCACCGCCGTGGGGAACAGGCCCAGGAAAACGACCGATGCCGTAGCCTGCACGGAAGCCGAGGGCACCTCGGAGATCATGCCGGGCAGAAAGAACAGAGCAAAGAGTGTCCCGGCCCAGATCGAGTAGGTCGTAAAGGCGAGAGACCCATACTTGCGGAGGTAACGCTGCTGGATCACGAAGTAACAGCTCTCCCCGAAAGCAGCGAGCAGGATCGACAGGGCGTTGGAGTCGAACCCGTGCCCTCCGCCCTCCCCGAAAGAGATCACGGCCGCCCCCAACAGGCTCACCAGCATGCCTATCCATCCGGCTGCCCTCAGGCGCTCTCCCAGGAACACCCGGGCCAGCAACGCCACGAAAACGGGCGCCGTGGCGATGAGCAGGCTCGCCGTCCCGGCCTCCACGCTCCTCTCACCAAAGTTGAGCCCCGCATGGTAGACCGTAAAACCGAACAGCCCGCACGCCAGTATGGCCGGTACGTCCCGGAGATCGGGCAGGGACATCCTCCGCACCGCGGCGAAGGCCGCGAGCCCCGCCGAGGCCACGAGCAACCTGAAGAGGGCCACCTCCCCCGGTCCGTAAGAAATCATGGCTGCCCGGATTCCGGCGAACGCAGAGGCCCAGAGAACCAGCGTGACCGAAAGCGCGGCCAGGACGCGGCCACCATCTCCCGTTCTCTTCATCCCCGGGATTCTAAACCACTCCCTTCGCACAGACGCCCCCCTTCTGGCGCCGGCCCCCCGGCATTATCTATACTCCGCTTCACAAGGAGACAGAAGGCGAGCGAGACTGGAGCACGGACAGGACATGCAGACGAACATCCGCCGCAGAAGCAGCGTCCTCCTCGACGGCCCCGAGCGGGCGGCCGCCCGCTCTTACTTCAGGGCGATAGGCTACACCGACGAGGACCTCCGCAAACCCATCGTCGGGATCGCCAACACCTGGATCGAGACGATGCCCTGCAACTTCCATCTCCGCCGGCTCTCCGAAAAGCTGAAGGAAGGGCTGCGCGAGGCCGGCGCCACCCCCATGGAGTTCAACACCATCGCCATCTCCGACGGAGAGACGATGGGCACCGAAGGCATGAAGACCTCGCTCATCTCCCGCGAGGTCATAGCCGACTCCATCGAGCTGGTAGCCCGGGGACAGATGTTCGACGCCGTCGTGGCCCTCGTCGGCTGCGACAAGACCATCCCGGCCGCCGCGATGGCGATCACGCGCCTCGACATCCCCTCCTTCGTCATCTACGGCGGCTCGATAGCCCCGGGCCGCTTCCGGGGCCGTGACGTAACGATCCAGGACGTCTTCGAGGCCATAGGCGCGCACGCCGCCGGCAAATTCTCGGACGAAGATCTGCGCGAGCTCGAGGGCGTGGCGTGCCCGGGTGCGGGCGCCTGCGGCGGCCAGTACACCGCGAACACGATGGCCCTGGCCCTCGAGGTGCTCGGCCTCTCCCCGATCGGATCGGCTGGTCCCCCCGCCCTCGACGCCCGCAAAGACCAGATCTGCCGCGAAGCAGGCCGTCTCGTCATGCAGCTCCTGGAAAGAAACCTCACCCCCCGGGACATCCTGACCCGCGCCTCGTTCGAGAACGCGATCGCCACGGTCGCCGCCACCGGCGGCTCGACCAACGCCGTTTTGCACCTGCTCGCCATAGCCCGCGAGGCGGAGATCCCGCTCGACATAGACGACTTCGACCGGGTGAGCGAACGAACCCCCATCATCGCAGACCTCAAGCCCGGTGGGCGCTACACCGCGGTCGACATGGACCGGGCCGGCGGGAGCCGCCTGCTCGGCAAACGCCTCCTCGACGCCGGACTCATAGACGGCTCATGCCTCAACGTCACCGGCCGCACCCTGGCCGAGGAGGTGGGAGAGGCCCGGGAGACGGAGGGGCAGGATGTGATCGTGCCCGTCGAGAAACCGCTGAAGAAGACCGGCGGCTTCGTCATCCTGCACGGCAACCTCGCCCCGGAAGGCTGCGTCCTGAAGGTCGCCGGTCACGAGCGGATGCTCCACACCGGCCCGGCGCGCGTCTTCGACTCCGAGGAGGACGCGATGCGCGCGGTGACGGCCGGGGAGATACGCGAGAACGACGTGGTCGTAATCCGCTACGAGGGCCCGAAGGGCGGTCCCGGGATGCGCGAGATGCTCGGCGTCACGGCGGCCCTCGTCGGCGAGGGCCTCGGTGACTCGGTTGCCCTGCTCACCGACGGCCGCTTCTCCGGCGCGACCCACGGCCTCATGGCCGCCCACATAGCCCCCGAGGCGGCCCAGGGCGGCCCCATCGCCGCCCTGAGAGAGGGGGACACCATCACGATAGACGTGGCGAACCGCACCCTCAACATGGACGTCTCCGAGGAGGAGATAAGGTCCCGGATGGCGCGGTGGCGCGAGCCCGAACCTCGCTACAAGACCGGCGTGATGGCCAAGTACGCCGCGCTCGTCGCATCCGCCTCGGAGGGGGCGATCACCCGTCCCCGCTGATGTGGTGAGGTCCTGGGACGGACGGCTCGCGAGCCGTCCGTCCTAGCTCCGATGCGGCAGCGGGATCCCCAGGTGCTCGTAGGCCCGGCGGGTGGCGATGCGTCCGCGGCTGGTACGCTGGATGAGCCCACTCTGCAGCAGGTACGGCTCGTAGACGTCCTCTACCGTGTCCCGCGCTTCTCCCAGAGCCACCGCGAGCGTCCCGAGCCCGACCGGCCCGCCGTCGAACTTCTCGATGATGAGCCTGAGGTACTCGCGGTCGATGCGGTCGAGCCCGAGGTCGTCCACCCCCTGCATCGCCAGCGCGTCACGGGCGGTCTTCTCGTCGATCCTGCCGTCGCCGACGACCTCGGCGTAGTCGCGCACCCGCTTGAGCAGCCGGTTAGCCACCCGCGGGGTCCCGCGGCTGCGCCGGGCGAGCTGGCGCGCCCCCTCCCCGGTGATCGGGACGCCGAGTATCCTGGCGTTGCGCAGCACGATCTTCTCCAGATCCTCCGGCGAGTAGTAGTCGAGCCGGCTGGAGAAGCCGAAACGATCGCGCAGGGGCGAGGTGATGAGCCCCGTCCTCGTCGTCGCCCCGACGAGCGTGAAGCGCGGCACGTCCATCCTTATCGTGCGCGCCGAGGGTCCCTGCCCGAGCACGATGTCCACCGCGAACTCCTCCATCGCCGGGTAGAGCACCTCCTCCACCGCCCGGTTGAGACGGTGGATCTCGTCGATGAACAGGAAGTCGCCCTCCTCCAGGTTGGTGATGATCGCCGCGATGTCGCCGGCCCGCTCGAGCGTCGGACCGCTGGTTATCCGGATGCCGACCCCCATCTCGCGCGCCAGGATGTAGCACAGCGAGGTCTTGCCGAGCCCCGGAGGTCCTGCCAGGAGCACGTGGTCGAGCGGCTCGTTCCGCCGCCTGGCGGCCTCGACGAAGATCCTCAGGTTCTCCTTGAGTTCGTCCTGCCCGATGAACTCGTCCAGGGTGCGCGGCCTCAGGGTCGGCTCGTCGTCCTCCGGAAATTCCCCGGGGTCGAGCGGCCGCTCTCTACCTTCCCCGCGCACCGTGAAGTCGTCGAACTCTTCCACCCTAGCGCCTGCTCCCTATCCGCCTGAGCGCCTCTCTCACGTAACCTTCGACCGTATCCTGCTGCGGCACCCCTGAGAGCGCCTCCTCGGCCTCCTCCAGCGTGTACCCGAGCCCGACGAGCGCCTCCCTCGCCTCCATGAACGGCCCCCTGTGCCTCCCGGAACTCGCACCACCATCCACGGTAGCACCACACGCTGCAAACTCTCTGCCGCGCAGCTCCAGGACCAGCCGCTCGGCGGTCTTCTTCCCGAGACCCGGCACGCTGGACAGCCGGATCACGTCCCCCCTCGCAACGGCCTCCGCCAGTTCTTCCGGAGAGAGCGCCGAAAGCACCGCGAGCGCGAGCTTCGGGCCCACCTTGCTCACCGAGGTGAGCGCATCGAAGGCCCCTCTCTCGTCCGATCCCGCGAACCCGAACAGCGTGATCGCATCCTCCCTCACCACCATCCGGGTGTGCAGCACACACTCTTCCCCGAGCTCCGGAAGCTCCCGCAGCGACGAACGCGAGACGAGCACCCGGTAGCCGACACCGCCAACCTCGACCACGACACCCGAGTCGTCCCGCTCGATGAGCCTGCCCCTCAACCTTTCGATCATACGTCGATTATCCTACAACACCACCGGGTTCCCCACGCCGATCTGGCCTTACCCATACCCCGTCCAAGGGACAGGCCGACTCCGACACACTTCATGACGATGCGTGGTTACGACCGCGGCGGCCCCGAGCCGCCCAGCTAGCGGGCGGCCTCGATCCTTCCGGACATCCTCGAGGTGAACGCGTGGCAGAGGGCTATGGCGAGCCCGTCCGCCGCGTCGTCCGGGCGCGGGATCTCGCGCAGGTTCAGCAGGGTTCTGACCATCTCCTGCACCTGCCGCTTGTCCGCCCGGCCGTAGGAGGTGATCGTTTGCTTGACCTGCAGCGGGGTGTATTCGTAGATCCCTACCCCGGCACGGTGGCACGCAAGCAATACCACGCCTCGCGCCTGACCAACGGTGATGGCGGTCGTCACGTTGGTGTTGAAGAAGAGCTCCTCCACCGCCACCGCATCGGGGCGGTAGCCCTTTACGAGTTCAGATACCCCTTCGAAGAGCCGGTTCAGGCGCCGGGGCATCTCCCATTCGGATGGGGTGGTGATCGCCCCGTGCTGCACGTAGCGGACGCGGTTGCCGTTCTGGCGTATCACCCCCCAGCCCGTCGTCGCGGTGCCGGGGTCCACGCCGAGTATGACCCGCCCCCTTTGGGTGTCGTGGCCCAACGGGTGGTCGGGTCTCAGCCCGCCACCTCGGCCATCACCTCGTCGGAGATGTCGAAGTTGGCATGAACCTCCTGCACGTCGTCGTTCTCCTCGAGCGCGTCGATCAGGCGCAGGGTCTGGCGGGCGGTCGAGGGATCGAGCGGCACCGTGTTCTGCGGCTCCATCGTGAGCTGGGCGTCGTCTATCTCTATCCCGGCCTCGCGCAGACCGTCACGCACCCGGGCGAAATCTTCCGGGGTGGTGAGTATCCTGTAGTCGCTCTCCTGCACCTCGACGTCCTCGGCCCCGACTTCGAGCGCCGCCTCCATCAGCCGGTCCTCGTCCACAGATTCTCTGGGGACCAGGATCACGCCCTTGCGCTCGAACAGGTACGACACCGACCCGGTGGTCCCGAGCTTCCCGCCGTGCTTGGAGAAGATGTATCGTACGTCCGAGGCGGCCCGGTTGCGGTTGTCGGTGAGCACCTCGACCAGCACCGCCACACCGCCCGGCGCGTAGCCTTCGTAGGTGATCCGCTCGTAGGCTTCCGCCTCGGAGCCGGCGCCCGTCCCCTTGTCTATGGCCCGTTGGATGTTGTCGTTGGGCATGTTGGCGTCCTTCGCCTTCTGCACCGCCAGGGCGAGCGCCGGGTTCGCACCCGGATCTCCTCCCCCCTCCCGGGCCGCCACGGTTATGGCTCGCGAGAGCTTCCCGAAGAGCGCCCCGCGCTTGGCATCCTGGGCACCCTTCTTGCGCTTTATCGTAGACCACTTGGAATGACCGCTCATCTCTTGCAGACCTCCTTCACGAAGTACTCGTGGAAGCGGGTGTCGTCGGTGAGCTCCGGGTGGAACGCGGTCACCAGCACGTTCTCTGCGCGGGCGGCGACCACCTTGCCATCCACCTCGGAGAGCACCTCCACCCCGGGGCCCACGTCTTCGAAGAACGGGGCCCGGATGAAGACCCCCCTGAACGGACGATCGAACCCCTTCACCTCGAGATCCCGCTCGAAAGACCTGACCTGCCGCCCGAAGCCGTTGCGCTCGACCAGCGCGTTCATCAACCCGAGCAGCGGCTGCGAAGGACCGGTGGTGGCCGAAGCCGCGAGGACCATCCCCGCGCAGGTTCCCCAGACGCCGCCACCGCCGTAGAAGAAGCTCCTTATGGCGTCGAGGAGCCCGCCCTCGGCCATCATCTTGCCGATGGTCGTGGACTCCCCACCCGGCAAGATCACGCCCGCGAGCCCCCGGAGGTCTTCCGGCTTTCTGACCTCCACGGCCTCGACGCCTATCTCGCGCAGCATCTGGAGGTGCTCACGTACATCCCCCTGCAGCGCGAGCACCCCTATCCGCCTGCCGTCTCTCTCCGCTTCCTTACCAGCCACGCGTCGCCAGACGCTCCCCTTCGAGAAGCTCGCTCATCTCCCTGCCGACCATCGCCTCGCCGAGCCCCCGGCTCACCTCCGCGATGGCCTTCGGATCGTCGTAGTTGGTCGTCGCCTTCACGATCGCCGCCGCCCGTTTCGCGGGGTCGGAGCTCTTGAAGATTCCGCTCCCCACGAAGACGCCATCCGCCCCGAGCTGCATCATCAAGGCGGCATCCGCCGGCGTGGCGATCCCGCCGGCGGTGAAGAGCACCACCGGGAGCTTCCCGTTCTGTGCCACCCACTTGACCAGCTCGTACGGCGCCCCGAGAGACTTCGCCTCGGCCATCAGCTCCTCAGGACCGAGCGTGGTGAGCTTCCTTATCCCGCCCACGATCGCCCGCATGTGCCTGACGGCCTCCACGACGTTCCCGGTTCCGGCCTCGCCCTTGGAGCGGATCATCGCCGCCCCCTCCCCGATGCGCCGGAGAGCCTCCCCGAGGTTCGTCGCCCCACACACGAAGGGAACCGTGAAGTCCCACTTGTTTATGTGGTTGGTCTCGTCCGCCGGGGTCAAGACCTCCGACTCGTCGATGTAGTCCACCTCGAGCGCCTCGAGAACCTGCGCCTCGACGAAGTGTCCGATGCGCACCTTCGCCATCACCGGGATGGTGACGGCTTCCTGGATCTCGATTATCTTCTCCGGGTCGCTCATCCTGGCGACCCCGCCCTGCGCCCGGATGTCCGCCGGGACCCTCTCCAGCGCCATGACCGCCACGGCCCCGGCCTCCTCGGCGATCTTGGCCTGCTCGGCGTTCACTACGTCCATGATGACCCCGCCCTTGAGCATCTGGGCCATCCCGCTCTTCACCCTGAAGGTGCCGGTGATAGGTTCGTTCTCCGCCATGCTTTCTCCCGTGTATCTGATGAGGTTCGGTGAGTTTAATCTTACTACCGGGGCTACATTAAGCCAACGGACCCACCCTCTACTCCACGTCTATCCGCTCTCGCACAATTTTTCCACCCCCGGACGCGCGCTCACCGGAGCGCACCAGCGCCCTGACCCCCAGAGCGGCCTCGAGCGCGGCTCTCCGGAAGTGCCCGGCGGCCCGGGTCCGGCGCTCTCCGGGCACGAGGGCGTAGGCGATCAACCCGAGCAGAGGGTATCCTCTCCGCTTCCCTTCTTCAGGATGCATCCTTCAACCTCACGCATAGCTTGCCGTCCTCGAAACTGGCGCCGGCCGCAGCGAGCCTCGCCATCGAGTCCGGCAGCAGTATGTTCCTCCTGTAACTCCCGACGCTAACGAGTAGCTCGGCACCGCGCTTGGAGAGCTCGAGGCTCTCCTTCTCCACGAACGGCAGGCTCAGCACGACCTCGTAACCGCCGTCACGCTTGACGATGCTGTGCGTCTCCCCGCGGAACATCACCTCCAGCGGGTCCGCTCCGTCGAAGATCTCTCCGGCAAGCTCCGAGAGCGCTTCGAGGCCGTACATCTCACGCTCGAAGAGGCGCGCGGTGAGGATGGGGATCGGCTCGAAGGAGTCCCGGATGGTGCGCATGTGGTGCTCCTGCGCCCGACGCCACTCCTCGAAGTACGGGTCCCTGACGGTCTCGGGCAGCAGCCGGTTGACCACGACCGCATCCACACCGTAATCGTAGAGGTTGAGGTAGGTGTAGGCCCGCCTGGCCTCGGCGACGACCATCTTCTCGGCGTTCACCACCAGCCGCACCGAGGCGTTCTCCCTGTCGGTGAGCACCTCCTCCGCCTCCGCGAGCGCGTCGTAGAAGCGCTGCCCGGCGGCGAACACGCTGTCCTCGGGCAGCGGCGGAAGGGCCTTCGTCCGGCGGGCGAGCGGCCGGGCGATGCTCGCGACCCGCCGCTGGACGGGCAGGATCTTCTCCACATACCAGCTCATCTGATCCGGCAAACTCAACAACTTCAGGGTCTCTCCCGTGGGCGCAGCGTCCAGGATCAGGGCGTCGTAGCCCCCCTCGCGATGGTGCCGACGCACCGCGAGCAACCCGAAGAGCTCGTCCATCCCAGGCAGCCTCGCCAGCTCGTCGGCGGCCACGTCGGTCGTACCCTGCCACTCGAAGACGGCGGTGAGATAGTTCTGGATCTCGGCCCAGTACTCCTCGATCATCGACGACTGGTCCATCTCCTGCGCCCAGAGCCCCTGCGCCATCTGCCTGGGCTCCGGCCCGACTTCCTCGTCGAACGCATCCGAGAGCGAGTGCGCGGGGTCGGTGCTCATGACGAGCACCTTCTTCCCCTCCGAGGCCGCCTTCAACGCGGTCGCGGCCGCCACGCTCGTCTTCCCGACGCCTCCCTTACCCGTGTACAGTATGATCCGCAAATCCGCCACCGACCTTCTCTCGGTGCTCTGCCGCTGCTCCTCCCCCTAACGTCCGGGGCGCCGCTCGCGCTCGAACCTCTCCTGCGCCTCGACCGTCCGTATGGCCTCCGGCATCGCCTCCAGCCTCCCCCGCGGGATCGGCCGTCCGGTATCGTCGCAGATCCCGTAGGTCCCCTCCTCGATCTTCTCCAGCGCCCGTTCGACGTCCTCGAGGCGCCGGGCGGCCCGCCCCCCGATCGTGGCGTCCATCTCCCGATCGAACATGTACCGGCTCTGATCCCCGGAGTCCGGCTGGACATCCCGCTGCTCCTCGCTGCGCTCCCGCTCGTCCTCCTCCATGCCGCGCCGCCTCTGCACGAGCTCTTCCCGCAACCGCTCGAGCCTCTCTCGCTGACGCGTCACGAACCCCTCGTCGATCTCTTCGTTCTTCACACAACCCCCTGTCTCACCCGTATCACACCTTCCTTATACTACAAACCGCAGATCGTAGAGACAGGACCCGCCAGAGACCGGCGGGCTCGGAACCAGCGCCGAAAAAGCGCACAAAAAATGGGCGACGACCTACTCTCCCACGGGGTCCCCCCCGCAGTACCATCGGCGCTGGCGGGCTTAACTTCTCTGTTCGGAATGGGAAGAGGTGTATCCCCGCCGCTATCGTCACCCTTTCGAAAGCAGCTATTCTGTTTTAAACGCGCCCGCACGAGAAAACGGGCCCGGTCTCTGAAAACTGCATAGCGCCAAGCCGAAAACCATTAAGCCCTCGGCCTATTAGTACCACTCGGCTGAACGCCTCGCGGCGCTTACACCTGTGGCCTATCAACCTGGTAGTCTACCAGGAGCCTTACCCCCTCGAGGGGGTGGGAGGCCTCATCTTGGGGTGGGCTTCCCGCTTAGATGCCTTCAGCGGTTATCCCTTCCGCACATAGCTACCCGGCGATGCCCTTGGCAGGACAACCGGTACACCAGAGGTGCGTCCACTCCGGTCCTCTCGTACTGGGAGTCGCTCCCCTCAAGCCTCCAACGCCCGCGGAAGATAGGGACCGAACTGTCTCACGACGTTCTGAACCCAGCTCGCGTACCGCTTTAATGGGCGAACAGCCCAACCCTTGGGACCCGCTCCAGCCCCAGGATGCGACGAGCCGACATCGAGGTGCCAAACAGCTGCGTCGATGTGAACTCTTGGCAGCTATAAGCCTGTTATCCCCGGAGTACCTTTTATCCGTTGAGCGACGGCACTTCCACGCGTAACCGCCGGATCACTAAGCCCGACTTTCGTCCCTGCTCGACCTGTCGGTCTCACAGTCAAGCCCCCTTATGCCTTTGCACTCTGCGCACGATTTCCGACCGTGCTGAGGGGACCTTTGGGCGCCTCCGTTACCCTTTAGGAGGCGACCGCCCCAGTCAAACTGCCCGCCTGACACTGTTCCCGACCCGGATCACGGCGCCGGGTTAGAACACCAACACGCCCAGGGAGGTATCTCAAGGACGGCTCCACCGAGGCTGGCGCCCCGGCTTCTCAGCCTCCCTCCTATCCTGCACAAGGCGTGCCGATGTCCAATGCCAGGTTACAGTAAAGGTTCACGGGGTCTTTCCGTCTTTCCGCGGGTAATCGGCATCTTCACCGATACTACAATTTCACCGAGCCTCTGGTCGAGACAGCGCCCAGATCGTTACGCCTTTCGTGCAGGTCGGAACTTACCCGACAAGGAATTTCGCTACCTTAGGACGGTTATAGTTACCGCCGCCATTGACCAGCGCTTCGGTCGGGAGCTTCGCCCGAAGGCTAACCCCCTTCCTTAACGTTCTGGCATTGGGCAGGCGTCAGCCCCTATACATCGTCTTACGACTTAGCAGAGACCTGTGTTTTTGGTAAACAGTCGCCTGGGCCTATTCTCTGCGGCTCCGGACAGCTGTGGGCCGCGAGGACCCTCACCGTCCAGAGCTCCCCTTCTCCCGAAGTTACGGGGACAATTTGCCGAGTTCCTTGACCAGAGTTCGCTCGATCGCCTTAGTGTTCTCCACTCGCCCACCTGTGTCGGTTTG
>NZ_JCBAJP010000003.1:55000-303219 GCF_059772285.1 Rubrobacter sp. M3-4
AGCATGTCAAGCCCAGGTAAGGTTCTTCGCGTTGCATCGAATTAAAGAACATGCTCCGCTGCTTGTGCGGGCCCCCGTCAATTCTTTTGAGTTTTAGCCTTGCGGCCGTACTCCCCAGGCGGGGCACTTAACGCGTTAGCTACGGCACGGAGGGATTCGACTCCCCCCACACCTAGTGCCCATCGTTTACGGCTAGGACTACCAGGGTATCTAATCCTGTTCGCTCCCCTAGCTTTCGCGTCTCAGCGTCAGGAACGGCCCAGCGAGCCGCCTTCGCTACTGGTGTTCCTCCCGATATCTGCGCATTTCACCGCTACACCGGGAATTCCACTCGCCTCTGCCGTCCTCTAGCCCGGCAGTATCCACTGCACGCCCGGGGTTGAGCCCCGGGTTTTCACAGCGGACTTACCGAGCCGCCTACACGCTCTTTACGCCCAATGATTCCGGACAACGCTCGCCCCCTACGTATTACCGCGGCTGCTGGCACGTAGTTAGCCGGGGCTTCCTCGTCGGGTACCGTCAAGCTAGGGGCTATTAACCCTTCGCCCTTCGTCCCCGACAACAGGGCTTTACGACCCGAAGGCCTTCTTCGCCCACGCGGCGTTGCTGCGTCAGGCTTTCGCCCATTGCGCAAGATTCCTGGCTGCTGCCTCCCGTAGGAGTCTGGGCCGTGTCTCAGTCCCAGTGTGGCTGGCCACGCTCTCACGCCAGCTACCCATCGTCGCCTTGGTGAGCCGTTACCTCACCAACTAGCTAATGGGGCGCGGGCCCATCCCTCGCCGGATGGCCGAAGCTACCTTTCCTTGCCAGGGCATGCGCCCCGACAAGCGTACGGGGTATTAGCCGGGGTTTCCCCCGGTTATCCCCCTGCGAGGGGTAGGTTACCCACGTGTTACTCACCCGTTCGCCACTCTACTCACCCCCGAAGGGGCTTTCGCGTTCGACTTGCATGCCTAAAGCACGCCGCCAGCGTTCGTCCTGAGCCAAGATCAAACTCTCCGAACTAATCCTGCGGGCGCTACCCGCCGTGGCGATCCGCATTAGACTCCCGGATCGCAGGGAGTCAGCCTTGGCTCCGAAGAATCGACGGGTTTCGATCCTCCGATTCGCTGCTATTCAGTTTTCAAGACCTCCAGGTCCCTCGCCTCTCGGCGGGACTGGCGGAGGGAAAACCTCCGAGCGACTCAAACGCCCGCCTGTCGGCGGGCTCCGGGGATCCCTCTTCTCGGGGATCCTACCCGGTGAGTCCCTCTTCGGTTGTCAAGCTCCCTCTCATGTGCGTGGAGGAGTATAGCAGGCCCCGGCGGGTTGTCAACGACCTGAGGAAAATTTTTCTCCTGCGCTCCCGGAAGGGGCGGCGAGCCGGGCGTAGCGACGCTTGCCGACCTGCAACACGGCCCCCTGAAGCCTGCCGAGAGGGATGTTGAGGTCTTCCTCGGTGACCTGCTCCCCATCGAGCCTAACCGCCCCTCCCCGGATGAAGCGGCGGGCCTCGCCGTTCGTCCGGGCGAAGCCGGCGCGGGTTATGAGGTCTACTATCCAGACCTGCGGCTCGTCGGGGAGGGAGACCTCTGGGACGTCCTCCGGAACCCCACGCCGGACGATGGTGTCGAAGTGGCGCTCGGCGGATCGGGCCTGCTCCTCGCCATGAAACTGCTGGACGATGGAACGGGCGAGCTTGCGCTTCTGTTCGACGGGTTCCGCTTCGGGCGGCTCACGGTCGAGCAGTAGCCGGTAGTAATCCGCCATGATCTGGTCGGGGATGCTCATCACCTTGCCGAACATCTCTTCCGGCGGATCGGTCACTCCTATGTAATTGCCGACGGACTTGCTCATCTTGACCTTGCCGTCGGTGCCGACGAGGAGCGGCACGGTGAGTATGCACTGAGGACGTTTGCCGTAGTACTCCATTATCTGGCGCCCCATGAGCAGGTTGTAGAGCTGGTCGGTGCCGCCGAGTTCGACGTCGGCATCGATGGCGACGGAGTCGTAGGCCTGCATGAGCGGGTAGAGCAGCTCGGTGAGAGAGATCGGACTCCCGGAAGCGTAGCGCCTGGCGAAGTCGTCACGCTCCAGGATGCGGGCCACGGTCACGGCCCGGGTCAGGTGGATGATATCCGCCATGGTGAGCCCGCCCAGCCACTCCGAGTTGCGCCGGACCTCGGTGCGCTCGGGGTCGAGGATCAGGTATGCCTGATCCAGGTAGGTTTCGGTGTTGCGCTCTATCTGCTCGACCGAGAGGATGGGACGGGTCTTGGAGCGTCCCGACGGGTCGCCCACGCGCGCCGTGTAGTCGCCTATCACCAGGACCGCGGTGTGACCGAGGTCCTGGAACGCGCGCAACTTGCGCAGGACCACGGTGAACCCGAGGTGTATGTCGGGTGCGGTGGGATCTATGCCGAGCTTGACGCGCAACCGCCCTTCGCGCATGCGCTGCTCGAGCTCCTCGCGGCTCACCACGTCCACCGCGTTGCGGAAGATACCCTCAAGATCCGTATTATCAGCCATCAAGCAAAGACCCCTCAAGCTCTCCGATGGGCAACCAACGCGAAAACAGACTGTTGTAATATACCAGCCCCATGAGCGGGCCCCGTCCAAAAGGTGCGACGAGCGGACGCGCCGGGGCTCCGAAGAGACCGGCGGACGGAGCAACGGTGAGATCAAGACACCTCCTGCTTTTTCTTCTTGCCCTGCTCGCAGCAGCAGCCGGCTTCTCCACCGGTGGCTACATCGGCCTGATGAGGGCGGTCGACCGCCTCGGAGATCCATCCAGAGTCTCCACCGGCCCCACCTACATATATTCGGCCCCCCTCGGCAAAGGGGACGATACCCGCCGGGTGATAGGCATCATCTATCCGGCGCGCAACCACCTCAAGACACCCCTTCAGGACATGCCGCCGGGCCTGCTCAACGCCGTGGTCGTAAAAGAAGACAGGCGCTTCAGGGAACACGGAGGGGTCGATCTGTGGGGGATAATCCGGGCTCTCTACGCGGACCTGAAGGCCGGGAGCACGGTGCAGGGGGCCTCGACCATCACCCAGCAGTACGTCAAGAACGCCTATCTCAGCCCGGCTCCCACGCTCACCCGCAAGCTGAGGGAGGCTCTGATCTCGATCGAGATAGAACGCCGCTACTCGAAGGACGAGATCCTGGCGAAGTATCTCAACGCCGTCTACTTTGGGAACAACGCCTACGGTGTGGGGGCTGCCTCGGAGACCTACTTCGGAAAACCGGTGAAAGACCTCACTACCGCAGAGGCGGCCACGCTGGTGGGACTCCTGTGGGCACCATCCACGCTCGGGTCCGACAAAGAAGCCGCCCGAAAACAGCGGGATCTCGTCCTGAAGAAGATGCTCGGGGCCGGGTACATCACGGAGCAGGACTACGAAAGGGCGCTCCACGAACCCATGCCGGAGAGATGGCCCGTCAACCCTCCACACAGGAGCGGGCTCGAAGCCCCGACGCTCACCAGAGACTTCGCAAAGATGGTCGAGCAGGAGCTGACGAAGCGGTACGGAACCCGCGACGTGCTGGAAGGAAACCTGAGCGTCTACACGACGCTGGACCTCGAAGACCAGACGTCGGCCTGGGATGTGCTCTACGGGCCTTCCGGCTACCTCTCCCACCCCGGTTATCCGGACGCAGCGCTGGTCTCTCTGGACCCGAGAACCGGCGGCATAAAAGCGATGATCGGTGGTCATGGCAGTAAGTCCGATTTCAACCTGGCGACCCAGGGTCGCCGGCAGCCGGGCAGTTCCTTCAAGCCGTTCGCGCTGATAGCGGCGATCGAGCAGGGCATAAGCCCGAAGAGAGAGTACGTTTCGGAGAAGAAAACCTACCACCTCAGAAAGCCCGGAGGCAGGACCGAGGTCTGGAAGGTCGAGAACTACGGTGGTATAGAGCGCGGGCCGATCACGCTGGAGAACGCCCTCTGGCAGTCGGACAACACGGTCTTCACCGACCTCGTCACCAACGCGAAAGGCCGGGGCCTGAAAGACGGACCAGAAAAGGTCGTCGAAGTGGCGAGGAAGGCCGGGGTCGAGGCCGACTACGGCAGAAATCCAGGCCCGTCGGTGGTTCTCGGGACGAAGGAGACTTCACCGCTCGAAATGGCGCAAGGCTACGCCACGATAGCCAACGAGGGCCGCAGGCTGAAACCGAGGGCGATCGTCCGGGTGGTGCGGGAGGAGGGCAAAGGCAGGGAGAAGGTCCTCTACGATGCCCCGTCCCACCCAAGGGGCGAGCGTGTGATCCCAAAGGACGTCGCCCGGAAGACCCTGAGCATCATGATCGGCGACGTGACCCAGGGTATAGCGCGGGAGGCCGCCCTCCCGGGACGTCAGGTAGCAGGGAAGACCGGAACCTCGGAGAACTTCTTCGATTCCTGGTTCATCGGCTCCACACCACGGCTCACCACCGCGGTGTGGATGGGATACGCGAAGGGAGGGAAGACCCTGGAAGGTCTCATCGGGCCAGAGGCACAGCAGATAGGCGACGCCCCAACCCCCACGATCATCTGGCACGACTACATGCAGCGCGCGTTGCGCGGCGAACCAAAGGAGAGATTCGAAGGCGTGAAGCCCCCCTCGAGGTCGGACGCCACCGACTTCTACGGCAACCCACTGCCGGCAAGATGACCCGAACGGGCGAGGCCACGTCCACAGAGCGTCCTGGGTCGCACGGAGACGTCGGGATCTCCGTGCAGAAGATACCGCCACGGCAGCTCCGTTCCACGTCTTATGCCTATCCTGGTCGTGGATACGATCTCCCCTTCCGGGGGAGGTCCGTAGCGGATGGTGAGGGGACCGACGGTGAGGTCACACCCGTCGTGGTGAAGCTCTATGCCCAGAGCCTGGGCGAGCCGTCCGGGACCGTCGCAGAGATGCGACGGGCGTCCACGACGGCGGACCATGAGATCCAACCCCTCCAGCGGACGCAGGGCCCTGACGAGCACCGCGCTCCCCACGCCTTCCGGCTCGCAGACCACGTTGAACAGACGATGCATGCCATAGGAGAGGTACACGTAAGATACGCCGGGAGGACCGAAGAGCATCCGGTTGCGGGAGTCCGGCCCGCGGTACGCGTGGCAGGCGGGATCCTCCGGACGGTAAGCCTCGGTCTCGACGATCATCCCGGAGGCGGTCCCCTCCGGGGAGCGGTGGATCAGCACGCACCCGATGAGATCCACCGCCACCTCCCGGGGATCCCGGTCGAAGAATCCGGCCGGGAGCGCCTCCTCCGGGATCACCGCTCTCCGACGAGCTCGGAGATCCGGCGGGAGAGCTCGTCGAGGTCGAGTCCCGCCTCAGAGCGTATCGAGGCCTTGAGAAGTGGGCGCACCTGTCCTATCTGGGCCTGCAGCTCACGCAGAAGCTCCGTGTAGCCGCTCTCCTCACCGACCATGTCGCGCAGGATGGTCGTCTCGGTGCGCCCGGCCACGATCGGCTCGTCCACCCCCTCGACGTACACCAGCGTACGGCGTCCGCTACCGCGGTCCTCCTCGATGGGGACGAGCGCCACTATCTTGTCCGAGCGGACATACTTGCCGAACCCCAGGGGTACGATGCGATCCCGCACGATCCTCATGTCGAGCGAATCTTAACATGGCACGAAGGATCCGAAGCGGATATAGTTTCGTCATGAGGCTCATCCGCAGGCCACGCAAGCTGATCGGGGAGAGGGTGGAACTCAGACACCACTCACGCCGGCACTATCCGCTCTACGGCGAATGGTACGCGGACGAGGAGATATGGAACCTCACCAGCTGGGCCCCCGCCCCGCTGAGCCGGCGCGAGTCGGAGAGGCTTTTCCGGGACCGGGAGGCATCCCCCACCGAGGAATCCTTCGCTATCCACGTGAGGGGAGAGGACGAGCCGATCGGGATAATAAGCCTGGTGAACATCAACAAGACGAAGGGTTCGGCGGATCTTTCGGTCATGCTCGGACCGCCGGAGAGCAGGGGGAAGGGCTACGGACCGGAGGCGATCGGCCTGCTCCTGGATCACGCCTTCGGCACGCTGCATCTGGAGCGGGTCGGCCTCTCGGTCTTCGAGTTCAACGAGCGGGCTATCTCCGCCTACCGCAAGCTGGGGTTCCGGGAAGATGGCCGGATGCGCCAGGCCATAAAGCGCGGCGGGCAGCTGCACGATGCCATCCTGATGTCACTCTCGAAAGAAGAGTGGGAAGCGAGGGGCACCGGCGGGGCTAGCCGCCCCTGATCTCCGCACCGAACCGCTCGCCCAGCCGGGAGGCGATGCGCTCTATCTCGGCGTTCACCTCCTCGTCGGTGAGCGTCTGCGGGCCCTGGAAGGTGAACCCGAAGGCAACGCTCTTCTTCCCTTCGGGGACCTGTTCGCCCTCGTATACGTCGAAAATCCGGAGCCCGGCGAGGGTCGGTACCCGCAGTCGCTCTATCTCGTGCAGCATGTCCCCCACCCTCACGTCGCGCCCGACCACGACCGCGAGGTCGCGTGCCACCGTCGGCACGTTGACGAACGGCTCGAAGTGCGGTTCGGGGTCCGGGTCGCAGGCGGAAAGCTCCACCTCCAGAAACGCCACCGGCACACCTTCGAGATCGAACCTCTCCGCCGTCTCCGGGTGAAGCTCGCCGGCCCACCCGACCTCACGACCTTCCTTCAACACCCGCGCCGATCGCCCCGGGTGCAAGAACGCGGGGACTTCTCCTTCACCCGGAGGGTCGAAACCGGCTCCGGGTACGATCCTCTCGGCGATGCCCCGCACCTCGAAGTATCCCGCCCTCCGCTCCGGAACATTCCACCCCTGCGGTCGAAAAGACCCGAACAGGAGCACCCCCAGACGGGGTCTCTCTACGACCCCCGTAAGGGTGGTTTCGTCCACCTCTCCGGATGACCTTCCAGTGAACCGGAAACGCAGCGCCGCCTGGCGATCCTGCATCCTGCGGGGCTCGAAGGTGCGTCCTATCTCGAAGAGTGCCCCACCACGCTCCCCAAAGGAACGATTGCGCGCGGCCGCTTCCAGAAGCCCGGGCAGCAGCGAGCGCCGCAGGTTGCGCCCCCCGGAGCTAAGCGGGTTCTCGACGCGCACGGGGTCTCCCTCCAGGCTCAATACCTCCTCCCAGAGGTCCGGTCCGAACGGATAGGTTATCGTCTCGGCGAGACCGAGGTCCGCGAGCAGACGCCGGAGCGTACGGAGCCTGCGCTGGGGGACGCTCAGACCCCCGGGAAGGTTCGTGGAGGGCACCTCCTCCGGAACCTTCTCCAGCCCGACGATCCTGCCGATCTCCTCGATGAGATCGACCTCGCGCCTGAGATCGCGTCGGAAAGTGGGGACCGTGACCGAGAAAGCCTCTTCCTGCTCTTTCGAGACCTCGCATCCGAGCCCTTCCAGCACCTCGCGGGCCTCCCCCCCATCGATGTCCGTGCCGAGCAGGAGGGCAGCCCTCTCGAGCCGGAGCGGAACCCGCCACGGTTCGACCGGCTCGGGGTAGTGTTCGAGCACGTCGGAAGCCACACGTCCCCCGTGCAACCGCGAGAGCAGCCCGCACACGCGCTCCATCGTGTAGTCGACCATGTTCGGGTCGAGCCCGCGCTCGAAGCGCCCGGAGGCGTCGGTGCGCAACCCCAGCCTGGAGGAGGTCTCGAGGATGCTGCGTCCGTCGAAGGTCGCCACCTCTACGAGCACGTCCGAGGTCCCTTCGTCGACCTCGGCGTCCTCCGCCCCCATCACACCAGCGACGACGAGCGGACGCTCCTCGTCGGCGATGACGAGCGTGTCAGCGTTCAGAGTGCGGGTCGAGCCGTCGAGCAGGGTGAGCTTCTCCCCGGGTCTGGCGCGGCGCACCACGATCCCGCCCCGCACCTTGGACGAGTCGAAGGCATGGATCGGCTGCCCGGTCTCGAGCATCACGTAGTTGGTCACGTCGACGATGCCGTTGACCGGGCGCATGCCGGCCGCATGTATCCTGCGGCGCATCCAGACCGGCGCCCGGCCCTGCGTGAGCGAACTCACACGCCTCAGGTCGTAGCGGGGACAGAGATCCGGCTCTTCCACCCGCAGGGTGTACTCCGCGGTCTTCGCCCCGTCCTCCTCGAAAGTGCTCTCCGGCACCCGGAAACCCGTGCGGAGGATCGCAGAGAGTTCCCTGGCCACCCCGATCATGCCCCACAGATCCGGTCGGTTCGGCATCACGTCTATATCGAGCACGGTCTCCCCGATCGGGAAGTAATCCGAGAGAGGGCGTCCGACCTCGAAGTCACCATCGAGGAGCAGTATCCCCTCGTGGTCGCCAGAGACGCCGAGCTCGCGCTCGCTCATCATCATCCCGTAAGACTCCAGCCCTCGCAGCCGGGCCTTCTTTATCTTACCGACGCCGGCGAGCGTGCTGCCCGGCAGAACCACCGGCACCCGTGCCCCGGGGTGGGGGTTCGAAGCACCGGCCACTATCTGCACTTCTTCCCTCCCCAGGTCCACCTTAGCCACGAAGAGCCGGTCGGCGTTGGGATGAGGACCGAACTCCACCACCTCACCCACGACCACCTCGCCGTCGAGGACGCCGAGTTGGTCTATCCCCTCGACCTCCTGACTGTGCAGGGAGAAAAGCTCGGCGAGTTCCTCCGCAGAAAGATCGAAGTCTACGTACTCTCGCAGCCAGCCAAGCGGAACGCGCAAATCGGGACTCCTTCAGAACTGACGTAGGAAGCGCAGATCACCCTCGAAAAAGAGCCGGAGATCCGGGATGCCGTACTTGACCATCGCCATCCGATCCGGCCCCATCCCGAAGGCGAACCCGGTGTACTCTTCGGGGTCGTAGCCGACCTCCTCCAGGACCGCCGGGTCCACCATCCCGGCCCCGAGCATCTCGAGCCAGCCGGCCCCTTTACATACCCGGCATTCGGCGTCGGCCCCGCCGCAGACGAAACAGCTCACGTCCAGCTCGACGCTCGGCTCGGTGAACTGGAAGTAGCTGGGCCTGAGACGTATCCCGACGTCCTCACCGAAGACGTGGCGGGCCATCGCCGCGAGCGTACCTTTGAGGTGGGCGAGCGAGAGGCCCCTGTCGACGGCGAGCCCCTCTATCTGGTGGAACATCGGGGTGTGGGTGGGGTCGGAATCACGCCGGTAGACCCTGCCGGGGACGACCACGTAGGCCGGCGGTTCCTGCGAGAGCATCGTCCGGACCTGTACCGGCGAGGTGTGCGTCCTGAGGACCAGCCCTTCGCCGAGGAAGAAGGTATCCTGCATGCTGCGCGCCGGGTGGCCGGGCGGGATGTTGAGCGCTGTGAAGTTGTAGTAGTCGGTCTCGACCTCCGGCCCCTCAGCGACCCGGTACCCGAGCCCGACGAAGAAGTCCACGACCTCGTCCACCACACGTTGCGTGGGGTGAAGGTGTCCTTTGGGATAGGGAACACCGGGGAGGGTTACGTCCACGGCCTCCCCACGCAGACGCTCTTCGAGCTCTGCACCGGCGAGCTCCGCCAACCGCTCTCTGAGCGCGCTCTCGACCTCCCGCACCGCGAGGTTGACCTCCCGGCCAACCTCCCGACGCTCCTCCGGGGGGAGCTCGCCTATGGACTTCCGAATACCCGCCAGCTCGGAGCTGCGCCCCAGGTACCTGACGCGCGCCTCCTCCACCTCGGCGGAGGAGGAGGCGCGTTCGATCTCGCCCAGAGCCCGGGATTTAAGCTCATGTATACGCTCGAGGGCCTCCATGCAGGGCGCTATGGTAGCACACGCGCCGCAGCCTCGTAGAGCAGGATCGAAGCGGCCACCGCCGCGTTGAGCGAGGGCGCCCGGGACGGTATGGTCACCCGCAGCTCGCAGGCCCGCACCACTCCTGCGGGGAGCCCGGCCCCCTCGTTTCCCACCACCAGCAGCACCTTCCCGCCGGGCACCCGGCGCGGCGGGACGCCACCCTCCACCACCGCGGCAGCGCTCCGGTAGCCGACCTCAGAGGAGAGACGCAGGAACTCCACCGGATCTACGTCCCGTGCCACCGGTACATGGAACAGAGCCCCCATCGTGGCCCTGACGGTCTTGGGATTGTACAGGTCGGCACATCCTCTGGAGAGCGCCACCGCCCCGCCGAAAGCGTGCGCCGAGCGCACCACGGTGCCAACGTTGCCAGGATCCTGTACCTCGCAGAGCAGGACCACGGGCGACCCAGCGCACAACAGCTCATCGAAGCCCACGTCCACGAAGGGGAAGACGGCGACTGGACCAGAGGGAACCGTGAGCGTGGAGAGCGCGCGGACCTCTTCCGGGCGTTCGAAGAGGGCGACTGGCCGGACCGGAGCCTCGCGTACCAGAGCCTCCCCCTCGGCCAAAAAAAGCCTCTCCCGCTCCCGGTATTTCTTCAGGCGCAACTTCGCATAGCGCCTGAGACCGCTCTTCGAGCTCAAAACGATCGCCCTACCGGGAGACCCGGAGCCCCGCGCGACCCACGCCAGGGCCAGCACGGCCTCCGATCTCGAGATATTCCCGCCGGACCGCAGACGTCAGAGGGGGAAGCACCCCTGGCCCTGCGGCTGGAGGGCGTCCCTAGCCCTCCGCAGCCGGGCGCCGGCCGTTCTCCTCGAGGGCCTCTCGCACCCGGGAGACCACGGCGGCGAACGCCTCGGGCTCGTTCACGGCGAGGTCGGCCAGGATCTTGCGATCGAGATCAATACCCGCAAGCCTCACCCCCTGGATGAAGCGGGAGTAGGAGAGCCCGTGCTGGCGGGCGGCGGCGTTTATGCGCTGGATCCAGAGCGCCCGAAAGTCCCGCTTCTTCTGCTTGCGCCCGACGTAAGCGTATACGCCGCTCTTCCAGACCTGTTCCTTGGCCCGCTTGTACGAGCTGTGCTTGGTCCCGCGGTAACCCTTCGCCTCCTTGAGGACCTTGCGCCGCTTCTTGCGGGCGTGGACGCTGCGCGCTGCCCGAGCCAACTACCTCACCCCCAGCAGACGGCGCACCTGGGGCACGTCGTTCGGATGTACCGTGGTCTCGGTGTTGAGCCGGCGCTTGCGCTTGGGGCTCTTCTTCTCCAGGATGTGGTTGTGCCCGCTGCGCCGGCGCTTGATCTTCCCTCGCTTGCCCACCTCGAAGCGCCCGGCGGCGCCCTTGTGGGTCTTCATCTTCGGCATCTCTATATCCTCCACGTTTTCTCGCTACGATAGGACAGATACGGAGGCTCGCGGCACGGGAGTGGGCCGTGTCGCCTCCCGATCCTCTTCTACCCGGCGGGTTATTCTACACCACCATCGGGCGCTCAGTTCCGGGTCGCGCTCTTCTTCTGCTGATCCTTGCCCCCCTGGGCGTCCTTCTTGGGGGCGAGGACCATGACCATGTTCCTGCCATCCAGGTTGGGTTGACTCTCTATCTGCCCGAGGTCCTTCAGATCGTCGGCGAGCCTCCTGAGGAGCCGCTCCCCCAGCTGCGGATGCTGTACCTCGCGCCCGCGGAACATGATCGTCACCTTGACCTTGTCTCCGCCGCGTAGGAACCGCTCGACGTGGGAGCGTTTGGTGTTGAAGTCGTGATCCCCGATCTTGGGCCGGAGCTTTATCTCGCGCACGCTTATGTTGGTCTGCTTCTTGCGCGCGGCCTTGCGGGCCTGCTCCTTCTGGTACTTGTACTTGCCGTAGTCCATCAGCCGGACCACCGGGGGGTTGGCGTTCGGCGCGACCTCCACCAGGTCGAGATCCAGCCTATCCGCGTACTCCTGAGCCTCGCGGATGTGTTTTATACCGAGTTGTTCGCCTTTCTCCGAGATCAGCCGCACCGAGCGAGCCCGGATCTGGTCGTTTACCCTCGGTTCTCCTTCAGGTGCTACTGTACACCACTCCTCTCTGAGCTAGCCTACACGGGTCCGAAGATAATACATAGCCACATGACTATCCTGCGAGGTGCTCGAACGGACCCTTTCGATCTAATTATACTCTGCCATCAGCCGTGAAGTCCATGGGGACCGAGAACCTCCTCCACCTCGCTCCGGACCAGCGCGGCGAACCCGTCCACGGTCATCTCTTCCTGCTCCTTCTGCCCGCGACGACGCACGTTGACGCTCCCGGCTTCGGCCTCGGCATCCCCGACTACGAGGAGGTAGGGGACCTTCTTGCGGGCGTTCTCCCGGATCTTCTTCTGCATCGTGCTCGGCGAGTCGTCGACCTCGACGCGCACTCCTGCGCCACCGAGCTTTTCGCTCACGATCCCGGCGTACTCCAGGTGACGATCCGCGACCGGGATCACCACCGCCTGCACCGGGGCGAGCCAGACCGGGAACGCCCCCGCGTAGTGCTCGATGAGCACGGCCATGAAACGCTCGGTGGTTCCCGTCACCGCCCGGTGCAGAAGAACCGGGGTGTGCTTCTCCCCGTCCTCACCGACGTACTCGCACCCGAGCCGCCCGGGCTGGATGAAGTCGACCTGGATCGTCGAGAGCTGCCACTCACGGCCGAGCACGTCTTTGGCCATGAAATCTGCCTTCGGCCCGTAGAAAGCAGCCTCTCCCTCGACCGGCTCGTAGGATATCCCGGCGGCGTCGAGCGCCCTCCGCAGGGCATCCTCGGCCCGCTGCCACTTCTCCTCGTCGGCGATGTACTTGCTGCTGTCCGGATCGCGCAGCGAGAGCCGCACCCGGTAGTCGGTAAAACCGTAGGTATCGAGCACTTCCCGGATAATCGCGAGCGCCCGAGCGAACTCTCCCTGTACCTGCTCCTCGGTGCAGAAGACGTGGGCGTCATCCTGGGTGAGTGCGCGCACCCGCGTCAGGCCGGAGAGTTCCCCGCTCTTCTCGTAACGATAGAGGGTGGCGAACTCCGCGTAGCGGACCGGAAGATCCCGGTAGGAGTGGGCGCGGGAGTTGAAGAGAACCATGTGGCTCGGACAGTTCATCGGTTTGAGCCGGTAGACGTTCTCTCCGTCTTTCATCGGCGGGAACATCGCATCCCGGTAGTGGTCGAGGTGCCCCGAGCGGGCATAAAGCTTCTCGTTCACGACGTTGCCGGTCCAGACATGCTCGTAACCGTGGCGGCTCTGCACCCTGCGCACGAAGCTCTCCATGAGGTGCCTGAGCATCTCACCCTTGGGCAGAAAGATGGGGATACCAGCGCCGACGTCGGGCGAGAAGGTGAACAGATCGAGCTCGCGTCCGATCCTGCGGTGATCGCGCGCCCGAGCCTCCTCGAGCCGTCGCAGGTAAGCCTTGAGCTGCTTCTCCGTAGGCCAGGCGGTGCCGTAGATGCGGGTGAGCATGGGGTTGTTCTCGTCCCCGCGCCAGTAGGCCCCCGCGACGCTCTGCAGCTTGAAAGCCCCGATCCTGCCCGTGCTCGGCACGTGCGGCCCCCGGCAGAGATCGTAGAAATCACCCTGCCGGTAGATGGAGATCTCCCCGTCCTCCAGATCCCGGATCAGCTCCAGTTTGTACGGGTTGTCCGAGTAGAGCCGCTCGACCTCCTCTTTGGAGACCTCCTCACGCCTTATGGGGAGATCCCTCTCCACGATCTCGCGCATCTTCTCTTCGATGCGCGGCAGATCCTCCTCGGTTATGCGCCCCGCCACCTCGATGTCGTAGTAGAAACCGTCCTCGACCGGCGGTCCGATGGTGAGCCTGCTGCCGGGATAGAGCTCGAGTATCGCCTGCGCCATCACATGCGCCGCCGAATGACGCATCACGTAGAGCCCCTCAGGTGAATCCTTGGTTATGACCTCGAACTCCCGTGCCCCATCCAGCGGTGCTTCGAGGTCGACGAGCCGCCCGTCCACGCGCGCCGCCACGGCATCGCGCGCCAGGCGCGAGCCTATCCTCCGCGCGACGTCCCTGGCCCGCTCACCGGGCTCGACGTGCAACTCAGTTCCATCGGGCAACCTGACTGAAGACATAGATCCTGCGCCTCTCTGTTTCGGAAGGTGGACAGGGTGGAGATAAGTGCCGGCTAGCTAGTTCGAGGACCGTACGCGGTACGGAGTAGTGGGCGATAGTGGATTCGAACCACTGACCTCTTCCGCGTCAAGGAAGCGCTCTCCCCCTGAGCTAATCGCCCGTTCTCAGCAAAGCCGGGAGGCGGCACCCGGAATCGAACCGGGGTACAGGGTTTTGCAGACCCTTGCCTAACCACTCGGCCATGCCGCCAAAGCCGGCCGGCGCCGGTCCTGTTCCGGCTCTGCGGCCAGAGCGGACGACGGGATTCGAACCCGCGACCCTCACCATGGCAAGGTGATGCTCTACCAGCTGAGCTACGTCCGCCTAACATCCCGGTCGCCCGTGTAATTTAGCACGCCTCAGCCTACCTTACAACCGCCCGCCGGAGCTGCTCGTAATAGCCCCGCAGGGTGAGCGTGGCCTTCTGCCAGTTGCGTCCCAGAGCCGCACTTCTGGCTCCCGTCCGCAGCCGACGCATCCGCTCTTCGTCTCCGAGTATCCCGCTCACGGCATCGACCAGACCGGACGGGTCCTTGGGCGAATACAGCCGCCCGCTCTTTCCCTCCTCCACCACCTCCTCCGAAGCCCCGCTGCGGGCCGCCACGACCGGGAGCCCGGAGGCCATGGCCTCGAGCATCGCCATCCCGAGGGTCTCGGTGGTAGAAGGGAAGAGGAAAAGATCCGCGGAAGCGTAGGCCCGCGCGAGATCTTCACCGTGCAGAAAGCCGGTGAAGGTTGCCGGCAGGCCGGAGAACTCCTGCTCGAGCCTCCCGCGATCCGGTCCATCACCTACCACGGCCAGCCTTACCCCCGGCAGCTCCCGCAGAACGTGCTTGAGGGAAGATATCCCCTTCTCTCGAGCGAGCCTGCCGACGAACAAAAGCAGACGGTCCTCGGGGTGTCCGCCGGAGAGGCGTTTTCTCCAGGACACCGAGCGCTTCTCGGGAGAGAAGAGGCGCGAGTCCACCCCCTGCGGCCAGAGCCGGACGTGTCGGACGCCCTCGTTCCGGAGGTAACGCGCCGTCGCCTCCGAGGTACAGAGGTTGAGGTTGGCCTGGTTGTGCAACCCTCTTATCGCCCGGCGGGCGAAGTTCGTCAGGAAACCCAGCCTGTACAGCGAGGCGTAGGTGGCGATGTTGGTGTGGTAGGAGGCGACGAGCGGTACCCCCATCCTGCGGGCGTAGTAGACGCCCCCGGGCCCGAGTATCACCGGGTTCACCACGTGAACCACATCCGGCTCGAACTCACTCAAGGCCCGCCCGAGCCCGGGATGGGGCGGGCAGAGCTTGACCTGGGGGTACATCGGGAAAGGAATCCCGCGAACCCCCAGGATCCTGGCCCCGGCATAGCGCTCGGGCCCCCCGGAGGGGGCGAAGACGATCACCTCGTCTCCGAGCCGGGAGAGCTCATCGAGGGTGTGGCGCAGACGGGTCACCACGCCGTCCGTTGCAGGGAGGAAAGTCTCTGTGAAGTACGCTATACGCAAGGCCCTGCGGGACGGTCTCAGGCCGGTGCGTGCAGGCCCATGGTTCTCGACCCTCACCTTCTTCAGGCCCCCGCGCTCCAGGGTTCAGAGGTTGGCCACGATCGCTTTCGTGAACTCCCTGGTCCCCGCGGTCCCGCCGAGGTCCTTGGTGCGCGTCTCGGGGCTCTTGAGAGCCGCCTCTATGGCTCGCTGCATCCTCTCCGCGTCCTCCTCGTAACCGAGGTGGATGAGCATGTTCTTGGCCGAGAGCAGGGTCGCGAGCGGGTTGGCTCTGTTCTGGCCGGCGTACTTGGGGGTGGAGCCGTGCACCGGCTCGAAGACGGCTATCTCATCCCCGATGTTGGCTCCGGGCGCGACCCCGAGACCCCCGGTGAGGCCGGCGCAGAGATCGGAGAGGATGTCGCCGTAGAGGTTGGGGCAGACGAGCACGTCGTAGAGATGAGGCTTCGTGACGAGCTGCATCGCCATGTTGTCAACGATGCGGTCGTCTATCTCTTCGAAGTCGTCCTCGTACTCTTTTGCGACCCGGAAGAAGACGTCCCGGAAGAGCCCGTCGGTGTACTTCATGATGTTGGCCTTATGAACGACCGTTACGTGCCTGCGGCCCTGCTCCCTGGAACGTTCGAAGGCCAGGCGACAGAAGCGCTCGGTGCCTTCCTCGGTGATGATCTTGATGGACTCCGCCGCGTGCTTGCCGACCCAGTGCTCGACGCCGGCGTAGAGGTCCTCGGTGTTCTCCCGGTAGAGGACGATGTCTATGTCCTTGTACGGGAGGTCGAGCCCCGGCAGGCTCAGCGCGGGCCGGATGTTGGCGTACAGATCGAGCTCCTTGCGCAGCGCCACGTTGACCGAGCGGAACCCCGTCCCGACGGGCGTCGTGAGCGGCCCCTTTAGAGCGACCTTGTTGCGCCGGATGGATTCGAGGACGTAGTCCGGGAGCGGCGTGCCCTCCTTCTCCATCACGCTCTCCCCGGCCTCGACGATCTCCCACTCGATGTCCACCCCGAGCGCCTCGATCACCTCTTTTACCGAATCGGTCAGCTCGGGGCCGGTGCCGTCTCCGGGGATGAGGGTAACGGTTTGTGCCACGTGAAATCTCCCTTGTTAGCCTGAAAACCTCCCTATCAACTTCTCCAGTATAGCTCCCCTGAGCGGGAGATCACCTGTCAGCGGCCCGCCCCAAAGAACATCGCCGCTCCCACGAGCACCATCAACATCAACATGAGTACGAACACCACGGCGACGGGGATCAACACGATCGCGGCAGCCCGCCCCGTGCTCGTGGAGTGTACCTCCCGAATGCCAACGATCGAAAGATAGATGCCATAGAGGCTCAAGATCCAGCCGACCAGTGGAACCCAGCTCACCAGCGCGGTGACCGAGGCGTACGCCGCCACGCGAAAGGTCCCCTCATATCCGGCGCGCTGCGGGCCCGCGAGCAAAACCACCAGCAGGTGGTAGATCCCGGCCCCGACGAAAAGCACTATCACCCCGCCCACAAGGCCCGAGACGATGCCCGCGATGAACCCGCCTATCCCCTCACTCCCCGAGATCATGCCGATGACCCCACCCAGAAAAGCCGAGGTCACGTAGCAGATGAGGGCGAATAAGAGCGGGCTGAGATAGTCTCCTTCCCTCGCGATGCCCCGGAAAAATCCCACCGGCCTCAGCAAAACCTCCCTCGCCGTCTCCACGAAGCTCGAGAACGGGACCGAGGGCTCGAACTCCTTGCCCGTCGGGGCACTTCCGGCCCCACCGGAACCGGTCTGAAAGCTCATGCTCTCTCCTTCCTTCTACGCAGGATGACTACACTCAGACTATTTGTATCATACGCAACAGAATTTTGGTATCCGGAATCGTTTCGGCGGCACTACTGCTGTAAAATCTGGTTCGAGAGGCGGAGAGAGACGGAAGCGGGTTCCCTATGCCGTCCACGATAGAGGCGTTGGAGCGGGAGCTGGGAGAAGCCCAGCGGGAGAAGGAGAAGCAGGAGCGCGCCGTGATGCGGGCGCGCAACGCCCACGACGCGGCCTGCGCCGCCAGGGACGAGCTCTGGGAGGGCAGGAGTGCGGACGATCCCGAGGTCCGGCGGCTCTCTGAGCTCGTCTACCGCAGGAGGAGAGAGCTTTACGAGGCGGTGGATCACCTGAAGGCCGCCGAAGGCCGCGAGCGACGGATAAAGAGCCGGCTGATGTACGTGCTTCCGGCCGAGCGGCGACGCTATCTCTCCGGCAACGTCGACCGGGAATTCGAGCGCTTCCTCGAAGCGATGAAAGAGGTCTACGAGGGCGAGATCCCGAACCTCGGGATCGAAGTCAGGGTAGAGAGGCCCGGAGAGCTCGACCTCAGGGGAGACGCGACCTGGAGGGCGCTCGAGCGTCTCTACGCGAGCAGCGAGCGCAGGTGGGTGGAGATCCGGGCTTCGCGGGAATCTCCCGCGCTGCACAGGATGGCCCGGCAGATCTCCTACTACGCCGGAGGGCACGTACCGCGCATCTTCGCCGGTGGCCGGGAGGTTCCGGCCGAGATACCGCGGAACGCCCCGCAGGAAGAGTGGCCCAAACCCGCGCGGTACGAGAGCCCGGAGGGCAGGCTGGAGCTCGCCCGGATCACGGCCCGACGCTACCTGGAGGAGAGCACCATCGAGCGCCTCTCGAAACGAGAGCGGGCCCTGGTGCAGATCGCGGAGATCGCCCGCGTCTACCAGAGTATGAACCTGACCGGGGACGAGGTACGCTGGAGGCTCGAACAGCTCGTCTCTCTCAGCACCGAGGTCCTTTCGGCGGTGCGCCAGCTAACGAGCCAGCGGCGCCGGTTCTCCTTCTACGAGATCGCCCGCGCCGCCCGCCTGCTCGACAACCACTTCCCTGACCCCTCGGTAGCGGCAGAAGCCCTGATGCGCTCGGTCGACCGGGCGCTCAGAAACGGCGTGCCGCTCGTGGACGTCGCCTACATCAGCGTCACCGCCGGAGAGGGGTTCTCCTGAGGACTTCTAGGCGTCTTTGAGGTCGTGCTCGGGCACCGATAGGTTGTATGGTCGTGCGGGCTTCTCGGCGAGCACCCTCACCTTGTAGACGAAGTCCGGGATGAACTCGGCCCTGCGGACGTCGAGTATCTCGACCGGTTGTCCGGTCGCCTTAAGAGCGGCCCTGTCGCCGGGTTTGTACCTGGCTGGTCTCGTACGATCGACGGGCATCCTCTGACACCTCCCAAAAAGCAAGAACCCGCCGCAAGTATAATGCCCGCTGCGCCCTTTGAGCGGAGAGCCGGGAGGAGAGATGCCAGAGCGTTACGATCTCATCGTCGTCGGAGCGGGACCCGCAGGATCCTCCACCGCCTACCACGCGGCGAGAGAGGGGCTCGAGGTGCTCCTGATCGACCGGCAGGGATTCCCGCGCGACAAGCCCTGCGGCGACGGTCTCATGCCCCACGCCGCCTCGGAGATATCCCTCATGGGGCTCGGCGACTGGCTCGATGAGCCCCACCACGGCAGGTTCCGCGGCTTCAGCATCTACACCGAGAGTGCCTTTCTCAAGCAGAGCGTCCCTCCCACCCTCAACGGGGTCCACGGCTACACCTCCCGGCGCATCGAGACCGACGCGAAGCTCCTCGAGAGGGCGAAGGAGGCGGGAGCCAGGTTCCTGCCGCAGACCAGGGCCACCGAACCCCTCCGAAACTCCACCGGAGAGATCACCGGCGTCGCGGCCGAGAGAGACGGCGAGACGCTGCGCTTCTCTGCTCCGCTCGTCGTCGCGGCCGACGGCGTGGGAGGATTCGCGGCGGAGGGGATGAAGGCGCACCAGAACGCCGTTGCCTGCAGGCAGTACTTCAGGGGGATCGAGGGACCGGACAAGGACTACCTGCACGTCTTCGTCACCCGCGACATGAACGAGCACGGGGCGGGCTACGGCTGGGTCTTCCACTTCGGCGACGGTACGGCGAACGTAGGAGCGGGCGTCTCCACCCGCACAATCCACAAGACGGGCAGGAACCTCAAGGACTTCTACGAACGATTCATTGAGGAGCCGCGGCTGAAAGAGTGGCTCAAGGACGCCGAGCCCGAAGGGCCGCCGAAGAGCTGGTCTTTGAAGATGGGGATGTGGGGCGCCAGGCGTCACTCGCAGGGGATGATGAGCGCAGGGGATGCTGGCAGCATGATCCACCCGATAAGCGGCGAGGGGGTCGGCTACGCGATAGAGTCCGGCAGGCTCGCCGCCGCGTGGGCGTACGAGGCGCACTCGCGCAAAGACTTCTCGGCACGTCTCCTGCGCGGCTACGAGAGGCAGCTCCTCAGGCGCAGGGGCCGGGAGCATCTCTCGGGCTACGCGCTCGTCCGGCTCGTACCGAACCTGCGACTGCTCGAGCCGCTCTTCAAAGCGTGCGAGAAGCACCCCGGCGCCCGCAAGACGCTCGTGGAAGGGTTCATCGGGGACGTCCCGATCTACCGCATGCTGGGCCATCCCGGCGCGCTCGCTGCGGCGCTGAGAGGTGCGGTCGGGGGCGGGAAGGAGGGCGGACGTGTCTGAGCAAAAGATCACGGTTTCCGGATCGAAGGTGGTCGTGCTCGACGACGGGACCTTCATCACCGACGCGGGCAACCTGCTCGGCGTGAAGAGCCGGGCGAGGATAAAGGGAGCGATGCACCCCATCCTGCTCGATACCGGGGAAGGGAACGTCCTGATCGACGCGGGCTTCGGGCCGGAGCTCCCTGCCTCTCTCGAAGGCCGCTACGAACTGAGGAGAAAGCTGGACCTGCTCGAGAGCATGAGAGAAGCAGGATACAGACCGGAGGAGGTCACGGCCATCATCCTCAGCCACCTCGACCCGGACCACATCGGCTGGGCGCTGAGACCGAGGAGCTTCCCGAACGCGACGGTCTACGTGCAGCGGGCCGCACTGGAAGAGGCCCGGAAGATGCCGGAAGAGGAGGAGCGCCACGAGGCCGTCCCGCTCGTCGAGCGGGCGGTGGAGGAGGGCTGGTGCGAGCTGCTCGAAGGGGAGCGGGAGATCCTCCCGGGCGTGAGGGTCGAGGTGCGCCCGGGACACGCCGAGGGACATCAGATCGTCTGGATAGGGTCCGGCGAAGAGCTGGCGCTCTACACCGGGGATCTCGCACCGGCGAAGATCTGGCTCGACCCCGACCTCATAAGCTCCGTGGACACCGACCCGAAGGCCGCCCGCACAAACCGCATCGAGGTGCTCTCCGAGGCCGCGCGTCTCGACGCCCCGGTCATCCTCTACCACGAACCCACGGAACCCCTTGTGAGGGTCAGGCGCACCGAGAAGGGGTTCGAAGCGGTCCCTCTCGGGTCCTAGCCCTCGTACCAGGTCGTCATCCGCTCGACCGGGCTGCGTCTGCGCCGGGTCTTCGGGGCATCCGGGTAGCCGATGTAGAGGTAGGCGACGATGCTGTCCTTCTCCTCGAGGCCGAAAAAGTCCCGCATGTAGCCGTGGTACGCTGCGGCGCCGGTGCGCCACATGCAACCAAGCCCGAGGTCGTGCGCGGTGAGCTGCATGTTCTGCACGGCCGCGCAGCAGGCCGCGTAGTTCTCGATCGTCTCGACCTCGTCGCGCCCGCCTTTCGAGATAACCGCGATCACGACCGGCGCCCGGAAAGCCTTTTTGCGCTCACGGCTTATGCGCCCCGCCGCGAGCTCCTCGTCCTCACCCTCCTCCTCGGCCATGATGCGCGCCAGCTCGGCCCTCGCCCGGGCCAGCCTGCCCCGGCCCCGCCCGACGAAGACATAAAAGCGCCACGGCTCGGTGATCCTGTGGTTCGGAGCGTGTATTGCGCTCTCCAGGATCTTTTCGACGAGCTCACGAGGGACCGGATCCTGTTTGACCCTCCCCACGCTCCTGCGCGACTCTATGGCCTCGCTTACCTCCAAAGCACCTCCCAGGGGTTTGCCGTCTGTGGTTCCTTCGGAGAGGAGATTTTAATGCAGAGAGGCCCCGGCAAAACGGCGGGAATTCACTTATCATGAGTTTCGAGGTTGTATGCTGACAAGCACGTCCCGAAGATCCTGAGGACCGTTCCAGCGCACGGCCCTCAGGCAACGAGAAAAGGAGGCATGCCAGAGTGTCGAAGACCGTGACCGTCACCGGCGCCGCAGGCGCCATCGGGTACGCGATACTGTTCAGGATAGCCTCGGGTCAGATGCTCGGCCCCGACCAGAAGATCCGGCTGAAGCTGCTGGAGATAGAACCCGCCCTCAAGGCCGCCGAGGGCACCGCGATGGAGCTCTACGACTGCGCCTTTCCCCTCCTGGAGTCCATAGACATCACCGCCGACCCCAAGGAGGCCTTCGACGGCGCGAACGTCTGCCTGCTCATCGGCGCCCGACCTCGCCAGAGGGGGATGGAGCGGGCCGACCTTCTGGAGGCGAACGGTCAGATCTTCAAGCCCCAGGGCCGGGCCATAAACGACCACGCCGCCGACGACGTGCGCGTGCTGGTCGTCGGCAACCCGGCGAACACCAACTGCCTGATCGCGATGAACAACGCCCCGGACGTCCCGCGCGAGCGCTTCAGCGCGATGACCCGCCTCGACGAGAACCGCGCCGTCTCGATGCTCGCCCAGAAGCTGGACGTGGGTATCGAGGACATCCGGGACCTCGTCGTGTGGGGCAACCACTCGCCGACGATGTTCCCCGACCTCTTCAACGCCAGGGTGAAGGGCCAGCGGGCCGTGGATTTGGTAGAGATGGACTGGTACGAGAACGAGTACATCCCGCGCGTCGGCAAGCGCGGCGCGGAGATCATCGAAGCCCGCGGCGCCTCCTCGGCCGCCTCGGCGGCGAACGCCGCCATAGACCACGTCCACGACTGGATGCTGGGCGCCGAAGGCCTCCACTCGATGGCCGTCGCCTCGAGCGGCGAGTACGGCGTCGAGGAGGGCCTCGTCTCCTCTTTCCCGGTGCGGCTCTCGGGCGGCGGCGAGTACGAGATCGCCGAAGGGCTCGAAGTCGGGGACTTCGCCCGCTCGAAGATCGAGATCACCGTCGGCGAGCTGAAAGAAGAACGTGACGCGGTCAGGCAGCTTGGTCTGATCGGCTGACGAGCCCGTGCCCGAGGCGACGCCGGGGTTCAAGCGACGCCTGAAGGAAGCGTTCGACGCGGTGAGCGTCGGGCAGACGTTCACCTACCGGCGCACCTTCACCGAGGGTGACGTCGCCCTCTTCTGCGACGTCACGGGCGACCACAACCCCTACCACCAGGACGAAGCGTTCGCCAGGGAGAGTTGGTACGGCCGCAGGACCATCCCGGGGCTCCTCACCGGGAGCATGCTCACCCACATCGGCGGGATGCTCGGCTTTCTCGCCACCGAGATGCACTTCGAATACCTGGCGCCCGTGTTCGTCGGCGATACGATCACCTGCACCGTGACGGTGCTGGAGAAGGACGAGGAGCGGCGCCGCCTCTCGTGCGGCGCCGACTTCGTCAACCAGGATGGGGTTCGGGTGATCCGGGCGCGCTTCTCCGGTTTTCCAGGTCAGCTGCGCCTGGCGCGCTAGAGAACCTGTATCCTCTTGCGGACCTTCATGCTGGAGATGCTCGCCGCGATCTCGTCGAAAGCACGCGCCGGGGAGCTGCCCTCCTCGAAGAGGCACCTTCCGGGCTCACCCGTCGTATCCGGCAGGATCGGGATGCGCCCGAGGATGCGCGAGCCGAGCTCCGCGGCGACCCTCTCGCCGCCGTCGCCGCCGAAGATCCTCATCTCGTGGCCGCACTCCGGGCACTCGGCGTAGCTCATGTTCTCGACCACGCCGTCGAGCTTGAGGTGGGCCTGAACGGCCATCTTCCCGGCTTTCACGGCGACGCGCGCGGCGTCGGCCTGCGGGGTTGTCACGACGAGCGCCTCGGCCTTCGGGATCATCTGCGCCACCGTGAGGGCCACGTCGCCGGTGCCGGGGGGCATGTCCACGATCACGAAGTCCGGCTCGCCCCAGTAGACGTCGCGCATGAGCTGGGCGAGCGCTTTGTTGACGATCGGGGCGCGCCAGATGATCGCCTGCCCCTCGCCGACGAAGTTCCCCATCGAGATGAACTTGAGCCCGGTCGGGGACTCTATCGGGAAGATGACGCCGTCTATGACGTTGGGCTTCTGCAGAGCCCCGAGCATCACCGGCACCGAAGCCCCGTGCACGTCGGCGTCGAGGATCTGGACGGTCTTGCCCGCCCGCTGAAGCGCAGCCGCGAGGTTGACCGCGACGGTGCTCTTACCGACTCCGCCCTTGCCACTGACGACGGCGACGATGCGGGTCTTCGACTCGTCGCGGAAGGCAGAGGCGATCTCACGTTCTCCTCCCGAGAGGGAGTTCATCAGGTTCTGCCGGTCGGCGTCGGTCATCACGCCGAAGTCGACGTCTACCTCGGAGACGCCTTCCACCATCTTCAGGCGGTCGGTGACGTCCTTCGTGATCCGGTGCTTGAGAGGACAACCGGCGGTGGTGAGAGCAACCCCCACCCTGACCCTGCCGCCGTCGATCTCGATGCCGCGGACCATGTTGAGAGAGACGATATCGCGCCCTATCTCCGGGTCGCGGACGTCTCTCAAAGCCTCCCGGACGGCGTCCTCGGTCGGCCCGTCCTGTCGACGCCTATCCTCCCGTCTGCGGAAAAGGTTAGCCACTTTCAATACCCTCCTCGAGGCCCCGGAGGCCGAAACGACCATCTCCTGAAAGCTTCGGATCAATACTATCACAGCCTTCGATCCGTTCGACCGGATAGGATCACGGCCGGTATTCGCCGAAGACCTCGCGCAGGGTGTCGGAGACCTCCCCCAGGGTGGCGAGGTTACGCAGAGCCTCTTTCATCGGATAGAGGAGGTTTTCGCCGGAGAGCGCGGCCCGCTTGAGCTCCGCGAGCGCCCGCTTGACCGCCCCGGTGCTGCGCATCTCCCTGAGCCGGTGGAGCCTGTCGCGCTGCACCTCTCCGACGGAATCCCCGACGGTGTGAAGCTCTATCTCAGGCTCCTCCCCGGGGACCTCGTAGCGGTTGACGCCCACGACGACGCGCTCTCCACGTTCGAGCTCGAGCTGACGCTGGAAGGCGGATTCTTCGATCTCGCGCTGCATATATCCCTCCTCCACCGCCCGGACCGCACCCCCGCGCTCCTCTATCTGCCGGAGATACCTCCACGCGGCCTCCTCCACCTCGTCCGTGAGCCGCTCGACGAAGTACGAACCGCCGAGCGGGTCGGCAACGCGCGTGAGGCCACTCTCGTGCGCGAGGATCTGCTGGGTGCGCAGCGCCAGCGTCGCGCTGCGTTCGGTGGGGAGCGCGAGAGCCTCGTCGTAGGCGTTGGTGTGCAGCGACTGGGTACCACCGAGCACGGCCGCGAGCGCCTCGACGGTGGTGCGCACGATGTTGTTCTCGGGCTGCTGTGCGGTGAGCGTGGAACCGGCAGTCTGGGCGTGGAAGCGCAACCTGAGGCTCCTGTGATCCCTGGCCCCGAACCGCTCCCGCATGATCTTCGCCCACATGCGCCTGGCAGCCCGGAACTTGGCGACCTCTTCGAAGAGATCGCTGTGGGCGCTGAAGAAGAAGGAGAGCCGGGGGGCGAAGCGGTCCACCTCGAGCCCGGCCCCGAGGGCCGCCTCGACGTAGGCCACCGCGTCGGCGAGCGTGAAGGCGACCTCCTGCACGGCGTCGGCGCCCGCCTCGCGGATGTGGTAGCCGGAGATGGAGATCGGGTTCCAGCGGGGCAGCTCGCGGGCGCAGTAGGAGATCAGGTCGGTGGCGAGACGCATCGAGGGTCCGGGTGGATAGACGTAGGTGCCCCGCGCCAGATACTCCTTGAGTATGTCGTTCTGGGTGGTGCCGGAGATCCTCTCCCGCGGCACCCCCTGCTCTTCGGCGACCATCTGGTAGAGGAGGAGCAGGATGGGGGCCGTGGCGTTTATCGTCATGGAGGTCGAGACCGAACCGAGCGGTATGCCGCTGAAGAGCTCGCGCATGTCCAGGATCGAGTCGACCGCCACCCCGACCTTGCCCACCTCGCTCGCGGCGAGCGGGTGGTCGGAGTCGAGCCCCATCTGGGTCGGAAGGTCGAAGGCGACGGACAGTCCGGTCTGGCCCCGCTCTATGAGGTGCCGGAAGCGCCGGTTGGTCTCCTCGGCGGTGCCGAAACCGGCGTACTGGCGCATCGTCCAGGGACGTCCGCGGTACATCGTCGGGTAGACACCGCGGGTGTAGGGGTACTCGCCGGGATCACCGAGCTTCTCGCCGTAGTCGAAGCGTTCGAGGTCGTCGGGTCCGTAGAAGGGGCGAACCTCTATCCCGCTCTCCGTGAAGAGCTTCTCGCCGGAGGACAAGGTTACTCCCCCCTCTCCTCGACGAGCTCGGTGAGGACGCCGAAGGTGCTCTGCGGATGGAGAAAGGCGATCCTTCTCCCTCCCAAGCCGACCCGCGGCTCGCGGTCCACGAGCTCGACCCCCCGGCTCTCGAGCTCTCCGAGCGCCCGCTCGAGGTTCGGGACGAGGTAAGCGACGTGGTGCATGCCTTCACCCCGCCGGGCGAGAAAACGACCCACGGGGGAGTCCGGATTGGTGGGCTGCAGCAGCTCCAGCTCCACATCTCCGGCCTGAAGGCGCGCCGCGAGCACCCCCTGCTCTTCGCTCATCTCGGTCTGAAGGTGCCGCATCCCGAAAACCTCTTCGTAGAAGGCGACCGCCGACCTGAGATCCCCAACGGCGTACGCGACGTGATGAACCCGCCCGATCAACCCACTACCCCCTCACGAAAGCAGCCCGCTGGCAACCACGTTTACCCGCGGTATACAATGCCCTCCGTGACGTCCCGGGAGGATTCGTGATGCAGAGCAAGGTCTTGAGGAAGATCGAAGAGCTCTCCGAGGAACGCGAGAGGATCCTCTCGCGCGAGAGCGAACACCACGCCACCGCCGCGGACCACGCCAGGCTCAAAGAGATCGAACACTCTCTGGAGGTCCTGTGGGATCTCAGAAGACGCGAGCTCGCCGGTGAGGACATAGACCCGGACGAGGACTTCTACGACCAGTACGACCGGTACCGCTAGTAGTCTACTGCCGGGGTGAACGGTCTTCGGCCGTCTCAGACCACTCGGCCGTCGCCGAAGCCCTCTCGAACACCTTCACCAGCTCCATCATGTCGTCGTGGTTGAAGGTCTCACGATCGGCGTCGGGCACGAAGGTCGCCGTCCTCCCGTCGGCGTAGCGCAGGACGACCTCGCGCACGGCCATGTTCTCGTGGTCTGGTCTCTCGGTCTGTCTCTCTCTTATTATGCCGTGCATCTTCAGGACTCCCGCTCTCTCTTCTCGCTCTTGCGTATGTCGTCGGCTATCGCTTCCAGGTAGGTGGCCATCTGGTGCAGTTCGTAGGCGTAGAACCTGTCGCGCAGCTTGGATCTGAAGACGTCGCTCGTGCCGTCGTCGAACCTGAGCACCACCTCTTCGATCCCGTAGGGGTCGAAGGTACCCTCCACGTCCAGCGGGCTCCCCCGCCATTCCTCAGTCGTACGCTCCGCCATCCTGTACCTCCGCTCCTCAGACAAGCTCAGACCAAGTCCACCTCAGGATATTACACCAGCCCCCCGGCCTACAAATGCAACACGGGAGAGACGGCCACGAGCAGAGGAGCGACGAGCAGTGCGGGGAGCATGTTGGCGACCCTCATCTCTTTAAGGTTCAGAAGCCCGAGCCCGAGACCGAAGATGAGTATGCCGCCGGTGGCTGTGGTCGCAGAGATCATCCCCTTCGTCACCACCTCCTGCAGGAACCCGGCACCGAGGGTTATCGAGCCCTGGACGACGAGTACGGTGCCGGCCGAGAGCATCACGCCCCACCCGAGCACGGAAGAGAACGAGAGCGCCGCTATGCCGTCGAGGACGCTCTTGAGCGCGAGCAGGCTGTAGTCTCCGCGAAGGCCGTCCTCTATGGAGCCGAGGATCGTCATCGGGCCGACGCAGAAGAGCAAACTCGTGGTTACGAAGGCCCGGCTGACCTGGCTCGTCCCCTTCGAGAAGCGGGCTTCGAGGCCGTCCCCCAGCCGGCGCAACCAGGAGTCTATGTCCACCCACTCCCCGACCAAGAGCCCCACGATCACGCTGATGAGCGGTACCAGGGGGTTCTGATACTTCAAGAAATCCTGCACACCGACGAGCAGGGTGACGATGCCTATGGCGTGCATGGCCGTCTCACGCATCTTCGGCGGGAAACGCCCCCCGGCCAGGGTGCCTATCCCTCCTCCGGCGAGGACGGTGGCCACGTTTATGGCGGTCCCTACGCCCACGGCAGAGAAGTATATAACTGAACCCGCTCCGCACGCTCTGTATAATTTTTTTGAATTTGTGAGGTAAAACCGAGCTTCGGGAGTTTTCGCTTGGATCTTTACGAGCATCAAGGCAAGGAGTTGCTGCGCGGTTTCGGCATCGAGACGCTGCCGTCGATCGTCGCCGCCACGCCGGAGGAAGCAAGAAGGGCGGCCGAGACGCTCGGCGGCGGGACGGTAGCGGTCAAGGCCCAGGTCCTGACGGGAGGTCGGGGCAAGGCCGGGGGCATCAAGGTGGTCGGGAGCCCCACCGAAGCCGAGCAGGCAGCAGAGGCTGTCCTCGCGATGGAGATCCGGGGACACAGGGTCCGCAAGGTGCTGGTCGAAGCCGGGGCCGAGATAGAGCGGGAGATGTACCTCTCCGTCACCGTCGACCGCGAGGCCAAGGCTCCGCTCATCCTCTTCTCGACCGAGGGCGGGGTGGACATCGAGGAGGTCGCCGCGACCAAGCCCGAGTCGATAGTCCGGGTGCACGCCAACCCGCTCGTCGGGCTGTTGCCCTATCAGGTGAGGCGGCTGACGTCCGCCGCGGGGCTGTCGGGTGAAGCGGCGAAGAGCTTCGGCAGGACGCTCTCGAACCTCTTCGAGGCCTTCGAGAAGCTGGATGCGAACCTGGTCGAGATCAACCCGCTCGTCCTCACCCGCGACGGCAACATCGTCGCGCTCGACGCGAAGGTCACGGTGGACGATTCGGCCCTCTTCAGGCACCCGGACATCGCCGAGATGCGCGACGTCGAGGCCGCGGATCCGCAGGAGCGGCGCGCCCGGGAGGTCTCGCTGCAGTACGTCAAGCTCGGCGGGGACGTCGGCATCCTCGGGAACGGCGCGGGGCTCGTGATGAGCACGCTGGACGTGGTCGCGCAGGCCGGGGGCGAGCCGGCGAACTTCTGCGACGTGGGCGGCGGGGCGGACGCCGAGAAGATCGCGACCGCGCTCGACATCGTCACCTCCAACGAGAACGTGAGGAGCGTCTTCTTCAACATCTTCGGCGGCATAACCCGCGGAGACGAGGTGGCGAAGGGCCTCCTCTCCGCGATAGAGCGCACCAACATAGACCTCCCGATAGTCGTCAGGCTCGACGGGACCAACGCCGAGGAGGGCCTGAAGATCCTCTCGGAGAACACCCCGCAGAACGTGCACACCGAGAAGACGATGCTCGACGCGGCCCGCCGGGCGGTCGAGCTCGCGAGCGAAGGGGGTCGGTAGCGTGGCGATCCTAGTAGACGAGAACACCCGGCTCCTGGTCCAGGGGATAACCGGGCGCGAGGGCAGCTTCCACACGCGGAGGATGCTCGCGAGCGGCACCAACGTGGTCGCCGGTGTCACGCCGGGCAAGGGCGGCCAGAGCTTCGAGGGTATCCCGGTCTTCGACTCGGTCGAGGAGGCCGTGGAACAGACCGGGGCGAACACCGGCGTGATCTTCGTCCCCCCGCCCTTCGCCGCCGACGCCATCTTCGAGGAGCTGGACGCCGGGATCGGCACGATCTGCTGCATCACCGAGGGCATCCCGGTGCACGACATGCTCCGCGTCTCGGGGTACCTGCCGCTCAAGGAGGCGACCCTCATCGGGCCGAACTGCCCGGGCATCTTCTCCCCCGGCAAGGCGAACGTCTCGATCATGCCGGCCGACATCTTCAAGCCGGGCAGGGTCGGCGTGGTGAGCCGCAGCGGGACGCTCACCTACCAGATCGTGAGCGAGCTGACCCAGCGCGGGATCGGCCAGTCGACCGCCGTCGGGATCGGCGGCGACCCGGTCATCGGCTCGGACTTCGTCGAGATCCTCAGGAAGTTCGAGGAGGACCCGGAGACCGAGTGCGTCGTGATGATCGGGGAGATCGGCGGCAACGCCGAGCAGCGGGCCGCGGAGTTCTGGAAGAGCGAGATGAAGACCCCCGTCGTCGCCTACATCGCAGGGTTCACCGCCCCGGAGGGCAAGACGATGGGACACGCCGGTGCGATCGTCTCCGGCGGCGAGAGCACGGCCGAGGCGAAGAGCCAGGCATTGCAGAAGGCTGGCATCAAGGCCGCGACCAACCCGACCGAGGTCGGCGAGCTGGTCGCAGGGATCGTGGGCTAGCGTGGCGCTCGAGGAGGTGGAGGGCCCTCCGGGCCCTCCCTGGGACCGTCCCCTGAGGGGCCGATTCGAGCGCCTGACGGTCGAGTCCGGGATCCTCGCGGACAACCCCCTCGGAGATCCCTCCCGCCGTCCGCTCTACGTCTACGTGCCCCCGGAGATCGACTCCGGGGGCACCTTCGCCTCCATCTACGTGATACAGGGCTTCACCGGCCAGCTCGACATGTGGCTCAACCGCAGCGCGTTCGAACCGACGGTCGTAGAACGCGTGGACGAGCTCTTCTCCTCCGGCTCCTGCCCCCCGGCGATAGTTGTCTTCGTCGACGCGTGGACCTCATACGGAGGGTCGCAGTTCATAAACTCCACGTCCACCGGACGCTACATGGACTACCTCTGCGACGAGGTGGTCCCGTTCATCGACGGCCGCTACCCGACCGCCGCTTCCCACGAGCACCGCGGGCTCACCGGGAAATCGAGCGGAGGCTACGGGGCGATGGTGGTCCCGATGCTCCGTCCGGACGTCTTCGGGGCGCTCGCCTCCCACGCAGGCGATGCCCTCTTCGAGGCCTGTTACCTGCCGGACTTCCCGAAGACGGCCCGCATCCTCAGGGACCACTTCGAGGGATCGTGGGAGACCTTCTTCGAGCGCTTCCGCAAGGCCGAGACGATGGAGTTCGAGCGCCACGGCGTGCCGCTCGAGGTCTACGGCTACGCGGCCTGCTACTCGCCCGACGAGGAGAACCCCGGAAAGGCGCTCCTCCCGTTCGAGACCGAGACCGGGCGTCTCGTCGAAGAGGTCTGGGAGAGGTGGCTCGAGTGGGATCCGGTCCGGATGGCGCCACGATACGGCGAAGAGCTGGCGAGCATGCGCACCATCTATCTGGACGCCGGCAAGTCGGACGAGTGGTATCTCGACCTCGGCGCGCGGGCCTTCGCCCGGGAGCTCGAGAAGCTCGGGATAGAACACACCCTTGAGCTCTTCGACGGAGGACACATGGGAATCCAGTATCGTTATCCCCGCGCGATAGCAGCCCTCGCGAGGGTACTCGATCCCGGCTAGAGATCAGTGTTCTCTGAGGCTCTCCAACCGTGAGAGCAGCCCCTCGTTTATGTCCCGTCCGACGAAGAAAGCCCCGATCACCATCGGGAGGTAGTAGCTCAGGCTCCGCCAGATCATGATCCCCGCGAGCAGCGATCCCCCGGAGCCGGAGCCGACCAGGGCGGCGAACCCCAGCTCTGCGGCTCCGCTCCCGCCCGGCGTCGGAGAGAGCGGCAGGAGAAGGTACACGACGAACTGCGCCGCCATGGCCTCCAGCGGGTTGCCATTCCAGCCGCCAGCCATGAGCGCCAGCGCTCCGATCGCCGTGTAGGAGAGCCAGTAGACGATGTGCAGCCCCGTGCACACGAAGATCGCTCCCGGCTCCTTGCGCCAGATCTCCATGAAACCCGAGCGGAGGTCCGCGTAGAACGCCCTTGCCTTCTGTCGCCAGTCGCCATCCTCCCCGGAACCACCGGTCGGACGCCTCGCGCCCTCTCCCCTGCGGCGGAGAACAAAAGCCACGATCACCCACACCAACACCGCTCCTACAGCGATGGCGAGCAGGATCTTCCCGCTGTCCTTGATCGAGAAGTAACCGCCGTAGAGCAAGAACCCCACCACCGTACCTGAGACCAAGACCGTGAAGTTCAGGATGGCCTTGACCGCCAGAAGGGCCCCGCCCATCCCGGGCGAGAGCCCTGCCCGGCTCAACCCCCATACTTCGTAGGGCACCTCCCCGCCCATGAACGGGGTGATGTCCCCGACCGAATGCGATGCCAGGTAGAGGCGGATCATACCGCGGTACTCGTAGCGCCCGACGAGCGGCTTCAAGAGCACGGAGAACATCGCTCCCTGCACGAACCAGGTGAAAATGGCGAAGAAGACAGCCGCCGCCAGAGGAGCGACGCCGGTGATCTCCACGCTCTCGCCCCTGAGCTCGCGTGCAACGATGATGAGCGCGATGGCGCTGAAGAGCACGCCGCCGCCGAGCCCGAGGAGCGTCTGTCTTATGTGGTGGTGAGTCTCCCTCTTCAAACGGTCCTCTCTATCCAGACCCGCCGCCTCCGGAGGGAGTATCCGGCAGCCCTATTATCTGACGCCCCATCAGGCTGGCGACCAGCTCCACCGCGAGCTCCGCGGTACCGTTGCGCACGTCCAGGATGGGGTTGACTTCCACGACGTCCAGCGAGGTAAGAAGCCCCGACTCGCTGATGAGCTCCATCACGAGATGCGCCTCACGATACGTCAACCCTCCACGCACCGGCGTACCCACCCCCGGGGCTATCTCCGGATCCACCGCGTCTAGGTCGAGGGAGACGTGCACCCGCTCGAGACCAGAGAGTTTCCCGAGCGCCCGGCGGACCACGCTCGCCACCCCGTAGGCGTCTATCTCCTTCATCGTGAAAACCGTGACACCGGATTTCCGGAGCAGCTTCTGCTCCTCGGGGTCTACAGACCTCAGCCCGACGATCACCACGTCTTCGGGACGTACGCTCGCTCCTTCGCCTCCTATCTCCACCAGCCGCGGGTCACCGTATCCGGCGAGCACCGCGAGCGGCATCCCGTGGATGTTCCCCGAGGGGGAGGTCTCCGGTGTGTTGAAGTCGGCGTGGGCGTCGATCCAGATGACGCCCGTCCTGCCGGCCCTGGCCACCCCAGAGACGGTCCCGATGGAGATCGAGTGGTCACCGCCGAGGAAGACCGGCGTCATCCCCTCGGAGGCGACCGCGGCGGCTTTTTCGCAAACCTTGGCACAGACCACCCTTATGCTCTCAAGGTGCCGTATACCCTCACCGTCCTCGACGAGCTCGGGAAGCGGTACGCCCGCGTTGCCGAGATCCTTCACCTCGTAGCCCAGCTCCTTCAGGGCGCCCTGCAGCCGGGCGTAGCGGATGGCGCTCGGCCCCATATCGACGCCCCTGCGGCTCTGTCCAAGGTCCATCGGTACGCCGAATATGCCAACGGGTCTTTCGGTCGTGCGCAAAGGAAGGCTCCCTCCGGCCTCTACGGAACCCGAACGTTAATCCTGGTTCGTCTCTGTCTCGGCTTTCATGGTACAGCTATTCTACAAGCCAACGGCTTCGTCACCGGGAGAAATCCACCCTCTTTCGGGTCAGGAAAGGTCGGGGATTGGCTATCATAGCCTCTCTGAAGAACAGGCAGGAGTCCCGAGAAGGAGTCTGGATCGTGGGTGAGATCGGCATCGACAGGTTCAACTCGGCCACCGAGGAGGAGATAAAGTCGGCCAAGGTGGCCGACTCGTACTTCCACCGCACGATGGAGGTTCTCAAGTCACGCGGCCTGGAAGACACCCCGGTGTGCATGGAGGTCTCCTACAAGAGCTCCAACGAGGACGAGTGGTTCGTGGTGGCCGGCCTAGATGAGGTGGCGTACCTGCTCGAAGACGTGGAGGTGGACGCACGCGCGGTCCCGGAGGGGACGATCTGCCGCCCGCACGAGCCGATCCTCGCCCTCTCCGGTCCCTACGGCGCGTTCGCCGAGCACGAGACGGCGATCCTGGGGTTCCTCTGCCAGGCCTCGGGGGTGGCGACCGCCGCAGCCAAATGCCGGCTCGCAGCGGGCGACCGCCCGGTGATCTCGTTCGGGGCGCGCAGGATGCACCCCTCGGTCGCGCCGGTGATCGAACGCTCCGCCTACCTCGGAGGCTGCGACATGGTCGCGGTAGACCTCGCGACCAAGCGGCTCGGCATCCCGGCGACCGGCACGCTGCCGCACGCGCTCGTCCTGATCCTGGGCTCGACGGCGGAGGCGGCGAAGGCGTTCGACGAGGTGATGGACCCGGAGGTGCCGCGTACGATCCTCATAGACACCTTCGACGACGAGACCGTGGGCGCGCTGGAGGCCGCCCGGGCGATCCCGGACTCCATAACCGCCGTCCGGCTAGACACCCCGGGCAACCGACGCGGGGACTTCCGGGACCTGATGCGCGAGGTACGCTGGGAGCTCGACCGCAACGGCTTCTCGCACGTGAAGCTCTTCGCCTCGGGCGGGATAGACGTGGAGTACATCCTGCACCTCAACCCGGTCTGCGACGCCTACGGGGTGGGCGGGGCGATCGCCTCCGCCCCGATGATCGACTACTCGATGGACATCGTCGAGGTGGCGGGGGAGGACCGGCACAAGCGGGGCAAGCGCGGGGGGCGCAAGCGCCTCCTGGAGCTGCGCGACGGCTCCCACCTGGTGATTCCCGAGGGAGCAGATGCCCCCGAGGGAGCGAGGGACCTCCTCAGGCCGCTCTCCGAGCTCTACGCCTCCCCTCCGGACCTCTCGGCCCTGCGCGAGAGGGTGCTGAGACAGCTCGAAACGGGCAACTTCCCCCTCTACTAGAGAGCGCTCCGGTAGACCTCGGGGCGGCGGTTGGCGAGCGCCGGGAACTCGGCCCTCAGACGCTCCAGGTACCCCAGATCGAGCGGGGCGAGCGCGAAGCCGTCCCTATCCGGACACCGCGCGAGCACCACCCCCCACGGGTCGACGATCATGCTGCGCCCGTAGGTCCAGCGCCCGTCGGCCTTCTGTCCCCACTGCGCCGGGGCGACTACGTACGCCTGGTTCTCGACGGCCCGCGCCCGCAACAAAAGCTCCCAGTGGTCCTTCCCAGTCTGCAGCGTGAAGGCTGCCGGGACCATCAGGATCTCCGCGCCGGCGAGCGCGAGCATGCGGTAGAGCTCGGGGAAGCGGACGTCGTAGCAGACCGAGAGCCCGATGGTGGCCGGCCCCGCCTTCGCCGTCACGATCTGCTCCCCAGGCGCCATGGTTCTGCTCTCCAGGTACTCTCTGTCCGCCACCTTCACGTCGAAGAGGTGTATCTTGCGGTAGACGGCCAGAAGATCCCCCGACGGAGCGAAAAGGGTCGAGGTGTTGTGCAACCGCGTCGAACCGGGCACCTTCTCGAGGATCGAGCCGCCGAGCAGGTAGATGCCCAGCTCGCGAGCGAGCGAGCCGAGGAAATCGGTCGTCGGCCCGGGGATGCTTTCGGCGTTCTCCCGGTAGACCTTCTCGAGCCCGTGGCAGCTCCAGAGCTCGGGCAGGCTCACCAGATCCGCCCCGGCGGATGCGGCCTCGCGGATGAGGCGCTCCGCCGTCTTTTTGTTCTCCTCCCTGTCCGGGGTGGATGACATCTGCACCGCGGCCGCGATTATCCTTCGCTCGCTCATGAAATACTCCTCTCTTCCTCCGTCTCAGCCGCCTCCCAGAGCACGGTCGAGGTGGATGGCCGCGCTGATCAGGGAGAGGTGTGTAAAAGCCTGCGGGAAGTTGCCCAGGGCCTCGCCGCTGCGGCCTATCTCCTCGGCGTAGAGCCCGAGGTGGTTGGCATAGGAGAACATCTTCTCCAGGGCGAGTCGGGCCTCGTCGAGCCTCCCGGCCTGCGTGAGGCACTCCACGAGCCAGAAAGAGCAGAGGCTGAAGCTGCCCTCGGCACCCTCGAAGCCGTCGTCGGCGGCCTCTCCAACCCGGTAGCGGTCGACGAGGGTGTCGAAGGAGAGCTCCTGCTGGATCCTGTCCAGCGTGGAGATCCAACGCGGGTCTATGGGACCGACGAACTTGACCAGCGGCATCAGGAGCAGCGCCGCGTCGAGCGCCTGAGACCCGTAGTGCTGGACGAAGCTCTGCTTCTCCTCGCTCCACCCCTGCTGCATAACCTCCTCGTAGACGGCGTCGCGCTCTTCGACCCAGCGTCCCTCGCCGGCCGGCAACCCCCTCTGGCGGGCTATGCGGACGGCTCTCTCCAGGGCCACCCAACACATCACCTTCGAAGAGACGAAGTGCTGGCGGCCGCCGCGCACCTCCCACATCCCTTCGTCCGGCTGACGCCAGTTCTCGGCGAGCCACCCTATGGTCTGGCGCAGATCCTTCCAGAGGTCGTAGTCGAGGGGGGCACCGTGCTTGTTGTAGAGGTAGGCGGCGTCGAGGACCGCGCCGTAGAGGTCGAGCTGAAGCTGCTTGTAGGCAGCGTTCCCGACCCGGACAGGACGGGAGCCTCTGTATCCGGAGAGGTGGTCGAGGGTGTACTCTTCTATCTCGCTCCTCCCGTCGATCGAGTAAAGGGGCTGCAGCATGCCATCCCCGCCGTCCTCGCAACGTTTCCTGAGCCAGCCCATGAAGTTGTGGGCCTCTTCGTCGAAGCCGAGCTTTATGAGGGCGTAGAGGGTGAACCCGGCATCCCTGAGCCAGGTATAACGGTAGTCGTAGTTGCGGGCGCCCCCGATCTGCTCGGGCAGCCCCATCGTGGGGGCGGCAACGAGTGCCCCGGTGGGATCGTAGACCATGAGCTTGAGGACCAACGCGCTGCGCCGGACCATGTCCTGCCAGCGCCCGCGGTAGTTGCAGCGGGAGATCCAACGCCGCCAGTAGCTCACGGTCTCGTTGAGGTTCCTGTTGAAGACCTCCTCGGAGGGTGCCTCCCCGGGGTCGTCCTCCCCGTCGAGCCCGCGCAGGACGAACGTGGTGCGTTCGCCCTCCCCCAGCGTGAAGCGGGCCCGCACCGAGCCTTTTGGTCCTTCTTCGAGCGGGATCTTCGAAGAGAGGCCGAGGACGCTGCCGTCCTCCCCCCGGAAGACGGCCCCACGCCCGCCGACCGAGACGGTGTGCCGGGCGCGGGCGTAATCGAAGGCCGGGCGGCACTCGAGCTCGAAGGGCATCTCGCCGCGTACGGCGTGCACGCTGCGTACCAGACGGCTGTGTCCGGAACCGGTGGCGATCGGCATGTAGTCGAGGATCTCGACGACGCCTTCCGGCGAGAGGAAGCGGGTGAGCAGCACGTTGGTGTCGGGCAGGTAGATCTGCTGGCTGCGAGCGTGCGAGAGCGGGCGCAGCCGGAAGTGCCCTCCCTTCTCGTCGTCCAGGATCGAGCAGAAGACGCTCGGCGAATCGAACGCCGGCAGGCAGAGCCAGTCTACGGTGCCGTCCCTGCCCACGAGCGCCGCGGTGCGCAGGTTGCCGATGATGCCATGGTCCTCTATCGGAAGGTAAGCCACTCGACTGCTCCTCGCGTTCTCCGAACCTCCTCGCAAGAGTATAGTGCAGTAGCCTGGTCTGTTTCCCGGACGCTACGGCGGGGTATAGCTAGAGAGGTCTTTACCTCGGTTCGATCAGCGAAAGGAGGATGAAGAGTGGAAGAAATGCTCGGTGGCACCCGGATAACCTACCTCGGACACGCAACGTTCCGTATCACCACGGCGGGTGACGAGCAGATCATCATAGACCCCTTCCTCACCGACAACCCCCAGACGCCCGACGAGCTCAAACAGGTCGGAGAGCTCGACACCATCCTCGTCACCCACGGACACTTCGACCACATCGCGGACGCCGTCCCCCTCGCGCAGCAGACCGGGGCCACGGTCGTCGCGAACTTCGAGATATGCAACTGGCTCGGCACCAAAGGCGTGGAGAACACCTTCCCGCTGAACAAGGGCGGCACCGGGCAGGTCGGCGGGGTGAAGATAACAGCCGTCAACGCCCACCACGCCTCCTCGATCACCGAAGAGGACGGGACCGTGATCTACGCCGGGGAGCCCTGCGGGTTCGTGCTGGAGTTCGAGAGCGGCTTCAAGCTCTACCACGCCGGCGACACGGCGATCTTCGGAGACATGCGCCTGATCGGCGAGCTCTACGGACCGGACCTGGCGCTGCTCCCGATCGGGGACCGGCTCGTGATGAGCCCGTTCGAGGCGGCGCACGCGGCGAGGCTACTCGGCGTGCGTCACGCGGTGCCCATCCACTACGGTACCTTCCCGTTCCTGCCGGGGACGCCGGAGGAGTTCAAGAAGCAGGCGCAGAGCATCGCGCCGGACCTCATAGTCCACGTCATGAAGCCGGGAGAAGAGCTCTCCTCCTAAGCGAGGGCATAAGCCGGTCGCTGTCAGGGCGCCCCTCTGCGGGGCGCCCTCTTCTCATCCCTCTCGCTCGGCCGCCGGCTCGCCTTCGGGCTCTCCGCCCGCGGCGCCGCCGCGGTGGTTCCGGCCGCGCAGGGCCCCGACGGCGGCCCCCACACCCCCCATGATGATAGCCCGCAGGACGCCGTTGAAGATCGAACGTCCCAGATCCCAGAGCTGCGGCGGTTGCAGAGCAGAGCGCACCGGTCCCACCCGGGCCGGAGGGGGTGGGTTGCTGAGGATCTTTCGCGCCTCGTTGACGTAGTGGACGATCCTGGGCGCGGCCGCCTGCGCATAGTCGCGCATCGCCCCGGCGAAGACCGTGGCCTCGAGCGCCAGGATCACGAAGAGCGCCCCCCAGACCATCACGGCGATGACGGTGGCCGCGAGGGCGCCGTCGCGCACGAGGAGAGAACCGTAGGAAGAGCCCGGGTCGAGCCGCGAAGGGCGCACCCGCAGCGCGGCGAGTATGCCGAGGAAGAGGTAGACGGTCAGCGCGAACGGGGTGCGGTACTGCTGGATCACGGCGAGCAGCCACTCGCTGGTGGTACCAGGGTCGATGAACAGGAAGTAGAGGTTGGTGACGATCGCGACGACGACCGCCACGACGCCGTAGAAGAAGCCGATGCGTAGCGGTCCTTGAGTGTTCTCCGCGCTCTTGTCTCTGGTCTCCGTCATCTCTTCCCGAGAGAATACACCATGGCGGATGTTTTTCTAAGTGCCCGGCGCGGGAGGACGTCGCGAACCCATACGATGATGGAACCTGTACCAGACGATCGCCCCCGCCTCGCGCACGAGCTGCCCCGTACGCCGCCATTTCCTGTACCACATGGGGCTCTCGTAGGCCGGCTCGGCCAGAGCACGCACGCCCGCTTCGCCGAAGGCTTCGACGGCCCGCACGCAGTGCAGCGGGTCGGTGACGAGCACCACCGATCCCGTCCCCATCCGGTGCAGCATGTCCGCGACCAGCCAGGCCGAATCCCAGGTGCTGAGCGCCTCCTTCTCCGGCAGGATCGCCTCGTCGGGTACGCCCCGGGAGCGCAGTATATCGGCCATCACCTCGGCCTCGCTGGGTGGATTCTCCCCCACTCCGCCGGTGACGATGATCTTCCGGACCCGCCCGGAGGCGTACAGGCGGGCCGCGTGCTCGACCCGGGCCCTGAGGGTCGCGCTCGGCCTCCCGCCCCTCACCACCTGCGCCCCCAGCACCACGGCGACCTCCGCACCGTCCGGACTGGAGGGCGGCCCGTTCCGGTATGCTTCGAGCAGCTTGATCAGGTCTCCCAAGCTCTGGAAGATCGCCCTCAACCCGCCACCCGCCGCGCCCGCGCGAGATCTTCAGGCGTGTTCACGTTCATGAGCATCAGGGAGGGATCCCCGATCCCGGAGAGTTCGTCCTCTCCTAAGTAGATCACACGCTCCAGATTGCCCAGGAACCCGCGCACGGCTCTCCCCCCGGAGTCCAGGAAGCATGAGACCCGCGGAAGGAGCGTCCTGTCATAGGCCGCGCAGAGAGGGTGCGGCCCCTCCCACCAGGGAACCGCAGCCCGCGCCCCCCCGCGGACCAGACCGGCGAGCCTCTCCACCAGCCCCACGGACAGGAAGGGCATGTCCCCCGCCGCCACGAAGACGACCGGATGAGCGGCGGCGTGTAGCCCGGCTTCGATCCCGGCCAGCGGTCCCTCGCGGCCCGGCCGGAGGTCCCGGGCGAACCTCACCCCGGCGATCGGCACGGAATCCCTCCCGACGACGAGCACTTCCTCGCAGGCAACCTGCAGCACCCGGTAGACCCTCTCGACGAGCGTGAGCCCACCGACCTCGAGGAGGAGCTTGTCCTCGCCCATCCTCTCGCTCGCCCCCCCGGCGAGGATGATGCCCGAGAGTCCCCCGCTCAGAGTCCCTCCGGCTCCCCCACGCTCACCCCTCTCAACTGCAAGATCCGCTCCCGGAGCCTCTCCACCCGTTCGCGCCGCGCCGGATCGCCGCTTCGGCGGGCGAGACGCTTGGTGAAGGCCAGATCCACCGCCGCCGCGTGCACCCTCCGGTCGGTCCTCCAGTGCCCGAACCTCCCCCGTGAGAGCAGCCGCGCGTAGTGCAGCTTGCGCCTGAAGTAGGTGGGCATGAGGGGGTACTCCCGCGGGTCTATCGTTCCGATCCGGGCCTCTTCGCAGAGTTCCTGTCGGATGACGCGTCGCTCGAAGGCCAGCCAGAGGATTATCAGGACGAGGTACGCGAGGACCACGAGAAAGAGGAAAGCATACGCCAGGGCTCCGAAGAGCGTGGCGGTCAGGTTGAATGCGGCGTGAAGCAACATCGCCCCGACCAGCCCGAGAAGCGGGAGCGCGACCTTCGCCGGAAGCGTGCGCACCCATGGCACGAGCCCTATCCCGACACCGGTGAGCGAGGTGAAGGCGGCATGCCCGAAGCCGCCGAAGAACCGGCGCACCACGAAGGTCTCGGGACCGAACTGCACGTAGTAGAGGAGATCCTCGGCCAGCGAAAAACCGAAACCGACCGCCGAGCCGTAGACTATGCCGTCCATCACGCCGGAGAACTCCATCTCCCCCCGGGAACGGGCGAGCAGCAGGGAGAAGAGGAAAACCAGAAAGAGCGCAGCCCCCTTCGCGCACTCCTCTATCACCGGCGCTCCCAGGACCGCCGTCAGGGCGTGCGCGAAGCGCGCGCTGGTCATCACCCCGAGCGTGTATTGCAGGATGGATTCGAACACGACCGAGACGAAGACCGCGACCGTAAACCCCCACACGAAGACCGCCACCACGTAGGAGAGCGGCTCGCGCTCGTAGAGATCGACGGCCCGGATGAAGAGCAGGTAGACCACCGCCTGTAGCACGCCTATGCCTGCTATTGTGGAGCTCAAGATGCTGCCCGTCGCACGACATCTCCCGTCCTCGGCATGGGAGCAGTATACTCGCTGCTGGTAGAATCATACGAAAGGCGAGATTACAGAGGCGGAACGTACCCGGTGGACATGGAACCACAGCAAGAGAGTTCGATCCTCGAAGCGCTGAGGCACATGACCCACGGCGTCTACGTGCTGGCGACCAGGAGAGGGCAGGAGACCAGCGCGATGACCGCCTCGTGGGTCATGCAGGCCGCCGAGCGCCCGCCCTGCGTCGCGGTCGCGGTCAGGAACGACCGCTACACGCACGATCGTATCCTCGAGAGCGGCACCTTCTCGCTCAGCATCCTGCGCGAGGACCAGGTAGACGTGGCCACCCACTTCGCCGAGACGAGCGGCGAGTACCACGACAAGTTCCAGGGCGTTCCCTACGGCCTGACACCCGGAGGCTCGCCGTTTCTGCTCGACTGTCTGGCCTATCTCGACTGCCGACTGCGGGACACCGCGCACGCCGGGGACCACACCGTCTTCATCGGGGAGGTGACGGCGGGAGACGTGCTGGAGACGAGCTATCCCCTGATCTACGACCCCGGCGAGTACGAGGAGGCGATCCGTTAGAGATGACGGTCACGCCACACGAGAGGCTCAGGGAGCTGGGTTACGAGCTGCCCGAGGTCCCCGTCCCGGCCGGTTCCTACGTCCCGGCCGTGCGTTCCGGCAACCTGGTCTTCACCGCCGGGCAGCTCCCCTTCCGGGAAGGCGAACTCCGTGTCCGGGGCAAGGTGGGCGCGGAGGTGAGCGTCGAGGAGGCCCGGGAGGAAGCACGGATCTGCGCCCTCAACGCCCTCGCCGCGGCGGCGGAACGTGCCGGGGGCCTGGAGAAGATCTCGCGCATCGTGCGCGTGGGCGGTTTCGTGGCCTCCGCTCCGGGCTTCGACCGTCAGCCCGAGGTGCTGAACGGGGCCTCTGAGCTACTGGGCGCGCTCTTCGACGAGGCGGGCACCCACGTCCGGACGGCCGTCGGTGTCTCGGAGCTCCCGCTCGGCTCCCCGGTCGAGGTGGAACTCGTCGTGGAGATAGCCGACCAGCCGCGCACGGCCTAGTCGTTCTTGAGGGGTTTGTAGGTGTCGGTGTGCAGGACCCCGTCGAAGAGGACCTTGCCGTCCTTGGTGACCTTTTTGTAGGTCACCCACTTGGTCATCTTCGGGCTCGAGTAGACCTTCTTCGACCACATCTCGACGTGCTTCCCGGTCGGCCTGCCGTAGATGCGGGCGGTGACCCATCCGGTCTTCGTATCCACAGACTCTTCGAGCAGGATGTAGCCGGGAGAGGTGTTCTTGAACTTCATGTCCAGGGAACCGAACCACACCGTGGCGTCGAAGCCGGGACGGACGTACGGGAGCTCGGCGTAGTGCGGATGACGCTCGATGGGCTCGAGACCGGCCTCGTTGGCGGCCATGTAGAGGTTGGTGGAGACCTGACACAGCCCCCCACCGTCGGCTTTCTCCACCTTTCCGCCGACGATCACCTTGGTCGGGTAGTAGTGCAGGGGAGCGGCCACCGCGTTGAACGAGAAGATCTCCCCGGGAGCGACGAGCCTGCCGCTGATGGCGCGCGAAGCTATCTGTAGGTTCTTCACCCGTCCGGGGTCGTCGCTGTAGGTCATGTAGTTCGTGCGGTATTCCCCGATGAGCTGGGTGGGCTTGAGCCGCCGGGCCTCGTCGGTGGTGAGCTTCGGCCTCCAGACGGCGAGCGGCACCTCGTAGCGGAAGTCCCCGGAGAAAACGCCGCGCCGAATGGCTCCGATCAGCTTCTCGCTCTCTATCTTCCGACCGTTCTTGCTCGGGGTGACCTTTATGTCGCGCGGACCGTCGACGACGTACCCGGCCTCCACCGGCCTGACGGTGAGCGCGTCGTAGACCCCCGAGAGGCTCTCGCGCAACCTCCCGGGGCTGAGGTGAACCTCGAGGTCTCTGCCGCTGCGCGTCACGTAGAGGGCGCGTCCGATCTCGCCCCGGCTCAGCGTCCACCGCCGCCCGAGGGCGCTCAGGGTGACGTCGTGCTCGAGCGCGCCGCGGGCCTTCCGGGCTGCGGCGACGGCTGAAGAGGTGGGCACCTGAGGCTCGATGGTCTCACCGTAGATCTTCGCCTTCCCGGACATGGACTCCACCGCGCCCCTGATGCTCTCCAGCGTCCTGGTGCGATCGACCCTGTATCCCTCCCTGGCGTCGATGACGCGGACGTGCCCGCCGGATATCCTGATTGAGGCGTTCCTCGGGCTTCGATCGAGCCGCGACGCCATCCGCCGAACCTGTTCCTTCGCGACCTCCGGCCTGTAGTCGATCGCGGGCTCGACCTTCACGGCGCCGAAATCCGCCCGTACCCGGTCCATCAGATCCCCGAACACCCCCCCGCTACGCCCGACCGAGTAGGCCCGCTCCACGCTGCTGCCCACGTCGAGGTTCATCCCGAGACTCTGCGCGCTCAGAGCACGAGTTCCTTTCGGCCCCCGCAGGTGTATGACCCCGAGCTCCCTCTGCTTCTGCCGCGAGAGAATCTCGCGGGCCTGCGCCGGGGTCTTCCCGCCGAGATCCACGCCACCGACCGAAACCCCACCGTGGATCTTTCCCGCGTTCATCGAGTAATCGGCCCCGGCGAACACGACGATCAGAAGGCAGAATGAACCCACCAACGCGACGGCCACGCGCCACCATCCAGTACCCTTCCGGCGTATGACTCTGCGCGGTTTCACCTGCTCCCTTCTCTCGGCGAGCCGTCCCCTACCGTCCACCCGACGGGCGAAGCCCCGCCGGGCCGCTCTCCGAAACACTACCATCCCCACCAGCACGCTTCCACGAAAACGGAGACGACCGCTGCGGCGTTATAATCGTCTTCGGCGGATTTGAGTGCCAGATTTGTGGAGGAAGATTTGAGCGAAGCGGTAAAGCAGCAGGAAAAGATAAGGTTCTTCACCGGAAGCTACTGCCCGTATTGCCGCAGGGTAAAGAAAGAACTCGACAGGCTCGGACTCGAATACGAATCTGTCGACGCCGACGCCGACGGGCGCGAGGAGGTGATCCGCCTCTCCGGACAGCGGGCCATCCCCATCCTGACGATCGGAGACGAAGTGCTCGTCGACTCGTCGTACATAATCCGCGAGCTGCGCCGGCGCTACGGCTGACGGCCCCGGGGCTTGCGCACCCACCGCCGCATACTCTAACCTGTTCCCCCGTGATGCCGCTGGAAGTCATCCTGGTCCGTCACGGTCAGTCTACGGCCAACGCCGAAGGCGTGTGGCAGGGACAACTCGACTACCCCCTCTCGGAGGAGGGCAGGGTGCAGGCGCGCCTCACCGGGGCGGTGCTCGCAGCCGAGCGCATCACGGCCATCTACACGAGCCCGCTCTCGCGGGCCTTCGAGACCGCCGAGATCATCGCGCGTGAGGCGGGATACCGGGGGGAGATCGTGCCGGTGTCCGGGCTCATGGAACGTCACGGCGGCATCCTCGAAGGCACCACCGGCGCCGAGCGGGAGGAGAAGATGCCCGAGCTGGTCTCGAAGCTGGCCTCGCTGCCGGAAGAGGAAGGCTGGCTCCTGGTCGGCGCCGAGACCGACGAAGAGGTGCTCGCGAGGTTCGAGCAGGCCCTCTCCGGCATATTCTCCCGCCACGGTCCGGGAGACAGAATCCTCATCGTCTCCCACGGTGGTGCCATCCGGGCTTACCTGAGAGCACTCTTCGGAGAAGGCATCCTGCCGGGGTCGGAGAGGGCCCCGAACGCTTCGATCACCCGCCTGCGCCGGAACGATGGAGGCGAGCCCGAACTGGTCGAGCTCGCCTCCACCTCTCATCTGACCGATTGATCACGCTCAGAGCAGCCTGACCCTGCGAGCGTTGGGTCCGCGTTCGTTCTCTCCCACCTCGTACTCCACGCTACCCCCGGGCTCCAGCGCCCCGGGATCCCCCTCTATCTCCGAGTGGTGGACGAAGATGTCCTCACCGCTGGAGCGCACGAGGAAACCGTACCCCTTCTCAGGATCGAACCACTTCACCTTTCCCCGCTCGCGTCGGGCGTGTCCGTTGCGCTCCTCCCCTCCTCGCCCCCCGTCCGCACCCTCCTCTACCTCACCCCGGTTCCGCTCCGAGGATTGAGGCTCCTGCTCGCCGGTCCGATCCGGCTCTATGACGATCGACTCACCGCTCACCTTTACGACCACGGCGTCGACCTTCTCCCAGTTCTTCTTCCATATCGGGTCCTCGGCCACCGACGGGTCGAACCACAACCCCCACCCGTCTCGCTCCCCATGGTCGAGCACCCCCTCGAAGACGCTCTCCGGCTCCTGGTTGGACCTGTCCCGCCGGTAGATGTTGTTGCGGCTTCTGAACGACTGCACGGAGGAGGCGCTGGTGCCGAGGGCGTCCGCTATCCACTCGTCGCTCTTTCCAGCGTCGACCCATTCTTGTATCTGCTTTATGTGCGGCTTGAGCGCAACCCTCTTCTTGGACTCTCCCATGCTATGCCTGCTCCTTGATCTTTTCGTGTAAAGCCAATATCCCGAGTGACGAGTCTTCCGTAAGCTCTCCGCCCGACAAGCTACTGGTAATTGCTACTGCATTCTATCACCTTGCCTGCGAATGCAAAGTCCCCCTCTCAGAAAGAGAGTTATTCTTCTTCCGAAACGCCTTCCTCCTGACCGGCGGGATACTCCGGGAGTTCCGGCGCCCCTTCCTCCGCGATCTCTTCCAGTATCTGAGCGACGAGCGGCGCGGGAAGCTCCATCCCGAAAGCAAGCTCCTCCGCGAGCCCGATGACCTCGTAGTCGTCGTGCGGAGAACCCACGCCCAGCGAGCCGAGCGCGGAGGCGAGCCGGGAGGTGGGCAGGACGGTGTTGCCCCCGGCGGCGACCCGGAGATACTGCAACGTGTTCAGATCGACGCCGGGGACCACACCGGCGACCGGCTCGGTCTCCGGTATGCGCCGCCGGACGAAGAGCTTGGTGTCCGCCGAGTCCGCCCAGCGCCGGAGCACCTCTCGCTCATCGAGGTAGTTGTACTGCGCGACCCGGTGCTGGAACTGCCCGAGGAGCCGTCCGGCCATGCGCCTGAGCTCTCCGCTGCCGAAGAACCACTCGTCCCCTTCGGAGTTCAGGATACTGCTGACCTTCGGAATGCTGAGCGGCTCGTCCTCCTCCTCGAAGGTTCGCCGAAAACGGCGGACGAGGTCCCTGATCTCCTCTCCGGGACGCCCGCTTCTGGCGAGCACCGCCTCGTAGATGACCAGTGCCGCGAGATCCCGGTCGCGAAAGAGTTCCTCGAGCCGTCGGGCAGCTCTTTCGAGCCTCTGCTCGTAGTCTTCGAGGTGCATCATCTGCCAGGCCACCTGCTCGGTCTTGCCAGCTGTCTCTACCACCTTGCAACCTCCGTGCGCCTCCGGGTTACGACCGCTTTCAATATACATTATCTTCCGCCGACCACTCTTTGAGCCCGAAGACGCCGGGCGCGGTGCGCGTGAAAGGGCTCTGCGGGTTGTCCCTCACGTCGACCGAGAGCCGGGCACGCATGGTATCGTGCGGCGTACGCCCCGAGCTCTCCAGGTATCCGGCGTCCATCGCCAGGTCGGTGATGTCTCTGTAGTGCAGAGGATGCCCGATCTCCCGCAGAACCTCGCGGGCGGCCCGCTTGAACCCCAAGGCTCAGACGACCTCCGGTGGAGCCTCCGGGTAAGCCCCGATCACGCTGACGTAAGGGCAGTACTCCTCCAGCCTGGCGAGCGCCCGCTGCACCCTCTCCTCCTCTGGATGGCCCTGAAAATCCGCGAAGAACACGTAGGTCCAGGCGCGTTTGCGGCTCGGGCGGCTCTCGATGCGGGTGAGGTTTATCCCTTCGTCGGCGAAGGCGGACAGAGCGTCCTTGAGCACGCCGGGCCTGTCCTTGACGGAGAAGACCACGCTGGTCTTGTCCTTGCCGGTAGCCCCGGCCCACGACCGACCGAGGATTATGAACCGTGTGGCGTTGACCCGGGAATCCTGTATGTTGCGAGCGAGAACGTTCAGACCGTAGACCTCCGCCGCGAGCTCGCTCCCCACGGCGGCGACCCCCGGCTCCGAGGCGGCGTTCCGGGCGGCCTCTCCCGTGGACTCCACCTCTTCGACCTTCGCCCAGGGCAGGTATTTCCTGAGCCAGGCGGCGGACTGAGCGATGGCCATCGGATGTGAGCGTACCACGGAGACCTCATCCAGGGTCTCCTCTTTGGAGAGGAGATTCTGTGAGACGGGGAGGTACACCTCACCACACACCTTGAGCGGACTGTTCATGAGCTCGTCCAGGGTGTGGGTCACGGCACCCTCCATCGAATTCTCGACCGGCACCACCCCGTACTGCGCCTCACCCCGCTCGACCCTGGCGAAGACCTCCGGCACAGAGGCCTGAGGCTCGAACTCCACGCTGGAACCGAAGGCCCTGCGCGCCGCCTCGTGGGTGAATGTCGTCTCGGGGCCGAGGTAGGCTATCTTGAGCCGGGCTTCGAGCGATATGGAGCAGGAGATTATCTCCCTGAAGACCATCTCGAGCCCCTTCTTGGGGAAATCTCCTTCGCTCAGCGAGAAGACCCGGTCCATCACCTCACGCTCCCGGGAAGGCACGTAGGCGCCCAGACCCCGCTCCCGCTTCACTTCACCCACCCTGCGCGCCAGCCGCGCCCGCTGGTCCAGGAGCCGCACTATCTCGGCATCCACCTCGTCGATCATACGCCGCAGCTCGCCCATCTCGGAGGGGAGCTCGCGGGCGTTCTCTCTAGCAAACAAAGCCCCACCACCCATCTCCGAAGCTGCCTGTGCTGTGACGGTGAGAGCTGAACATATGTCCTGTCCTCCCTGGGATCTCGTGGACGGGAGAGCGCTGAAGGGAAGGAGGGCTTCGGAGGCCCTCCTAGCTAAATCGAAGGGGTAGGAGCCCCTCGCGTTCGAGGCTGCGATGGCGAACGGCTGATTCCGATGCAAACATCTTGTTGATAAGTTAGCAGATCCAAAGGCGCGGTGTCAAAGCTCCTCAGAGGGCCGCGGCCACCGCCCCGGCGAGGGCGAACCTGTAGAGCGCAAAGATACCCAGGCTGTGGTTGGCAAGGAAAGAGAGCAGGAACTTTATCGCAGCGTATCCGAACAGCGCGGCCGAAGCGAGCCCGGCTCCGAAGAGCAGAGCTTCATCCTGCCCCATCCCCCCTCCGATGGTCTCCAGCAGACTGAAGCTCCCCGCCCCCACCGTGATCGGGAAGCTCATCAGGAAAGAGAACCTGGCCGCTTCCTCCCTCCGCAACCCGAGGAAGAGGCCAAAGGTGATGGTGGCACCGGACCTGGAGACCCCCGGCACGAGGGCCGCTGCCTGCGCCAGCCCCATGCCGAGCGCCTGCGGGAAGGAGAGCCCGTCGGCTTCCTTCTGCTTGCGCCCGACGGCCTCGCCCACCAAAAACATCACCCCGACGGCCACCAGCGCACCCACGACTACCCAGGGTGACCTCGCGGAGGTGGTGAAGAAGCCCTCGAGGGTGAACCCGGCCACCGCCGCGGGAACCGAAGCCACCACGAGCAGGTAGGCCATCCTTTGATCGGGGTGCGCGAGATCAGGACCTTTCAGCGAGGCAAAGAAGGCGACCGCCAGCCGCAGGAGATCCCGCCAGAAATACACCAGCACGGCGAACGCCGTCCCCAGGTGCAGAGCGGCGTCGAAAGCCAGCCCGAACCTCTCCTCGTCGAGGCCGAGGAAGTGCTGGGCGAGGAGCAGATGTCCGGAGCTCGAGATGGGCAGAAACTCCGTGAGCCCCTGCACCGCGCCGAGGAGCACGGACTGCGCCAGATCAGACCCGATGGCCGATCTTCCCCCTACCTACGATCCACTCAGCTCGGCCAGCGCCCCGGGATCCTTCAGGGTGATCCTCCCACCCTCGATCCCGATCACGTCCCTGCTGCGCATGTCGTTCAGGACCTTCGTGACCGACTCGCGGGTCGAGGCGACCATGGCCGCGATCTCCTGATGGGTCAGCCTGAGGTTTATGGTGGTCCTCCCATTACCGTTCTGCTGGCCGAACTTCTGCGCGAGGATCGGCAGCAGGTTGGCGATGCGTACCTCCGTCTCACGCGGCAGCAGGCACTTGACCAGCTCCTCGTACTGCACCAGCCGGAGCTCCATGAGCGTCAGTATCTTGAACGCCACCCTGGCGTCCTGCCGTACGGCCCGCTCCACGAAGATCTTGGGCACCTTCACCACCTGACACTCGGTGACGGCCTCGGCGTAGGCCAGCTGACGCGCCTCACCGGCGAAAGCCAGGTGCCCGAAGATGTCCCAGGACCTCAGAAGCCGCAGGGTGGCCTCCTTGCTCCCGGAGTAGGACCTGAAGAGCTTGACTACTCCGGACACCAGTATGTAGAGGGCATCGCCGTACTCCCCCTCACTGTAGATCACGTCTCCAGGCTGGTAGATCCTCTCCGCAACGGCTATACCCAGCCCCTCGAGCAGACCTAGCAGCTCCCTGCACTCCTGCTCCTGAACCTGTCTGTACTCTAGAGAGGGATCGATCTCCAACTCTGCCCCCCAGAGTCGCCCACATCCAACGTGCTCCGCCCTCCTGTCCGATGAGAGATGGGCCTGCCCAAAACAGCGGGGTTATTGTACATTAACTCGCACTCTGGTAACTTTGCGGGCGGCATCGCAGCCCATGGAGTAAAATACATTTGTTATGATGATCTGGAAGGAGGCGAGGTGCGTACCCTCTCGTTCGCCATATTGATCTTCGTGTTGATCTTCCTCTTCGCCTTCATGTTCGCCGTGCTGGGGAAGGGAGACTACTCGCCCTCGGGCTCCGGCGAGCTCCCCTCCCTCACACAAACCCTGGCCTGAGGAGGCTCTTCTAGTCCGCGACCCGCTCCAGCGCGACCTCGTAGAACGAGATGTTCGGGTGCCCGGTGAAGAGCCCGTCGCCGCTGCTCCTGTGGGCCTGGGAGAACTCGGGGCTCCTCACCCACGCCTCGAAGTCCTCCCTCCTCTGCCAGCGGGTGATCACCACGACCTCCCTCCCGTCCTCTGAGCTGAGCACCTCCATCGACACGAATCCGGGGAAGTTCTGCACGCTGCCGCGGCTCTCCCTGAACATCTCGACCACCCGCTCCGCCGCTCCTTCGCGCACAGGAAGGCTGTTGAAGACGGCTATCATCCGGGCGCACCTCCTTCTCTCGCTTCACGTTCCGGACTTCGCGGATACGATCCCTCCCCCGCCCATGCGCTTGGCCATGTTGAGGGCCCGCTGGACCTCGTTCAGGAGGGTACCGACATCCTCCGCATGTAGAGGATACTCCGCTATCCCCACATCCACCTGAAAACCTTCGGTGACACGCTCCATCTCCGAGACCACGGCCTCGGCCAGCTGGTAGGCCTCCTCCGCGCCGGCCCCGGGCAACAGAAGAGAGATCTCGTCGTCTCCGAACCGCGCACAAACCGCCCCCTCCGGCGCAACCCCCCGCACGGTCTCCGCCAGAGCGCGCACGGCGTCCCGTGCCCGCTCCACCTCACCGGCCGCCACGACCCCGGAGAGACCGGCGATGTCGAAGATGGCGACCGAGAGTCGGTCGTTCCCGTCCACCGCCCGTGGAAGGAGCAGCCGCCCGAAAAGGTCGCGGTCGGGAAGCCCCGTGAGGAGGTCCGTAGCCGCCGCCCGGCCCAGAGCCTCCTCCATCTCCCGGCGCACCAGGGCGTCGAACTCCTCGAGCGCCGCGTGGGTAACCCAGTCGGAGGCCTGCATGAGCTTCAGAAAGAAGCGGGCCGTCACCTCGCCCCCGAGGCGGGAAAAATCCACCCTCCTCCCGACCGATTCCCAAAGGGCCCTGCGCAGCGAGGCGAAATCCTCGATCACACCGACGGCGTCACGCCCGACACGGTGCTGCTCGTCGGCCACCTCGCGCACCAGTTCGCGCGTCCTCCCTCCCAGGCTGAAGGTCTCCACCGACTCTGGACTGCGCAAAAACTCCACGAACGCCTCCACGAGGCGCCCCATCTTCCGAGAGAACCCGACGGCGTCCTCCTCCGGAAGATCCTCCATACGCCTCTCGCGCCAGAGCGCCAGAACCCCCGGCAGGCAGCGCTCGACCTCACGCGCTATCGTCTCGGTCTCACTCACCTCTTCAACAGTATAACCGCAGGCAAGATGCAACTGATGCGGCGTCCTTTGCGTATATAGACCTGCGTACGGACGAAACGAGCAGTGTGCCAGACAAGCCCACGAAACGGCGATCCTTTCGAGACCGATGAAGGAGACCAAGAGTAGTTTTCGAAACTGCTTTCGAGTAGAATGAGAAGCACGAGGGAGGTTGCGTTGACCGTAAAGACAAACAAGACGGCGGGGAGGCTGGAACGCGAGGCTGAGACCCCGGAGCTGCTCGCCAAGTACCTCTCCCACATAAGCCAGGGCGAGCTCCTGACCCACCGGGAGGAGATAGAGCTCTCGCGCCGCTACAAGGAGGGCGATCGTCGAGCGAGGACCCGCCTGATAGAGAAGAACCTCCGGCTGGTCGTCTCGGTCGCGAAGAAGTACCGGGGCTACGGGCTGCCGTTCGAGGACCTCATCCAGGAGGGCAACATCGGGCTGATGAAGGCGGTCGAGAAGTTCGACCCCGAGCGGGGCTACCGCTTCTCGACGTACGCCACCTGGTGGATCCGGCAGGCCGTGCAGCGGGCGGTCGCGGACAAGGGCCGCACCATCCGCGTCCCGGTGCACATGACCGAGAAGATAAGGAAGGTGAGCCGGGCGGTGGCCTCGCTCGCGGTCGAGCTCGAGCGGGAGCCGACGGAGGAGGAGATAGCGGAGAGGCTCGGCTGGACGCTCGAAGAAGTACGGCTGACGATGAGCGCCATCCCGGATGCGACGAGCCTCGACCAGCCGGTCTCCACCGAGGAGAGTTCCTCCGAGCTGGGTGATTTCATCGAGGACGAGCGCACGTCGGACACCCCGGACGAGGTGATGCGCGCGCTCGAGACCGAACAGCTCAAAGAAGCGATAACACGGCTGCCCGAACGTGCGCGGTACGTCCTGATCCGTCGCTACGGCCTCGACGACAGAGATCCGGCGACGCTCGCCGAGCTGGGCGAGGAGCTGGACATCTCGCGTGAGCGGGTGCGCCAGCTACAGCGCGAGGCGGAGCGCATCCTCAAAGCCGGAGAGTACGGGCGTACCCTGCGTGACGCCGTGGCCTGAGAACCAACCGGGGAAGCATCAGAGAAAGGGCGGGCAAGGAAGCTCGCCCTTTCTCTACGCCCGGCATCTCTGCTAACCTCAGAGTCATGAGCCGCTCGCACCGTCATCTGCCCCTCGCGGCGCTACTCCTCGCCGCCTTCGTCTCGGTCTCCATCGTCGCGGCGGCCGGATGGGTACACGAGCTGGACCTGTGGGTCCTCAGGGTCACGCAGGAGTACTCCACCCCTACCCTCGACGAGCTCGGGCTGCTCCTCTCGATCGCGGGCAGCGTTCCGGTGAGCGGGCTCGCGATACTCTCCATCGCCCTGGCCCTGAGACTCCGGGGACGCAGACGAACCGCCGCCCGGCTCCTCGCCGTCTTCGCCGTGACGGCGCTCATCGAGCTCGTACTGAAGATGTCGCTGCCGCAAACCCCGATCGAGGCCAGCGCCGTGCGGGTCGCCTCTCCCTCGTTCCTGCTGGCTTTCGAGACACCCTTCCCCTACCCGAGTGGACACATGATAAGGTCCGTCCTCGCCCTCGGCGCCCTCTTCATCATGGTTCGACGCCGGGTCTGGAAGCTCCTGCTGGTGTCGCTGCTCTTGCTGATGGCCCTGAGCAGGATCTACGTCGGGGCACACTGGATCTCCGACGTGGCCGGAGGTACGCTGCTGGGTGCGGCAGGGCTCGTGTGGGCCTTTAGCGGCGGGGAAACGGAGAGCCGAGCGAAAGGGAGGCGATGGAGGTAGTGGTCGTCGGTTCGGGCACGGTCGCGCCGCGCCTGGAACGCCGGCAGAGCTGCGTGGTAGTCCGCGCAGGAGGCGAGACGCTGGCGATGGACCTCGGTTCCGGGGCCGTGCGCGGCATGCTGCGCGCCGGGCTCGACCCGCTGGCGGTCGACCGCATCTTCGTGACGCACTTCCACCCCGACCACACCTCGGACCTCGTACCCCTGCTGTTCACCCTCAACTACGGCTCGGAAGAGCCACGCTCCCGTCCCCTCCACGTCTACGGGCCGGAACCTTTCGGAAGGTTCTATTCGGCCCTCAGGGACGCGTGGGGAGAGTGGATGGAGGGAGATTACCCGCTGGAGGTGCACGTCCTGCCCATCGAAGAGGGCGCCGCCCTCGATCTGCCGTACGGGAAGCTGAGCTGGACGCCGGTACGGCACCGCCCGGAGAGCATCGCCTACAGGCTGGAGGCGGGAGGAAGATCTTTCGTCTACACCGGCGACACCGAGTACTGCCGGAGCGTCCCCGCTCTGGCGCGCGGAGCGGACCTCCTGCTCGTCGAGTGCTCCTTCCCGGACGATTCCCCGGTGCCCGGACACCTCACCCCATCAGGCGTAGCCCGAATCGCCAGCGAAGCATCCCCCAAACGCGTCGTGCTCACCCACGTCTACCCGAAAGCCGACGAGAGAGATCTGCCAGAAAAAGTCCGCAAGGGCGGCTACCCTGGCGAAGTGCACCTCGCCAGGGACGGCAGCAGGTTCGTCCTCTGAGAAGAGATCAGGAAGAAGCAGCGCACTCCGCGCAGCGTCCGTGCAGCGTTATCTCGTACCAGTCGGTGGAAAAACCCGTCTCGCGCTCGACCTGCAGAACCAGATACTCCATGAGCTCCTCGTTGAACTCGATCACCTTCCCGCACTCCCGGCAACGGGCATGGTGGTGCATCCTCTCCGTCGTCAGCTCGTAGCGCGAGTAACCTTCGCCGAAGTCTTCCTTGCGCACGATCCCGAGCTCCGTCAGCAGGTCCAGGGTCCTGTAGACCGTCGAGAGCCCCAGCTCGGGGTGCTCCACCTTGAGTCGGTCGTGGATCTCCTCGGCCGAGAGGTGCCTCTCACCCTCCAGCTCGCGCACGATGAGTCGGCGCTGGTTCGTGAGCCTGTAGCCCCGCTCCTTGAGTATCTGCTCGAACTCCGTCATCTTCTTGAGTCTATCCTCTCCTCGCAGCAGGATCAAGAACCACTCTTATCCCTGTCCCCGAAGATCCCCCTGCGTCCCGCCGGCCACCAGTTCCAGTCACCCAGGATGCGCATGGCGGCGGGTACGAGCAGTATACGTATGAGGGTGGCGTCGACGAATACGGCCACCGCGAGCCCGAGACCGACGGCTTTGGTGAGGACGATGCCCGTAAAAGCGAAAGCGCCGGTGACGACGATGACTATGGCGGCCGCCGAGGTGATTATCCCCGCGGTGGTGGTGATCCCTTCTGCGACGCTCTCGGTGTTCGATTTCCCCCGCTCGTACGCCTCCCGAATTCGCGAGAGCAAAAAGACCTCGTAGTCCATCGAGACCCCGAAGACGGTACAGAACATGAGAATGGGGAGCGTGGCGTCTATGAACCCCTCGGGGGTGAACCCGAGCAGGCCCGAGAAGTGCCCCTCCTGAAAGACGAAGACCATGGCCCCGAAGCTCGCGCTCAGGCTCAGGATGTTGACCAGAACCGCCTTGAGAGGAATGAAGAGCGAGCGGAAGGTGAAGAACAGGATGACGAGGGTCACCCCGAGGACGAACCCCGCGGCATACGGGAGATGACCGTAGAGGCTGGATATAAAATCCCTCTGCCCGGCCGAGAGCCCGCCGACGAGGATGCTCACCCCCGGCGGGGTCTGCACGGTCCGGATCCGCTCGACCGTCCGGCGGGCCTGGCCGGAGTAAGGATCGGCCTTCGTCGTCGCCTGCAGGAGCACCATGTTCCCGGAGACTTCGGAGCGCAAAAGCCCTCTAAGCTCCTTAGAAGACTTTGCCTGGGGGAGATCCAGGAAGTTCGCCACGCCCTGCGGCGTGACCTTTCCGCCGGGTGAGACGCCCTCGGGCAGCTTCGGCAGCCCGCCGAGGAGTCTCTCGTCGACCTCCTTCCGTACGCGGGCCCGAACCTCCTTCTCCGCCCCCGGGGGAACGTAACCGTAGCGGGCTCGCAGCGCAGCGAGCTGCCGCTTGGCCTCCTCGTCGACGAGCCTCGCGGCCCTCTCCCGGGCCTTCGCACGTGCCGCCGCCACCTTCCTGGCATACTCGCTCGCCGCCGCCGACGCGACGTCGTAGAAGCTGTGGGTGCCCGCGACCCCCTTCACCGAGGAGATCCTCTCCTCCAGGCGCCGTATCTCGGCGAGTCCTTTCGCTCCGGTCGGGTCGCTCGGGAGTGTGGCGACTATCTCCACCGGGTTCAGCCTGGAGTAGTCGAAGTCGTGCCTGAGTATGTCGTCGCCCACCCGGGACTCGTACTTGGTCGGAAGCGCCGTCGCCTGAGGCAGCCCGAGCCTCATATGCCTCACCGGGGCGAGCATGACGCCGAGCACGATCGCCACAACCAGGAGTACCAGCAGCGGGTGACGCATGACGACCCTCGCCCCCCTGCTCCAGAAGCCGATGCCCGGCGCACCGCGTCCCCGCCGCACGGCGAGGGCGTTGACCTTCCCCCCCAGCAACCCGAGCACCGCCGGCAGCAACGTTATGGCCGCCATCACCGAGACGAAGACCACCAAAACTCCGGCGATGCCGATCGACCGCATGAACATGAAGGGGAAGAAGAGGAGCCCGGAGAGCCCGATGAGAACGGTGCTGCCGGAGAAGAAGATGGAGCGCCCCGCCGTGGCCACGGTGACCTCGACGGCCTCCCCCACCGGGCGTACCTCGAGCTCCTCCCGGAAACGGCTCACCGCGAAGAGCGCGTAGTCTATACCGAGACCCAGCCCCAGCATCGTCGTTATGCTGAGCACGAAGACCGACAGACCGTACGCATAGGAGACGAAATACAGGACGGCGAGAGAGATCAGGACGCTCACCCCACCCACGGCCACCGGGACCCCGGCCGCCACCACGGTACCGAACGCGATCAGGAGTATCACGAGCGCGAAGGGGAACGCGAACCGCTCCGCGTGTCGCACGTCCTGGCTGGTCGCCTCCACTATGTCCAGATAGACCGCGGGCGCCCCCGTGACGTACGTCTTGAGCCGGTCCGAGCGCACCTTCCTTCTGACCTCGTCGACCAGGTTTTGCACCCGGTCGGCCGAGGCATCGAAGCCGATTATCGCGTAGCTCTTGGTGCCGTCGTTGGACACGAGGTGCGGATCCTTCGTCCCGGCGTAGGTTTTGACGAAGCTCACCTCGGGCATCCGGCGCACACCCGCGAGGGCCCGGCGCTCCTCCTGCTGGAAGCGTCTGCTCGTAGCCGGAAGCCCACCGCCGTCGAAGACCACCTCCAGGGTGGTCGGCGCGAGCCCGAAGCGGTGAACCATCAGGCTCTGCACCCTCTCGGCTTCGGTGTGCCCTCCTCCGAATCCTCCGCCCTGCAGCCTCTGTGACAGGTGCGGGGCGAAGAAGACGCTGCCGGCGAGGAGGACGGCCCATAAGACGACCACCAGGACCCGGTAACGATACACCAGGCCACCGAGAGGACGGAAAGGGTTGGAACGCCGACGCCCTTCGCCGTTGCTCATGCGGCCATATTATCCGAAGCCCGGGCTCTCGGGGAGGACCCGCCCCTACGCTCCGGAGGAGCGGGCCTTACCCGGCAAAGTGTACGCGAGCACGGCACCGATCACCGGCAAGAAAGCGAGCACGACCACCACGGTATGGAGCCCGAAATGGTCGGCCATGACCCCCAGAGGTACTGCGCCGGCGCCACCGAGTCCTATCGAAAAGCCCATCGTGACCCCGGCGGCGAACCCGATCCTGTTCGGCAGGTACTCCTGTCCCATGACGGTGGTGACGGCGAACGTGCCGACGGTCGAGGCCCCCACCAGCACCAGCACCACCATCCCGGCCTCGGGTCCGAGCACCGAAAAGAGGAAGAGCAGGGGAGCGAGCAGACACATCGAGGCGAGAAGCACCCGTCTGCGCCCGAACCTGTCCGCCAGCGGACCGGCGATCAGCGTGCCGGCCGCGCCTCCGAAGAGCATGAGGGTGAGCGCCACGTTGCCCATCGCCTCCGAGGTACCGAGCGTCCCGTGGTAGTAGGAGGAGACGAAGGAGACGAGCCCGAAGTAGACCAGCGAGCGCACCGCCACGACGAGCGTCATCCTCACGAACGGCCCCCACTCGTCACGACCGGCCGGAACCCTCCTGGGACCGGAAGCGGGCTCTTCGGGCCGAAACTCCCTCAGGCGCGGCAGCTCGTGGAAAAGCACGGCGGCCATCAGAGCAGCCGGGATGGCCATGAAGAGCGTCCCCGGCAACCCGAAGGCCAGAACGAGCGGCGTGGCCACGGCAGGCCCGAGCGCGAACCCGGCGTTCCCGCCGACGGAGAAGAAGCTCATGCCCCGGGCCCGCCCGCTCTTCGAAGAGACGTAGTTCGCGAACCTGGCCGCCTCCGGGTGAAAGGCCGCGACGCCCATCCCGCTCAGGACGACGCACAGAAGGGTGGTCAGATACCCGGGTGCGATCCCCACCAGCGCGATCCCCACCCCGGCTGCGAGCACCCCGAGCGGCATGAGGGCCGGGAAGGGCCTGCGGTCCGAGAAGACGCCAAACAGCGGCTGGATTATCGAGGAACTGGCCGTGGAGGCGAATACCAACGCTCCGGCGGCCGCGAGCGATATCCCCCGATGAGTCTCCAGGAAGGGAAGCAGGGCGGCCACCGCCCCTTGATTCAGATCGGTGAACAGGTGCCCGGCGGACAGGGCTCCCATCCCACGTCTGTCGACTCTACCCTCGACGATAGTGCTCAAGATACGCCCCTCTCGAAAACATCCTTTCGATAAATCCGAAGACAATACTACCAGTGCTCACCGATGTGATAAGGCACCGCCGCCCACACCCCAGAACCAAAAGCCCGGGTCAGCGAGCGGGTGACCTCCTCGGGCTCTTCCAAGAGCTCACCCGCCACGAGATACCCCTTCGGTTCTCCCACCCTCACGAGATCCCGCTCGGAGACACCTTCGATCCCGGCGAGTTCCCCCGCCCTGGAGAGGGCCTCGCGAAATCCGCCGATCTCGTCTACGAGCCCGATCTCGTGCGCCTCCGCCCCGCTCCACACCCTACCCCCGGCGATCCGTTCCAGGGACCGGACCGGGATACCACGTCCCCGGCACACCTTCTCCTTGAACTCCTCGTAGCTCCTGCGAAGCTCCTCGCCGAGGATCCTCATCTCCTCCTCGGTCGGCGGCCGGCTCTCGTCGAAGATCCCGGCGTGCCTCCCGCGCTCGATCGAGACCGGATGCACCCCAACCCTGCGGTAGAGCCGGAGAGCCACGGGACGGGTCACGAACACCCCGATAGAGCCGGTCAGGGTGGTCGAGCGGGCGACTATGTGGCTGGCCGGGGCGCAGACGTAGTACCCGCCGGAGGCGGCCGCATTACCCATGAGAGCGACCACGGGCTTCTTGCGCCGAATCCTCTCCACCTCACGCCAGATCAGGTCGGAGGCCAGAGCGTCACCACCACCGGAGTCGACGAGGAAGAGCACGGCAGCAACGGACCTGCTGCCCTCGGCTGCCCTGAGCGAGCGGACGACCGAGTCGCTCCCGGCCTGCTCGGCACCCACCAGCGGAACGGGCAACGGCAACCTGCGGCTCCTGCCCCGGGTTATGGTCCCGCGGAGCTCCACAACGGCCACCTTCCTGCGCTTCGTACTGCGGTAGGGCCGCGGCAGCGCCCGGCGGGCAGCGCCCCACCCGGCCACGCGCTTCCTTTCCACACCGAGGACTCCGGGGAGCTCGTCCTCGTAGCAGGCCCCGTCGATGAGCCCGATCTCCACGGCGCGCCCGGCTCCGTAGGGAGCTCCGTCCACGAGCTCGCGCACCTTCTCCGGCGTCAGATTGCGCCCGTGCGCGATGGCCTCGACCAGCGCCTCGTACCTGCGCTCGAGGAGCCTCTCGGCCTGCTCCCGGGCCTCCCGGGAGAAGTCGTTGCGGGTGAAGACCTCCCCCGCAGACTTGTAGGGCGAGACGGCGAGTACCTCGGCTTCGACGCCGATGCGGTCCAGGGCGTCCTTGAGAAAGGTGACCCGGGTACGCACCCCGGTCACGGCGACGGTCGCCGACGGCGGACAGAAGATCCTCTCCGCCGCGCACGCCAGATAATAAGACCGGGTATCGACGGAGTCCAGATAGGCGACCACCCGTCCCCCCGCCTCTCGAAAGCGTACTATCTCCCGGCGCAGTTCCTCCAGCGCAGCGAAGCCGGCGCCGAGTTCCCCCACGCGGAGCAGTACGCCCACACCGGCTCGACGGGAGATTTCCAGCCTATACCGGATCTCCTCCAGACTGGGCTGCCCGGGCGAGGGCAGCAGGCGCCGACGCAGCACGCCGACCCTGCGAGAGAACTCCGGCAGCTCCCCCCGCACGTCGAGCCACACGTACTCCGGCCGCCTCCGCAGGAGCAGCACGCAAAGGTTTCGGAGGGCGATAAAAAAGTTCATTGTCCATCCGGCGATCATCGCGTAACCGGTATGGTACACCGAGGCGGCGCCAGAACCGTGTGGTAAACTCCAGATCAGGAATGGTTATCGATAGGGTGCTACATGCCGTCCAGCAAGGTTGACGAGAACATAAGAGAGAAATTCCGCAGGTCCGGATACACGCTGACCGCTCAGCGCCGGGCGGTGCTCGACGCCCTGAGGCAGGCCGACGGACACCCTTCGGCCGAAGAAGTTTATCTGATCGTCAAGCGCAAGAACCCGCGCATCGCGCTCGGCACCGTCTACCAGGCTCTCTCGGTTCTCGAGGAGATAGGGGTGATAAGCTCCAAGCACTGGGCCGAGTCCCCGATCCGCTACGACCTGAACCTGGAACCCCACCTCGACATCCGCTGCATCCGCTGCGGCCGGGTCTCGGAGGTGCCCGGGATAGAGATGGGCGACCTGAAAGCCAGGGTGCAGGAGAACACACCGTACGAGGTGACCTCGGCCGACCTGGTGCTCGAGGGTATCTGCCCCGAGTGCCGCAAGGCTGGAGAGAGCTGATCTCTCCCCCCTGAGAGGCACTTTACCACCGATCCCAGAGGGGCTACCCTGATGCGGGTGGCGAATCATCTGCCGGCAGCGGTAGCATTCGAACGCGAGAGAGCATGAGCGGAGGGGAACGAGAAGCCGAACGCGAACTCGAGAGCCAGCTCGAAGCCGCGGGGCTCCTCGTCGAAAGCCTCGAGCGGGAGATCGCAGGACTCCGGCACGAGCTGGCTCAGGCCACCGTGGCGCTGAAGGCAGCCCGGGCGGAGGTCACAGCGCGCGAGAGAGCACTGGAAGAAACCGGGCATGCACCGGAAGACGAGGTGCGCCGGATAAAGAGCGTCGCAGAGACACGCGAACGTGAGTTGCGCCGGACGTTCGCCAGGCGCCTCAGGGAAGCCGAAGAAGCCTTCGAGAAGAGGCTCGCCTCGCTCACCGAGCAGCGGGAAGCCGACAGGCGCGCCTTCCTGGACCGGCTGGAAGCCCAGCAGAAACGAAACCAGCACGAGATGGCCGTTCTCGAGGAAGAACTCGAAGGGATGCGCCTCAGACGTGAGACCGAGCTGCGCACCTACAACGAGCGGCTACGACAGCTGAAGGAGGAGAACCTCGCCCTCCGTCGCGCTCTGGAAGAAGCAAACCGTGAGGAGGCATACCGCAGAGGCTCCCACCTGGAAACGCAACCTCAGAAGGAGAAACGGGAAGAAGACTTCCCCGACGGTACGTCGAAGGTGCAAGGTCGAGACCTCGCAGAACGAGCGTCTCCCCCTCACAACTCCGCCGATCCCACGCATCGATTGCTGGCCGCGGTGGAACGATTCAACGCCAGCGACCACACGCTCACGGCCGCCGCGACGATAAAATCGTTCGGCCTGCCGGACGTCCTGGTCGAGCAGGAAAACCCCGATGGACCGGTATCGATCACGTTTTCGTGGGGAGAGCTGGGCTGGAGACGCTACATCTGTGAATCCCTCACGACCGACGAATCCAGGGTACGTCTCGCGGCAGAGGGCTCCGACCCCATCGAAATAATCCCCAACGCACGCCTGGATCTCGAGGGCAGGATCCTGCTCGGCGAGAGAGCCCGCTAGCGCTTCCCGAGGCGCCGTTCGGTACGTTTCACCTTCCGGTTGTAGATCTGAAGCTGCCAGCCCCGCCCCGCCCCGACGAAAGAAGCGGCCACGGAGATTGCGAACAATACGCCGCACAGCAAGAGGAACCCCGAATCCCGAAGCTGGACGAAAGGATCGTGCGCAGCAGCGAGGTTCAGAGCCGGCGAGACCACGAACAGCAGCACGGCCACCGCGACCCCGTGCAGCCGGGGGCGGTGCACGGCCTTGTACCCGGCCGCCATCCCTCCCCAGTACATCCCGACAGCCGCAGCAACGACCACCACCCCGTCCGCAAGGGCAGACGTACGAGCCAGGCTCTCGGGGACGAAGGCGGTGAATATGGGCGCCGCGATGCCGAAGACCAGAAGCAGCTCCACGATGAGCGCGATGGCGAGCCCGAACCCTACCGCCTTGAGACTTCTCATGCTTTCATTCTACCAACCCGGCGGGGTGGAGCTGACCTGCTACCCGAAGAGGAGATCCTCTCGCGTCTTTCCATCCCCGGTTTACCTGAAGGTGTCGAGTGGGAAGAGTTCGAGGGCTGGACAGCCGGCTTGGTCCGGGCCGGTCTTGAGGCCATCGCAAGGGCCACAGGCGAAGATCCCGAAGCGCTCCTTAAGGTAGCCACGGAAGAGGCCCGAAGGGAGGCGCTCAGCGCGAAGTACCAGGCGGAGCAGGTGGAGCGGGACCTCGAACGGATGAGCCGGGAGCGGCTCCTACCGGACGAGACGACGCTGGAGAAGATAACCCGCTACGAGGCGCATCTCTGCCGGCTTCTCTACAAGACCCTGCACGAACTCGAAGCGCTTCAGGCCAGAAGATCGGGCCAGGCTGCGCCGCTTGCGCGGCTGGACATAGACGGATTGCCAGAGGGCTAAACTGCCGAACGAACTCCCAAGATACGCTCTAGGTGCGTTCCGGGACGACGGAGAGGATCCTTCTCAGGTCCGGCGAGTAGGTCACGAGAGCCTTGCTCTGCCCCTCATCGTCCGTATACTCCACCAGCACGGCGGGGCGGGGATGCTCGAAGATCTCCACCACCACCCCCCTATCGCCGGCAGAGACGTCTATCTCGGGGATGCCTTGCGGGGCCCGTATCTCATCAAGCTCTCTGTACGCCGTAACGTTCGACATACCAGGATTTTAACCTACAGCTCCTCCCTCCGCCCCTCTCTCCGCCACTGCGTGGTCCTCACGTAGAGGGTGACCAGACGTGGAAAGTCCTCCCCCACCCTGTAGATCCACTTCGTCCTCACCGGAGCCTCCCTGCCCGAAGGACCGGATACGACCATATCAACATCGTACGTCACACCCCACTCGTCCCGGTGGCTGAAGACCGCCGGCCAGACCGCCAGCCCCTCCCTGATCGCCTCGCGCAGCTCCTCCCAGTTGCCCGCCCCCTCACTGTAACCCCAAACGCCAAACGGCCTCCTCTTGTCCCGATCCCTCAGAGCGTAGCGGATCTTACCCTCAGGCACGTAAGCTCGCTCGAAGTTGCGCAAAGCATCCGGATGTGGCTCTCCTCTCTCACCCATAGCCCACGCAGCATAGAGAAAAGAAAGAGTGGGCGTGGCCCCGCACGGTGCGCAGGCTGGCACAGGCGCTCGAAGTGGAGCCGAAAGAGTTGATGAAGGAGGAGTAGATGGAGCGCAGCAAACAGCGAGCCAATGGCGATGGGGACGTATTCCCACGCCGGAACAGGCAGGTCAGGATCACGAGCTGGAGGGGCGCGTACTTCGGGCCGGACGGCAAACGGCGCTACGTCTCCGGCAAGACGAAGACGGAGGCTCGCGAAGCACTCGCAAAAGCTTGGGCCGGCGCCTCAGGCGGCGTGGTCTTCGATGCCGGCAGGCTCACGGTGGCGGAGTACCTGGAGCGGTGGCTGGAAGACTCCCTGAAGCCACTCGTGGACGCCGGCAAGATGGCGCACAGCACCTACGTACGCTATGCCGGCATCGTAAAGAGGCACATCAACCCCGTGTTGGGCCGGAAGAAGCTCCGGGAGCTCTGTCGAGCCGAGGTCCGCGCACTCTATGCTGAGAAGGGAAAGAAGCTCTCTCCCCCGCTCCGTTGACTACATACACGTCACCCTGCAGAAAGCCCTCACGCAGGCCGTGCGAGACGACCTGATCCCACGCAACGTGGCAGCCGGTGAAAGACCACGCAGCAGCCGCAGCCGGAAGGACGTAAGAGCGTTCTCCCCCGACCAGGTCCGCGCGCTCCTCGAAGCTGCACGCGGCGAGCGCAATGAGGCCCTCTACGTCGTAGCCGTCCATACGGGCCTCAGACAGGGCGAGTTGCTCGGGCTGAAGTGGTCGGACGTGGACCTCGACGGGCGCCGGCTGTCGATCCGCCGGGCGATCAAGGTCACAGAGGGTGGTCTGGATTTCGGCCCTCCGAAGAACAAGGCCAGCCGCCGGTCGGTACCCCTGAGCAAGAGTGCCGCCTCAGCGCTAAGGGCTCACAGATTGCGGCAAAACGAGGAGAGGCTGCGTCTCGGAGACCTCTGGGAAGATTACGATCTGGTCTTCCCCAATCGTGTCGGCAGGCCGCTGGACCACAACAACTTCTACTACCGGGAGTACAAGGTACTGCTGAAGAGGGCCGGCCTCCAGGAGAAGGGCTTCACCTTCCATAGTCTGCGCCACACCTTCGCCACCGCACTCCTCATGCGCGGCGAGCACCCGAAAGTCGTACAGTCGCTCCTCGGATACTCCTCCATCACACAGACCATGGACACCTACTCGCACCTGCTCGAAGGCGTCGGGGCCGGCGCGGTAGACGGCCTGGATGAAGCCTTCGGTTGAGCACAGGGCGATCTATTGCTGCCGCATTGCTGCCAATGACCTCTGGTGGATCCACCAGAGGCCATCCCAGATTCCGAGCATTCGGCTTATCTAAGGGGGATTGGAGAGGGTGACCGACGGGATTCGAACCCGCGACCTTCGGAGCCACAATCCGATGCTCTACCGACTGAGCTACGGCCACCACGTTCCCGGCAGATGATTCTACCAGCAAAACCCGGCAAAATCGCCAGGGGCGCGCCCGGCAGGATTCGAACCTGCGGCCGGCGGATTAGAAGTGCGAATAACCACATTCCAACCCGTCCTAGTGTGTCCGGGGATTCAGCTTATCTATGCGGTTTTTGACGGTTTGGCAGGAGCTCTTTGTCCGTCCCGTACCGCTCCGTGTCAGCTTGGTTGCGGTACGGTCGCGGTAAGTTTCGCCAGGGATCAAGGGGCAGGGGCTGAAAGCCTCTGGATGAGTTCGGCTGGAGTGACGACCTCGGCGCTGAAGGGTAGCTCGGCGTCGAGCAGGTGCCGATCCCAGGTGACGATGAAGTCTGCACCGGCGTCGTAGGCGAGGTCGGGTATCCACCGGTCTTCGGGATCGGGCACGCTGGGCCATTCCCAGCCTGGAGGCCGCCTGAGCTCGCCTTGCAGGCCCAGGTCCAGCGCCACCTCGAAGGCCCTGGCCGCGTTGAGGATCAAACCCTGCCGGTATCGGTTGCGGACGGTCCTCACCAACTCGACCAGGAAGGCGTCGGAGAGCGCCACCCTAATGTCCCCGGCGCCCACGGCGCGCAGGATCCGGTAGCTCGAAGCGCCCTCGTCGCCGATCAGGGCGGTTACGACCGCGTCCGTGTCGAGGACGACCAGCGGCCCGCTCAAAGGGGCTTATAGCCCTCGCGCCGGCGACGCTCTTCCCTGCGGTGCTCCCACTCCCGGATCTCCTCCGGGGTCGGCGCGGGCCTTCTCTCCTCTTTGAGGCCCAACCGCTCGCGCTCACGCCTGAGTTCTTCCCTCACCTCGTGCACGCCTTCCTGGGCGAGCCGCACTGCTTCGTCTTCAGGGAATTCGCCGGGGCGTTGGATCTCAGCCAGCCTCTCGACCGCGGTTCTAAGCTCCTTGACGGCCTCGGTGATCTCTTTGGCCGCGCGGGTCATCTCTTCGGTCTGTTTCTCTAACCGCTGTTCCATCTGAGGGCTCCTATCGTTCCGTCCAGATTGTCGCATGTTCTGCCCGATTACGTCGCCTTCCCCGAACTCGTCGCCCGCCTCCGCGCAAGCTCCCCCTCCGGGTCGTCAGTCTTACCCAGGTAGAGCTTCTTCTGCCTGCCGCCCTCGTGGTAGCGGAAGTACCAGTACGGTCCCTGTTCCTTGACCGTGCCGTCCTTGCGCACGTACCGGCGGACCTCCGCCTGGAGCGTCCCGTCCGCATGCGGGCGGTACTCCAGCACCCCGGAGCCCGCCGGCTTGCCATCTTTCCCGGAGGCATCGTCTCCGAGCTCCCGCAGCCGCAGCTCGAGCTCCTCTCGCAAGCGGGCGAGCCCCTCCCGGTCGAGGTCCTTCAAGCCCGCGATCATCCGGTCCAGGTCCACGCGCCTCCTCTCGCATGTGCGCGCACAGATATAGTACCATTGTGCGCTCTCTTCGGGAGATGGTCAGGGGGCGCCGGCCGTGTGCGCCGGCGCCCCGGCGGGAAGAGGGCGTGCGTCAGGGAGCCCCGGCCACGAAGGCGCGCAGGGCCGCCTTGTGGCGAGCCCTCGCCGCCTCGACCAGTAGGCCGTCGCGCGGGTAGAGCCCGCACACCCGCAGGTACAGGTCGTAGCTCTGGCGGATCGCCGCCTCGGTGACCGGCTCAGCCAACGGCTCCGCGACCGCCTCCGCCAACTCCTCGGCGCGCCGGGCGCGAAGCTCCGCCATGAAGGAGACCGCCCGACCGTGGCGCGAGGCGGCGATCACCGCCGCGAAGACGTGCTTGCACGCCTTGCACCGGTTTTGGAAGTCCGCGCAGGTGCAGGACTCCTCTTCGAGATCCACCGCGTAGAAGCGCGGGCAGCTGCACGAAGGCACCCGCCAGCGCCTGTCCTGCATGGGCCGGATATCCACTCCCCGCTCCCGGAAGAGAACGAGACCGCGCAGCGCCCGAGACGTCTGCCGCTCGTGTACACTTTGCTCACTCAAGGACCAAACCTCCTTGGGTCGCGCCCGGGGCGGGACCAGCGCCGCCGGGCTTCTTTACACTCCGCACTGATTGTGCGCGTACAGTAATAGTACGGCAACATGGTGTTTTCCCAACATTAATTTTGTTTGATTTGCAGGAAAATCTTCCAAGCTAGAAGAGAGACGGCGCCGGAAGATAGACAAAGCCGGGCACACCCGCCAGGCGAAGCGAAGACCAGGAAACAGGCACGGAAGGCCGAGGCCCGGCACACCAAACCGGAAGGCCAGCGGACAGAGCGCACCGGATGGCGAGTGATGAGCCAGGGCCAAGGGAGCCGCCGGCGGGCGGGAAGACGCACAAGGCCGACGCACCGGCGACCACCGCACGGGTGCGAGCAGCCAGGCGGGCACGCGGCGGACCGGAAAACGACGAGGCGCGCACCACCACGGCCGAGATGCAGCACGAGCGGACGGCGGCATCAACGCCAGGGGCACAGCCGACGCGGACGGAGCCGCCGGCGGAAAGCACAGCCGCCACCACGGGAGAGACAGGAAAGGGCGAGCCATGACGGGAGCCGCAGAAAGCTACCACCCCACCGAGAGGGAGTGCAGAAGAAGAGCCAGATGTGTCGCTGCCAGAGATCATGTTTTGCCTGCCTGGAGGCGGGAGGGACCGGGAGGGCGGGGATGTCAAGGGGTAGGGCACGGCCGGTATGGAGGCCCCTTGACACCCCTTTAAGGGCGGCTTAGCCGTCCCCGCCCTCCCGGTGTAGCCTTCCCTGGCGTAGGCAAAACCCGGAACCCGGTCAGATCATGCGTGGATCCTTCGATGTCGGCGGAACTTTCACTCTGCGTCCTCAATGTGATTCGGGGCGGTGTGCCGACCTCCGGGAGGCTCTCCGCCTTTACGGCGTTGCGCTTCTCGCGATGTTCGATGAGGGCCGGGGTCGGCGTAGAGAAGCGGAGCCGACTGCGGACCGTACCGATGAGGATCGCCTTCCACAAGCGGCGAGCTTTAGCTGGCCGCCCTGTCGGGGCGCGTTACCGGAGAATGTCTGTAGAGGGCCGGGGGCCGACCATCCGGGGCGGCCTGCGGCCCGTACCTCCGAGCCTCGCCCTGCGCCGTTCCGCCGGGAGAGCACAGCCCGGTTCCTGCCAGGTTGCCGCAGGCAACCCCGAAGGGGCGGCATAAAGCCGCCTGGGAGGTAGGTGTGCGAGCCTTCCCGTAGGCGTGGCGATGTCGCGATCCGATCTCATAATCCCGCTTTGACGGCAGCGAAAGCCACTGCATCGATGCCGATCTGCGTGCTCTACAACTTTCTTGTTCGCCCGTCACGATCGTATGGTGCGAGACGGGCGAACAGCCTCAGAGCGAAGAGGAAGTCGACGGTTATTGCCACTTGGGGAGGTTGAAGGTGGGCCAGCACCAGGCTGTCGAGTAAATTGGCAAGGCTGCCGAGGACAAAGCCAAGTGCCGTTCCGCCGACTCCCACTCCGTCCCTCCGGGTCACGCCTTCGATGGTGATGCGAATAGGGCCGAACTCGCGCCAACGCTCGTCAGGCTCCGGGCGCTCTTCCGGCTCGTGCCTCCGCCCGGCACCGGTTAGCGGCCACGAGATTCATGCTCTCCTGCTCTGCGGAGCCGGGTGGTCGGGAAGCCGGATGACCATCAGGCGAGCGTGGCGGAGTCTTCAGGCCATGCTCGTGGAGGCCATCAGGGTCCCTGCCCGGCCCTCTACTCCACCTCCAGGTAGGTAGAGAGCAGCGCGAAGAGGGCGAAGCCGCCGATGAAGGCCAGGGACGAAAGCGGGGACTCGGGGACCTCCTCGACCGCCTCAGGCACCAGTTCCTCGACCACCAGCGTACTGAGAACCCCGGCGGTGAAGGTGAGCAAGAGGAGCTTGTTGAGCTCGGACGCGTCGCGCATCAGCCAGTAGCCGAGCGTGGCGCCCAGGAAGATGGGCGCCGCGAAGGCCGCCGAGAGGAGCAGGCGCCGGCTGCGCGGGACGCCCCTTCTCCTGAAGTTGGCGACGGTGGCGAAGCCTTCCGGGATGTCCGAGGGCACCTGTCCCAAAGCCAGGAGCAGGCCGAGGCCCACGGCCACCGTCGAGCCGGTGCCGACCATGATCCCGTCGGAGAAGAGGTCAACCGAGACGCCGAAGAAGATCACCCACGGCCCAGCTCCGCCCTCGCCGCCGTAGCGGTCGTTGAGGCGCTGTATGGCCCAGTCCACGGCCACGTAGAAGACGCCGCCCAGGACGAAGGCCAGAACGATGGCCCAGGCCGGGTCGGCCTCCAGCGCCCGGGGCATGAGCTCCACGGCCACCACGGCGACCACCACGCCGGCGGCCGAGTAGAGGGCGAGGTTGAGCATCAGGCGCGAGACGGGCACGAACTCGGCGAGCGCCCCGCCCGCGAAGTTGCCGAGTGCGGGCAACGCGGCGAACGCGAGTACGACCAGGTACTCGTTCAAGGGGCTGCTCCCTCGGGCGGCCGCGCTCCGAACGGGGCGCCAACGGCGTCAGGCACGCCCCTCCAACTCGCGCATGTACTGCACTTGGTTGCGTTGCGCGTAGCGGATCTGGTCGGCGAACAGGATCAGGCGGGGGTCCCTGGCCCGCCTTATCAGGTCGTCGGACATGGTTATCGCGCCTTCGTGGTGGGAGATCATGACGGGGTAGAAGCTCCGCTCGAAGGCGGCCCCGCTCATCGTCTCCAGCTCGTCCACCCGCCCGGTCGGCGGCATGCCGGGCATGCGCTCGTGCTCCTCTTCGGTCGGCTCGGGCATCTCGCCGCCGTACCAGTTGCGCCACCAGCGGCGCATCGCGTCGAGTTCCCCCACGTGCTCGGCGTACATCAGGGTCCCCAGCACCCGCGCCTCCTTTTGTGGGGCTTTGTCCCGCAGCAGGCGGGAGAGGCGGACCCCCAGCTCGTGGTGGGCCGTCATCTGCCGCAGGAAGCTCCTGCCGACCTCGATCTCCTGCTCCCGGTCGAAGGGCCAGCGGGGCTCATGCCCCTTGCGGGCGAGGACCTCGAGCAATGCGAGGGCCGCGATCGAGCCTCCCATCGCCAGGAGGGTCAGGCGCGCCAGCCGATCCTCGTCCGGGGTCGTCTCTTCCCCTGCGATGCGCCGCCGTATCCGCAGAAAGAGCGGGTAAGCGACGCTCGACGCCAGGTGAACGGTCAAGCCCGTCCAGTAGGGGACCTGCATTTTGAGCAGCCGCTGGAGGATCGGGATGGCGACGAAGAACTCGAACGCGGAGGACGCCACCGCCCACGGGATGGCCCCGGCGAGCAGGGCTTTCCTCTGCTTCTCCTGGCCGAGGTGCCCGATGCCGAGTCCGAAGTACGCCGCCGCCCACGCAAGGTCCACGCTCTGGTGGGTGAGGATGCCCGGGAGGACCTGGGGCCAGCCGGGCTCGGAGACGATCGCCCGGTCGCGCAGGTTGATGCTCGCTATCTCCATCCAGTCGAGCGGCACGTCGCGCCCGATCCTGGGTCCTCCCAGGGAGATAAGGACCGTCGAGAACGTGCCGCTGGCCAGTCCCGTAAGGGCGCCCGCGCGCCACCTGCCGTCCGGATCATGTTTATCGAAGAAGTCGCTCAAAGAGCCCACGCGAATTCTTCTCCTTTCCCGTCGTAGAGTGGGGCGCGTCACGCCAGAGCAGCCACACGACCAGGAAAACACCAACCGTTATCGCCGCGTCGGGCAGGTTGAAGGTAGGCCAGCGCCAGCTCCCCAGGCCGACGTCCAGGTAGTCGGTGACGCGCCCGTCGCCGAGGCGGTCGAGCAGGTTGGCGAGGCCGCCGCCGAGGATCAGGCCGAGCGAGACACCGCCCGCGCGGCTGTCCCGCAGGGATCGAGCCAGGTAAAGCGCGAAGACGACGAGCGCGAGCGCGGAGAGCCAGGGCACGAGCGGGGAGCCACCGAGCAGGCCGAAGGCCACGCCCGGGTTCTCGCCGAGGGTCAGGCGGAAGAGGTCGCCGGCCAGGGGGACCGTCTCGCCGTAGTCCAAGCCGCGTTCGGCCCACCGGCGCGCGAGGTACGCGCCGAGGACGGTCAGGGCGGCGGCTGTCGAGGTTACGCCAATCTTCCTGCCGAACCGTCGGGTCATGATCCCCCCGAGTTTAGCGGGATTATCGTACGGTACTTGCCACCCGCGGATTGCTCCGGCGGCTCCCCGGCGCGCTCGACCGTGACGTGGTCGAGCCCGTTTCCGGCGAGGAGGTGCGTGATCTCGTCGTGCACCATCCGCCACACGCGCTCCGGGTCGGCACCGGCCGCGGGATGCAGGCGCACGCGCAGGCTCGCCGGTGCGGTCTGCACGATCTGGAACAGCTCGACCCCCGGGGTGCGATCGACCAGCGAGCCGAACGCCAAAGGCGGAATGGTGACCCGCTCGCCGCCGATAGGAAAGGCGAGCACGTCGGCGGCGCGGCCCTGCACGCGGATGGCGGGCAGCGTGTTACCGCACGAGCAGGGGTCGGGCCGCTGCAAGATACTGTCGCCGAGGTCGTAGCGGATGATGGGCTGCACCCGGTTGGCGAGGTTCGTGAGCAGGACCGTGTGCGAGTGCTTGCCCGGCGCGACGGGGCGGTGGTCGGCGTCGACCGGCTCCAAGACGAGCCAGTCGCTATTGACGTGCAGCCAGCCGTGCTCGCAGCGGTAGCTGATGAAGGGGCACTCGGTGGCGGCGTAGCTGTCGCGGACCTTGGCGTCGAACGCCCCGGCGATCCGGTCGTACTCGCGTGCCGGGAGCCCCTCGGCCGAGAGCACCACCAGCACCGGGTCGATGCGCAGGCGGCCGGCCTCCCGCTCGCCGGCCAAGAGCGCGGCCATGCTCGCGTACGAGGCGACTATGACCGGCCGAAACCGGTTGAGTTGAGCCACCATCTCCGGTAGGGGCATATCCACCGGGAAGACCTGGACCCGTTTGCCGCGTAGGCGGGTGGCGGCTACCGCGGAGGCGAAGTGGCCGCCCATGGCGTTCACCATGGCCATGCGCCCGCCGCCGGCGAGGATGCCGATGACGTCGCCGATCCCGAGCCAGGCGCTCAGCATGCGGAAGACGAGGGCGCTGGTCACGGCCATGCTCCGGTCGTCCAGCACGAAGATCCCGCGGTTCCCGGTGGTGCCCGAGGTGGTGAGCAACGTGTACCTGCCCAGGAACCGCTCCCCGATGAGGTCGGGGTTCTCAACGAACGCCCGCGCCTTCTCGATGGTCACCTCACGGTCGGTCGCCCAGTCGTCGAAGCGCGCCATCAGCGCCTTCTTTGAGGTAATCGGCAAGAGCGTGGGATCCTCGATCTTCTCCGGCAGGTCCCGGTAGAGCTTGCGGTAGTACGGCGAGTTGGCACACGCGAAGGCCACCATCCCGGCAAGCCGGGCGCGCTGCCGCCGCTCGATCGCAGCCGGGCCTTGCTTTCTGGCCCTGCGCGCGTCGCGCAGCAGCCACAGCGGATGTTCGCGCGTCCTGCCGGGTGCGGTTGCCGCGCCGGTTGCTTTCGATGGTGCGCCGGACATGCCATCGACCTCCTTCAGCCGACCCTCCGGGCGACGCGCAGGCCGTTGGCGATGGCGAGAAGCTCCGATGTCTCGTGGGCGAAGACGGCAGCGGCGATGCCGAGCAAGCCGAGTACCGCGCCGGGGATGAGGACGGCCAGAACCAGTATGGAGAAGACGATGTTCTGCAGGCTTATGCGCCGGCTGCGCCTGGCGAGCCTGAGAGCGTAGGCAGCCTTGCGTGGGTCGTCGCCCATGAGCGCCACGTCCGCCGCCTCTATGGCCGCGTCGGTACCTGCGGTGCCCATCGCCATCCCGACGGTCGCCGTGGCAAGGGCCGGCGCGTCGTTAATGCCATCCCCGACCATCGCCACGGGGCCGTGCTCCCGCTCCAGCTCCTTTACGGCTTCCACCTTGTCCTCGGGCTTCAGGTCGGCGCGCACCTCGTCGATGCCCAGCTCCCGGGCGATGGCTCTGGCGGTGCGCAGGTTGTCCCCGGTGAGCATCGCTACCTCGTAGCCCATCTCGTGCAACTCTTCGATGGCGCGTTTCGCCTCCGGACGCGGCTCGTCACGGATGGCGAGGAGCCCCTCCACACGCTCTCCGGTCCCGACCAGGACCACCGTCTTGCCTTCCTCCTGAAGGTGCTCGATCTCTTCTAGCGTACCGTCGAGGGAAACCCCGAGATCGCGGAACAGGGCGGGGCTGCCCACGTAGACGGTCCGGCCGTCGACCTCGGCCCTGGCACCGGCACCGGTGAGGGACCGGAAATCCCTGACCTCCGCAGGATGTATGCCCTCCGAGCGGGCACGCTCGACGATCGCCCGGGCCAGCGGGTGCTCGCTCAGGTGCTCGACGCCGGCTGCGACTCTCAGCATGCCGTCGGCCGAACCGTTGCCCGCGACGACATCGGTCACCACGGGCTTGCCGCGGGTGAGGGTTCCGGTCTTGTCGAAGGTGACGACCCTGACCTTCGCCAGGTTCTCCAGGTGGATGCCGCCCTTTATGAGCACGCCCTCGCGCCCGGCGCGGCCTATCGCCGCGGCAACCGCCACGGGGGTGGACATGACCAGGGCGCACGGAGCGGCGGCGACGAGCAGCACCACCGCGCGGTAGGCCCAGGTGTCGAAGGAGCCGCCGAAGAGCGGCGGGACGACCAGGAGCAAGAGCGCTCCCAAAAGGACGGCGGGGCTGTAGCGGCTACCGAAGCGGTCGATCCAGCGCTGCGCGCCGGACTTGACGCCCTGCGCCTCCTCGACCAGGTGGATGATCTTCTGCAACGAGTTCGACTCGAAGTTCGTCGTCGCGCGCACCTTCAGGGAGCCTGTGGCGTTTATGGTCCCGGCGAAGACCTTCTCCCCCTCGCCCTTCTCCACCGGCACCGACTCGCCCGTCACCGCCGACTCGTCCAGGCTGCTTGCGCCCTCCAGGATCTCACCGTCCGTTGGGATGCGCTCGCCGGGCCTGACCAGGAAGAGGTCGCCGACCGCAAGCTCCTCCGCCGGGACCGTCTCCTCGCGCCCATCCTTGAGGAGCGTCGCCGTCTCGGGGGCGAGGTCCAGGAGCGCCCGGATGGCGGTGCGGGTCCGGGCGTAGGTGTACTCTTCGGTCGCCTCGGCGCCGGCGTAGAGGAAGACCAGGAAGGCGGCCTCGAACCACGCGCCCAGGATCACCGCGCCCACGGTCGCGAACGCCATGAGGACCTCGATGCCGACCTCGCGCTCCTCTACGAGTTCCTCAAGACCCTCGCGCGCCCAGTAGTAAGCGCCGATCAGGATGACGAGGACGAAGACGGAGATCGGTACGTAGTCCGGAAAGCCCGTGAAGCGCTCGATCAGCCACCCGATCAGCAACAGCGCGCCCGCGATGAGGGCGTTGCGCATCGGCGGGAAGAGATACCACGGCCCCTCAAAGCCCTCGACCTCTTCGTCCTCGTCTCTCTCTTCGGTCTCTACATCCTCGCGCTCGCGAAGTCGTTCTTTGGCCACGTTTTGCTCCTTTCGTTCTTTGGCCACGTTTTGCTCCTTTTAAGGTCTGCGTACGGTCAAAGCCCTAGGCGGAAGTCGCCCCTCGCTCTGCGAGGACGTGTCCCACGCAGTCCTCAAGGAGCCGGCGCAGATGCTCGTCTTCGAGGCGGTAGTAGGCCAACCGGCCCTCCTTACGGAAGCTCACCACCCCCCGATCCCTCAAGCGCTTGAGCTGGTGGCTCGCGGCGCTGATGGAGAGCCCCGCCACCGCGGCTACATCACAGACGCACAGCTCCTCCACCGAGAGGGCGTAGACGATGCGTGACCGCGTGGGGTCGGAGAGGAGCCCGAAGATCTCCGTCGCCCTCCGCGTGACCTCCTCCTCCGGCAAAGCCTCCCGAGCTCGCCGCACGGCCTCCGCGTGGATGACGTCCACCTCGCAGACGCCCTCGCTCGCGATCCGCTCCAGATCCTTCTCTTTGTCGTCGATCGCTCGCACGCGATACTCTCCTATAGTTGAACGACAATCGAAATAATGCTATACCGGCGCGTATGGAGCGTCAACTTGCCAGGGCGGCGCGATCCGCAGGAAGGCGGGCGGAGGCGGTCGGGTTCCGGTTCGGGGTTCCGGGCGGAGAAAGCCGGCGAGCGACCAACGACGGCGAAGAGGGAGCCGTTCGGGAGAGGAGAAAGAGCGGTGAGGACTTACACGGTTGGGGACACTATCACACTGGAGCTGGACCTGAGGGACTCAAGCGGCGTCTCCCGGGTCGATGCCCTTTTCAGGGAAGACGCGAGCGGTCGCGTCATATCCATGCACGGTGACGGCGGCGGAGAGAAAGAGGTGACCGTGAGGCTCGAGGTGGGGCTTACCGACGAGACCTTCCCCGGCGAGTACCGGTGCCGGTTCGTCGACGCTTACAACACGCGGGGCGGCAAGGACACCCACCACCCGGATATACGCTTCAGGGTCCAGATGTTCCCCGCCGAAGGCGGCGGGCCGGAGCTGGTGGAATGGCGCCTATCGTAGAGTCCGGCAAAGATCAAGTAAACGCCGGCATATGGTCAACATTGACAAAAAATTGAGCCGATCTGATCAGGACAACACCGTCTCGCTCCGATACATTTGCGTCGCAAGTACGAAGAAGGAGGCTCTTCGATGAGTGATGGTACCAAGACCGTGCTCGGCGCCCTCGGCGGTTTCTTGTTGTTGCTCGTCCTGCTGGCGATCCTCGCCGGCGGCGGCTTGTTCGGTGGTGGTTCGATGATGGGTCCCGGAGGCATGATGGACGACTGGGGGTGGGGTCCGGGTGGCATGATGGACGGCGGCCGGGGTTTCTTCGGGATACTCTGGACGCTCGTCCCGCTCCTGTTCTGGGGCGGGCTGATCGCATTGATCGTCTGGGCCGTAGTGCGCATCACCTCGGGTCAGGGTAGCTCCGACGACCATCGGGCACGCGCCGGATCGGCGGAGGAGATCCTGCGGGAGCGCTTCGCGCGCGGCGAGATCGACGCCGAGGAGTACGAGAGATCGCTTGAGGTGCTGCGGGGCGAAGGGAGTGCTTGAAAAGGGGTTTCTTCCAAGGCTGCCCAGGATCTTACGGCTGCGCCGGTATCCTCGCGGTGGCGCGGGTCGCCCTCTCAGCCAACCCGCGCCTGCGTAAGCGAACTGCGACTCCAGGACCAAAATCACAAGTCTCGCACCAGAACGTGAGACGTACGTACTGCTGAGAACCGTCACCCCCGCAAGGTTTCAAGGACCTTCTCGCGGAGTCGGGGTTTCTGCGAGACCACTCTCCACGAAGCCGCGTCCCCTTCGCGAGAGACCGAAGTAAGGCATCCCCGCTATGGGACGTTCTTCCGTAAGACCCCGGGCGGCGAGAGCGCGCAGCACGTCCTCGATCTCCGGCTGCGGATATTCGAGCAACGTGGCTACGTCGCAGGCGCAGAGGGTCGCCTCCGCGAGGCTTGCCAGTGTCCTGGCCTCCGTCGGGTCGCGCAGAAGGCCAGGGGCCGCTCCAAGGATCCGTTCGGCCACCGCTTCGCCGATCAGGACCGCCGCGACGTACTCCCCGGAGACCTCGCAGGTGAACGGCACCCGCCGAACCTCCCCCTCGCCGAGGCGCTCGCGCGCGGCTTTGGCCGCTTCCGGCAGCAGGCAACGGGTCGCGCAACCTCCCGTGTCAAGTATTCGGAACTTGCCTCGTCTGTCCACGGTTACACCTCCAGCTTCTCGCCGAGCTTCTTCGGGTCGAACCCGATGATGACCTCTCCACGGATCACGGTGGTCGGGGTCGCTTGAGATCCGAGCCCGGTCAGCTCTCTGAGAGCCTGCTCGTCTTCCCGGATATCCTTCTCGATGAAGAACACGCCTTTGTCCGAGAGCCACTTCTTCTCCCGCAAGCAGCCGGCGCAACCAGGCTGCGTGTAGATCACAACCTGTTTTTCGGCCATACTCTCTCCTTCGCTACCGGTCCTTTCGTACAAAGACCATCCCGTAGTGGTATGGGGGGAGTTCCATGACCCGCTCCAGCTCGAAACCGGCGGGCTCCACGACGGCCCCGGTCTTCTCGGGTGACATGCGCATCTCCGTGGCGGGGCCGCGGGGTTCGCCCAGTACGGACGTTTCTTCTCTCGGTATGGGGTGCCAGTTCACGATGGCGAACCTTCCGCCGGGTTTGAGCACCTCGAAGAGCGCGCGGGCCAACCTCGTTTGCTCCGGCACTCCGTGGAAGGTATTCGCCAGCAGCACGAGATCGACCGGCGCGGGGACGTGCTTGGCGATATCGCGGGCGTCGGCCAGGGCGAACTCGCAGTTGTTCGCCCCGTGGCGGGCCACCTCTTCTTTGGCCCGCTCCAGCATCCCGGGGTCCAGATCCAGCGCGTAGACCCTGCCCGGAGCCACCAACCGCGACAGAGGAGCGGTGAAGTAGCCGTCGCCGCAACACAGGTCGACCACACTCATCCCCGAGGAGATGCCCAGCTTCTCCAACACGCCTTCCGGGTCGGGCCACAGGGCGCTCCACCAGTCCCTGTCCGGCATGCCGGTGGCCGGGAAGGGGGACATTCGGCTTTCTTCCCGGCCCGGTCCACGACCGGCTCCGCCGGCGGGAGACATTACTTCCCTCCCCTCTCCGGCTTCGGGCGGAGCAACCTCAGGCCGTTGGCGATCACCACGAGGGCGCTCCCCTCGTTTATGGCGATGGCCGGCACCAGGCCCACCAGGCCGAGGAGCGCGGTGGGTACCAGCACCGCGACGAGGCTCACGGAGAAGAAGACGTTCTGGCGGATCGTTCGCGTCGCCCGGCGCCCCAAAGAGAGCGCCTCGGCCAGGCGCCTCAGGTCGTCGTCCATCAGCACGATGTCGCCTGTCTCGCGGGCCACGTCGGTGCCGCGGACTCCCATGGCGATCCCGAGGTCGGCCCGGGCGAGGGCGGGACCGTCGTTGATGCCGTCGCCGACCATCGCGACCCGGTGGCCCCGCTCCTGCAGCTCCCGGACCACCCGGATCTTGTCGTCGGGCAAAAGCTCGGCGTGGACCTCGTCTATGACCGCCTGCCGGGCGAGCGCCTCGGCGGTCCGGCGGTTGTCGCCGGTGAGCATGACGACGCGCTTTACGCCCCGCTCCTTGAGCAGCGAGACGGCCTCCGCGGCTTCCTCACGCAAGGGGTCCTGGATGCCCAAGACGCCGAGGATCTTCCTGCTCTTCCAGACAACGATCGCGGTTTTTCCTGCGGACTCGAGGTCCGCCACGGCCCCGAGTTCTCCTGTGGGGATGTCCTCCTCCGCAGCGAGGCGCGGGCTGCCGACGAAGATGCGCTCGCCTTCCACCTCGGCGACGGCCCCGCGTCCCGTAAGGGCCGAGAAGCGCTCGGAGGTCGGGACCGCGAGCCCTTCTTTTTGCGCCCGGCGCACGACGGCGGCGGCTATGGGGTGCTCGGAACCGGCCTCGACCGCCGCGGCGAGCCCGAGCAGTTCCTCGCGGGAGACGACACCCTCCGCCGGGACGACGTCGGTGAGCTCGGGTTGACCGGTGCTCAAGGTCCCAGTCTTGTCGAGGGCCACCGTATCCACGCGGGCGGCGGCCTCCAGGTATGCTCCTCCCTTGACGATCAGGCCGCGACGAGCCCCGTTGCTGATCGCGGCGAGCGCGGCCGTCGGCACCGAGAGCACGAGCCCGCAGGTGCAGGAGATCACCAGCACCACCAACGCCCGGTAGAACCAGGGCTCGAAAGGCTGGGCGAAGAGGAGCGGCGGTATGGCCGCCACGAGCGCGGCCAGGGCGAACATAGCGGGGGTGTAGACGGCCCCGAAGCGCTCTCCGAAGTTCTCGTAGCTCGACTTGTGGGCGCGAGCCTCCTCCACCGTGCGGATGATCTGGGCCAAAGTCGTCTCCGAGGAGGCGGCCGTGACCCTCACGGTGAGGACGCCATTCAGGTTCATCGTCCCGGCGAAGACCTCGTCGCCTCTCCCCTTGTCCGCCGGCATGGACTCGCCGGTGATGGGCGCCTCGTCCACCGCGGAGCCGCCCTCGACCACCTCGCCGTCCAGGGGGATCCTGGTCCCGGGCTTGATCCGGATCAGGTCTCCGGTACGCACCGCCTCCACGGGCACGGTCTCCTCCATTCCGCCCTGGCGCACCACGAGTGCCGAAGGCGGTGCCAGGTCCATGAGTGCCTTGAGGTTGCGCCGGGCGCGGTCGGTGGCGTAGACCTCCATCACCTCCCCGAGCGAGAAGATGACCACCAGGCTCGCCGCCTCTTCCCACAGCCCCAGCCACAGCGCCCCCGCGCTGCCCACGACCAGAAGCGTGTTGATCGTGATCCTCTTGCGCTTGAGGGAAGCGTAGGCGCTGCGCGCGGGCGCGTAGATACCGACGAGGATGGACGCGCCGAACAGAATTCGTGCCAGGAGCTCCCCACCTCCGAGCCTGTCGGCCAGGCCGGTCCACTCGAAGACGAGGCCCAACATGAGCAGCGACGCCGAGAGAGCCAGAAGCACCTGCCGGGTCTGCCTCCACCAGGGCCTGGGCTCCTCTCTTGCCGGCGTATCCCCGGCCGGTGGCGCCCCTGCGGCCGCAGCCACAGAACCGTTCGGGCTCCGGGAGCCCTGCGGCCTGACCGCCCACCCTTCGCTCTTCGTGATCCTCCGGATGGCCTCCGTGTCGGCCTCGCCGATCACCGTCAGCCTACCGGCCACCGGGTTGAAGTCGGCCTCCTCTACACCCGGAAGATCCGCTATGGCCTCCTCGACCTCCCCGGCGCAGTCCAGGCAACCAGCGCCCTCGACCTCGTAGACCGCCACCCGTCCGTCACCGCCGCCGTTTCCATCCTCCACGGGCGGCCCTACCTCCCGCTCTTCGAACCGCTCTTTCAAACCGTCTCCTTTATGATCAAGGAAATTTGATTAAATGAGTGTAAACGGACCGCCGAACGCGCGCCTTATGAACTTATGCGGTCAACGCCTCGTTACGTTCGTGCGTCGCCGAGAAGAGCAACCCGAGCCGCTCCAGGAGCCTCGGGTCGCGCAGGCTGTAGTGGCTCCAGGTGCCGTGCAACTCGCGCTCCACGACCCCCGCTTTGAGCAGGACCTTCAGGTGGTAGGAGACCTTCGATTGGCCGAGACCCAGGAGCTCCTCGAACTCGCAGGTGCAGAGGTCCTCTCGCTGCTCCAGAAGGCGGACCATCTGCAGCCGGATCGGGTCTCCGAGAGCCTTCCCGTAGGCCGCCAGGGCCGACGCCTCCCCCTCGGGGAGCAGTTGCAGGTCCCCCCGCCGCACCCTGGGTATCTCGCTGTAGCACTCGTCCAAGCCGAACCACCTTTTTATCAAATTTACTTGATTAATAACGACCAGTGTAGCTCTCCTCAGGGGAAAGTCAAGGATCGCCCTCGTCGTCAGCGAGGAGCCGGGACCGAGCGCGCCGCCGGCGGGTGGAAAGACGCACAGAGCCGAGGCACCGGCAACGACCACCCGGGTACGGGCAGCGAGCCGGGCACGCGGCGGGCCGGGAAACGACGAGGCGCGCACCACCACGGCCAAGAGGCAACAGGAGCGGACGACAGCGTCAACGCCGGGGGCGCAGCCCACGCGCACCGATCCACCTGCGGCAAGGACGGCAGAGACAAGCGGCGCCACCGGGAACGGGGAGCCGTGCCGGGAGCCCGCGAAGGCCACGACGCCGGATAGGGGGAACGGGTGTGCGGTGGAGGAAATCATGTGTTGCCTGCCTGGGGGCGTAAGGGGCCGGGGGACGGGGATGTCAAGGCCAGGGCACGGCCGGTATGGAGAGCCTCGACACCCTGAAAGGGCGGCGAAGCCGTCCCCGCCCTGCCGGTGTAGCCTTCTGGGGCGCTGGCAACACATCGTCTCCATCAGGCTCCAGACGCTGGTCTCGAAGTTGGTGGGAACCCTCGCTCTGCATCCTCAAGGTGGTCTGGGGCGGGGTGCCGGCCGTCAGGACGGCTCTCCGCCTTGCCGCGTTCCGCTATAGCTGATCATTGGTGGAGGGCCGGGGTCGGCTTTAGCCGACGGCGGACCGTGCCGGCGAGGATGATCCTGCGTAGCGGCGAGCGCAAGCTGGCCGCCATACCGAGTCTCGCCCGCTACGGACGAGAGGCGCAGGGCCGGGGGCCGACCCTCGGGGGCGGCCTGCGGACCGTCACGCGGAGTTGCGCCTTCCACCCTTCCGCGGCCGGGAGAGCGCAGCCCGGGGTGGGTGCGCAGACCCGCCACGGGAGTCTGGTGTCGCCTAATGGCTCCCGCCTGTGAAGCCTCCTCGCAACGGCGTTAGCCCGTCAGGGAGTGTCCACTTCGGGACAGGCGCTCCACAATCCCGCGCCCCTCTCCTCGGCCTCTTCCCTTGCTCGCTCGAACTCGCGGCGGTAGGTGTGGGCGAAAGTCGTGGTGCGGGCGAGCCCGAGTTCGATAAGGTCTTCGTTGAAGAGGCGCTCGTAGGAGCCGTCATCGTTCGCATCGATGTAGACGTAGGCAAGAGTACGGCCGTAGGCGTCCTCGGAATCTCCTATGCGCGGGATCTCCAGCCTCACGAGACGGCCTTCGCGCACGACCTCACCTTCTTCGTTGATCTGGCGCTCGTAGAGGACCTGCTTCGTGTAGTCAGATGCCTGCGGTCCAAAGCAACCTATAGGCTGGTCAGGCGCCACGGTCTCCGGGGTGTCCACGCCTATGAGACGCACGGGAGTAGTGCGGCCCTGGGTCTCTACCTCTATGGTGTCGCCGTCGGTCACTCTGGTCACCTCGCCGTAGAGCTGGTCGGAGCCACCCATGCGGTAGATCAGGCCGTCGAAGCCTACTCGCGAGACAGGGTAGAAGAGCAGCGCAAATATGAGGGCAAAAGCAACGAAGACACGTTCGGAGTTGCCACCGCTGACGACGCGGTACTCGTCGCGACCAGGGAAGACGGCGATCAGACGAGAGGGCCAGAAGAGCTGCACTCCTCCTAAAGTCATCATGTCGACGAAGAGGTGAGATCCGTAGCCCACCCCCACGGCGATCATCGTGGCAGGCTGGCCGGTGATCCACCACAAAAGCGAGCCGAGAGCAGCCGTGACGAGCACGAGAGCCAGTAAGCTGTGTAGGAAGGAGCGGTGCCCGAAGGCGCCATACAGATCCTCTGAGACGCTGCCGAGCTGGTGGCCGAGCCAGCTCTTGGGGTAGTCGGCGTCGGGCAGGACGGAGCAGACGGCAGCCGCCAAGACCGAGGGTATCTCGTAGTGGAAGTCGAAGACGGCGGAGGCGGCGAACAGGCAGCACTCGCCGAAGACTATGTGGGTAGCGACCTTCACGGCATGCTCCTATTCGTCCCTGGGCCTCTGCATCTTGAAGAAGAAAGGCCTGAGGCCGTACATGAGGGCGAAGGCTATGCCGGCGAGGATGTAGAGGCTCTGATCGTCCAGGCCCAAAGAGACGTAGCGGACGGCCATAGCGACCGCTGCAACAACGAAGATGACGGGAGTCATGTCTATGTAGCGCCTCTCGTCTTCGAGCCTTAGCTCCTCCACCTCGGCGCCGAGCCTCTCTATGGCGGTACGTCCCGTGCCGGCGAGATGGCCTTCCACGACGATGCGCTTACCCCTCACTATCGGGCCGAGGACGTGCTCGATCTCGCCCATGGAGGAGCGGTAGAGGGCTCGCTGCAAGCCGGCCTCGTCCACGTCGCGGCCCCTCACCTCACCGAGTTCCTTCGGGTCGAGCAGGCCAGCGCGCCACGCTTCGAGCGCCAGGTGGACCAGCGCGGCCTTCCTCGCGCCCGCCGGTATACGGAAGTCCTCGCCGACACCCCCGTCGATCCCGCTCTGGTGACGGTAACGGCGGGAGGTGTCGAAACCTCGACCCGGGCGGCCGGCTCTACCCGTCGAGAAGTCAGGGAAGCTGTTACCGCCGGAGGGACGGCGACCGTCCCTGCCGTTGCTCTTTGAGGTGTCGAAGTCCAAGCGCCTCGCCTTCTCCCGCCCGTGCGTGTGATCTTCTCTCTTATATAGGGTTTCTCACACACGGATACGCCCTCTTCCGGCACGGACGGCTACGTCTCCATCGTGTCGGTGCGGACGCGCCTTACGGCGTCCTCGCTGAAGCCCGCGTCCATGGGCTTACCTTTTTCCAGGCGGCCGAGGGCCTCGGCCAGCAGGGCCTTCACCATCCCGGCGCGCTGCCTCAAGGACGGAGGTCTGCCCTCGTAAGCGTACCGCAGGGTTATCTTCAGACCGCCCTCCCGGGCGCGGGACACGCAGACGGATAGGAGACGTGCTCTCAAGGGACCGGTCCGTTGCCGCGGACGAGCCGAAGACGGGGACATCTCTTCGGCAGTACCTCTGCCAGCGCGGCCTCGTTGTCCCGCACCAGCCGCATCAGGCGGTCGGCGTGGTCGGGGTTCAAGGACTTCAGGCCCTCGACCACTACCCTGTAGCCTGCCGGCCGCTCCGCGTCAGGTTCGGCATAGGCTTCGAGGCCCAGGAAGCAGAGCTTGCGGTAGAGGGTATTGACCTCCCTGCGGCGGACCACCTCGTCGTAGCTGCTCATGCTTCGCTCCTTTCCCGGCGGCGGTACGCCTTCGCATCCTCCAGCACCCAGGGCGGGCACCCGGACACCGCGACCTCGTGCCACTCGCCGGTGGTAGGGTCGTGCAGGGCGACGTAGCCGGGCTCTCTGGCCCACCGGATCACGAGCCCCCGGCGGTCCGCCTCCTCCAGCCTGCGGCGCTCGCGTTCGAGGTGCCGGATCAGGGCTCGCTTGTGCTCGCGGAGGACGGCGCGCAGCTCGTCGGTTGCGGCGCCGGCGGGAGCGTCTACGCGCAGCGTGAGGCCGCTGGCTTCCAGACGCACGTCGCGCGTACGCAGCTCCTCAAGCAGTGCGCGAGCACTCATAATGTGAACCTCACGCGCCCGTCTTCGTCCGGGGCGTGCAGGCGTGCACCGTTTTCGGAGGGGTATGCACCCCCTCCCCCGCCTTCCTCATCGCCGTTCGACGGGGGGAGGGGGGGGTCTATCCCCCCGTTTTCGCCTGCACGCTTGCACGCTTTCAATGCATCCGGAGGCGGCAGTATCTCCAGGTCCTCGGGCAAGGGATCTCCGGGCACCAAGCGGGAAGGCTTGCGGGGGTTATCTTCGAGATCTCTGAGATAGCCCTGTTCTCTGGCTGTCTTGATCCTGCGGGAGGCGGCGGAGCGGTCGAGCTCCAGCTCCCGGGCGACCTCTGCCACGGTCACCGGCTCGGAGTTCCCGGCGTGCAGGCGTGCAACGGCGTGCACGGCCTCGCGCACGCCTTTGGGCACGGTTGCTTCGATGCCTTCGCTCACCAGGTCGGCCACCAGTTCCCTGACGGCGACGTAGTCGTCGAGGGTGGCGACGATGCGGCCGTCGGCATCCTTCTCGCGAGTGGCCTGGTGCAGGACGGCATGGGCACGGATCAGATTCAGGACCGCACCGAAGTCCCGGCGCAGCCTGACGGCCACGGGCGGGACCAGCTCGGCGAGATCCCCGGCGTAGGGGATGACGACCTGGCGTTCGGCCGTCACCAGCCACTCCTGGAGGGCGAGCCAGGGTTTGAGGTCTGGCTCGCCGATCCTACCCCTGGCCAAAGCCCGCAGCACGTTCCTGGTCTGCTCCTGGGTGTCGGCGACGGTCAAAGAGAGCAGGCGGGTCTCGTTCTCGGGGTGGAGCTTGACGGCGGTGGTGGTGACGATCAGGCCCGTGGGGCCTTCCCGCTCTATGAGGCGGGGCCTTATGCCGTCTTTGGTGCTCTCGACCGTCTCGTAGCGGACGCGCCCCTCAGAGAGCAGAGAGCGCATCAGGTAGGTGGCGAAGTCGCCGCTCATGCCCTCGGCCTCGTAGATCACCAGGAAGCGGTGCTTTATGGGCTCTTCGGAGTAGGCGAGCGTCCGCTCGCTCATCGCGGTTAAAGCGTAGTAGGCGTCCTCCGGGAAGAAGGAGAGGACACGCTCCACAAGGTAGGTCTTGCCGCCGGAGGACGGCCCCTTGACCGCGATACTCACGATTCTCTCCAGGAGACGGCTCGTGAGGGCCAGGTAGAGGAGCTTCGCGGCCCGGCTCTCGCCGGCGACGCCGGAGCGCCCAAGCTCGGCGGCGAAGCGGTCGAGTATGCGTCCCTCGCGGGCCAGACCCTCGCAGGCTTCCCGGACTTCACGGGCACGGGCCTCGGCCCGCTCCTTCTCCTGGTCGATCAGAGTCGCCGCGCGCCCGAAGGCGGCCCGCAAGTTCTCCAGGAAGCGGGTAGGATCGGACAGGTGAAGCTCGCTGACGTCCTTCGCTCCGTCGAGCTCCACGAAGCGTAGCAGGTCCCGGATGCCCGAGGCGGCGAGCCTCTCCTTCAACATCTCGCCTCCCTCGTCCGGCTCGATCACGGCGTAGACCTTCCCGATCCCTTCGAGGTGCGCCGCCCACTCCTCCTTCCAGTTGGAAGCGCCGGGGACGCCCAGCGCCTCGATGCCATGGTGCCAGAGGGTGTGGCAGTCGCTCTCGCCCTCGACCAGCACGACGTAGCCGGCCTCCCGGACGCGCTCCATGCGCCACAGGCCGTAGAGGGTCGGCTTCGAGCCCTTGCGCCACCGGAAGCGGTTGTCGCCCTGCGGAGACTTCTCCAGGGCCAGCCGCAGGCGCACGGCTCCCTCCCGGCCGTCCTCCGTGAGGTACGGCATCCGCACAGCCTTCGTGCCCATGTAGCTGACGGTCGAGAGGCCGAGCTCCCGGAGAAACTCCACGGGCAGTTCCTTGGCCCCGGCATAGGCTTCGAGGGTGCAGGGAGGTTGCGCCATTGCACCCGGTTGCGCGGGGTCGCGCAATCCCTTTTCCCGCTTATCTTCGCCCTTTACAGAGCGGGGTTGCAGCGTTGCAGTCCTATACGGGGGGAGGTTACTCCCCTCCTCCACTCCGCGGCCGTTCCGGGAGAACAGGTCGCGCCTGCGAATTCCCCGCTCTTCCAGGGCCGACAGCACTTCGTCCTGCGAGCAGCCGGCAAAGCAGTGGAGCAGGACGCGGCCGTCCTCTGCCTCCTCGACGCGCAGGTTGGGGGTGTTCCTGTCGTCGTGGGCCGGGCAGAAGGCCAGGTACTCGCCTCGATGGTCGGGACCCCTGTCTACCTCCAGGACCTCCAGCACGCGCTCCAGCGGCCTCACGACGCCCTCCTAATGGCGTCTCCTGGGCGGGTGTATCACGTAGACGACCCGTCCCTGGATGATCGTCTCCTCATCGGGCACGACGATGTCCTCGTGCTCGCCGTTCTCGGGCTTTAGCCGCAGGTACTTACCCTCCCGGTAGAGCCTCTTGACGGTGACCTCCTCGCCTCCCCGAAGCAGCGCCACCACTACCGCCCCGTCGGGCGGGTCCTCGTCCTCCTCGACGACCAGAAGGTCTCCGTCCTCGATGCCGGCTCCGGTCATGCTCTGCCCGACCACCCGCAGCGAGTAGCGTTCCCTGCCTGAGGGGGAGTAGAGGAGTTCTGCGGGCAGAGAGAAGGTTGTGCTCTCGTCCACGATGGCCTCGAACCCGCGCCCGGCGGCGATCCGGCCCAATAGAGGCGTCCTCCCCGCCACCTCCCAGCCTGTAGGGGTGAGCCTCAGGCCCCGGGCCTTCCCGACCTCCCGCTCGACGTAACCGGCCTCTTCGAGCTTCTTGAGATGCTTGTGGGCGGTCTGTGTGCTCCTCAAGCCCACGGCCTCCCCCACCTCCTTCACGCTCGGCGCCCCCTCGCCCCTGGCGGCCCTGCGGGCCAGGTAGCCCAGGATCTCCAACCTCTTCTCCAGGTTCTCTCGCATCGCTTATGTCCCTCCCCGAAGGCGTATTCGAGGGTACTGTAGACGATCCTGGCCTTGACCGCAAATGTGTATTTGTACTACAGTAGGGAACAGGACAGAAGAGGGGAGTGTGGGTGAACAGGGAGCGAGAGTGGCTGAAGGTACCGGAGGTGGCGGAGGTCCTGCAGATCGCGCGCAGCCGGGCGTACGAGCTGGTCGGCTCGGGGCAGATCCCATCGGTGAGGATCGGGCGCAGCGTCCGGGTGAGCCGCAGGGAGCTCGATCGCTGGCTCGAAGAGCAACGCTATCCGGAAGCCAGGCGGAAGTAGACCCGTCGGGGAGGATCCCTACCTCGTAACAGGTGGATCATTGACATTGTCTACGCAGCGATCAAAGATCGTCGGACGGCAGGCTCATGGTTGGGGAGGTGGATCCAAGCAGGATAAAGGCACCCGGATGTTGAGAGGTGTTGTAAGTGGCGACGCTCGTCGCCGGGACCGGAAGGGAAGGAGAAGATGGGTAAACGCGGCAACGGCGAGGGCAGCATCAGCCGTCGCAAGAACGGCACCTGGCGCGCCGAGTACACCGTGTACACGGCCGAGGGGCGCAAGCGGAAGACGCTGTACGGCAAGACGCGCAGGGAGGTGGCGGAGAAGCTGGCGAAGGCGATAGCGGACCGCAATGGCGGCATCGTGTACGACGCCGGGAAGCTGACCGTCGGCGAGTACCTGGATCGCTGGCTTTCGGACTCCGTGCGGGACACGGTGAGGCAGCGCACCTACGAGCGGTACGAGTCCATAGTCCGGGTGCACATCAAGCCCACGCTGGGGCGGATCAAACTGAAGACCCTCGCTCCGGCGCATGTCCGGGGCCTCTACCGGGAGAAGCTGGGCGCCGGACTCTCGCCCCGCACCGTCCAGTACATCCACGTCACGCTCCACAAGGCGCTCAAGCAGGCCGTGAGGGACGAGCTGATACCCCGCAACGCGTCCGAGGCCATAAAGGCGCCGAGGCCCACCAAGAAAGAGATACGGCCCCTGTCTCCCGACCAGGCCCGCGCCTTCCTCGACGCCGCGCGCGGCGACCGCTTCGAGACCCTGTACGTGCTCGCCGTGCACTGTGGTTTGCGGGAGGGCGAGTTGCTGGGGCTCAAGTGGGAGGACGTGGACCTCGACGCCGGCACGCTCGCCGTGCGCCGCACGCTCTCGGAGACGCGAACGGGGCACCGTTTCGAAGCCCCCAAGAACGGCAAGGGGCGCCGCATCAAGCTCACCACCGGGGCTATGAAGGCGCTCAGGCGCCATCGCAAAGCGCAGCTGGAGGAGCGTCTGCGGGCGGCGGGGCTGTGGGAGGATCACGGGCTCGTCTTCCCCAACCAGGTCGGCAAGACCATGAACGCCAAGAACCTCACTGCCCGCTCCTTCAAGCAGATCCTGGAGCGCGCCGGACTTCCCCGCACCGTGCGCGTGCACGACCTCCGGCACACCTGCGCCACCATACTTCTTAAGGTGGGCCAGCACCCCAAGTACGTCCAGGAACTCCTCGGGCATGCCAACATCGGCATCACGCTCGACACCTACTCCCACGTGCTCCCCGGCATGGGCGACGGTCTGGCGGACGCGATGGACGACGCTTTGGGATAACGGGTTGCGGTACGGTTGCGGTAAATAGCCCCCGACGTCGAACCGGGGGCTTCTCTGTTGTTTGCGTTTCACCTGCAAATCAAGGCTTCTCGAAGCGCGCCCGGCAGGATTCGAACCTGCGACCGGCGGATTAGAAGTCCGCTGCTCTGTCCCCTGAGCTACGGGCGCAAGAGCGGGTGAGGGGAATCGAACCCCCATCGCCAGCTTGGAAGGCTGGAGCTCTGCCATTGAGCTACACCCGCACGGGTGGCGCCCCCTGTGTCGGGGCGAGAGGATTTGAACCTCCGACCCCCTGCTCCCAAAGCAGGTGCGCTACCAGGCTGCGCCACGCCCCGCCAAAGCCGCCACCTAGTATAACAAACGCACCGGCACGTCCAGATCCCTCAGGTACGCTGCAGGGCCGAGGCCGGTGTGACTACTTCTATGCTCTCCTCAAGGAAGCGACTGCCCAGCCTGGCGAACTCCTCCGGGTCGGCGCTGCAAACGTAGACCGACCTGCCGAAGTCCTCCAGATTGCGCGGCCGACGCAGATAACCTCTGCGAGAGAGGATGTTCCTCACCTCCAGCGCCGTCTGCCCGGCAGAGGAGATGAGACGGACCTCCGGTCCCAGGATCCGGTTTATGGTCGCGGAGATGAGCGGGTAATGGGTACACCCCAGGATGACCGCATCCACGCGGCGACGGATCAGGGGCTCCAGATATCCCCGGGCGACCTCCTCCAGCTCCGGACCGTCCACGATGCCACGCTCTATCATGGGGACGAACTCGGGAGCAGCCTGTTCGTACACCTCTATCCCTGCATCCAACGCGTGGATCGCCCTCCGGTAGGCTCCGCTCTCCGCCGTGAGTTTGGTGGCGAGCACACCCACCCTCCGGTTGCGCGTGTCGAGCACCGCTGCCCTCGCCCCGGGTTCTATGACGCCCACTATCGGAACCTCGAAGCTGGCCTGCAGATCCTTCAGGGCCGCCGCAGCAGCCGTGTTGCAGGCGATGACGACCAGCTTGACGTTCAACCCGACCAGGTACTCCACGATCTCGAAGGCGAAGCCCCTGACCTCCGCAGGATCGCGCGGCCCGTAGGGGACCCTGGCGGTATCCCCGAAGTAGATGGTGTGCTCGTAAGGCAGCCGGTCTCTGATGTCCGAGAGAACGGTAAGCCCCCCTACCCCGGAGTCGAAAACGCCTATAGGTCTCGGATCGCTCACGAGGCTGGATTATAGCCGCTGGGATGGCGCTTTTTCCCTCACACGAGAAAAACGAAAGGCCCGCCTTCTGGCGGGCCTCGAGAGTGGAGGCGGCGGGAGTCGAACCCGCGTCCGGAAGCGCGCCGTCCGTGAGATTGTACGAGCGTCGCACCCGCCTTCGTTTTTGCCTCACTCTGCGAGGGCGGGGCGCCGCAGAGGGGCTAGCCCTCCTGAGTTTCCCCCGTCAGCCCCGGGCCAGAGCCGAACGAGGTAAGCCCGCTAAGCTGACACCGGATACCGGGCCGCGGGCCGCCCGGTCCGATGGGCTGCGTCAGTATTCTTTACGCAGCCAGCGCCATCTCCGGTTCGTCGTTGGCGTGTATTTTTAGGTGCCGGCGTTTAACGAGTCTCCGGCGAACTCGGCTCGTCTCACAGGACGCTGTCCGCTCCCGTCGAAGCCAGACTCGCCCCCATCGACGACGTCTATTCTACCACCGATGAGACCTCTATCAACGCCTCAGGCGCTCCTTCATCGCCCGTTCGATCTCCCTCTGGGCGCTCTTGCGGGCGATCTCGCGCCGCTTGTCGTAGAGCTTCTTGCGGCTGGCGACGGCGAGTTCGATCTTGATCCTGCCGTTTTTCGTGTAGAGCCGCAGGGGGATGAGCGTCTTGCCCTGTTCGTTGAGTTTGCCGGCGAGGCGGTCTATCTCCTTCCTGTGCAGCAGCAGCTTGCGCTCGCGGGTCGGGTTCTGATAGACGTGGGTGGCGTTCTGGTACGGCGAGATGTGCGCCCCGAGCAAAAACACCTCACCGTCCCTGACCCGGGCGTAGCTCTCGCGCAGGTTGGCCCGCCCGGCGCGAACGGATTTGACCTCCGGACCGGTCAGCTGGATTCCGGCCTCGTAGGTCTCCTCTATGTCGAAGTCGTGCGTGGCTTTTTTGTTGCGTGCAAGGTCGGTCACAGTCTCTTCACCACCCTCAGCTCGGCCCGCTGGTAGAGCGGGAAGACGTCGAGCAGTTCCACGAGGACCCGGTCTCCCACCCTGTACGAGGCCCCTATCTCGTCGTTGGAGAGTACCACACCACTCTCGTCCAGCTCCCACCATCCAGGGAGCTTGCTCACGTGCACGAGCCCCGTGGCCCCGCTCTCGAGCTCTACGAAGAGGCCGAACGAGGTCGTGCTCACGACCACACCCTCGAAGGTCTCTCCCACACGGTCGCGCATCAGCCACATCAGGGTGTACTCGTCCGCGGTGCGCTCGCAGATCATGCTGCGGAACTCCCTCTCGGAGATGTGCTCGGCGATCTCCCACAAATCCTCTCCCGATCTCCCGCATCCGAAGAGCGCCCGGTGGACCAGGATGTCCGCGTAGCGCCGGATCGGGGAGGTAAAGTGCGTGTAGTTCTCGAGCGCGAGCCCGAAATGCCCGACGTTCGACGGCGAGTAGTACGCCCGGGGCAATGAGCGCAGGATCAGATACCCCACGGCCCCGGACTTGGCCTTCTGGGCTATGACGCTCAGGTTCTCCGGCGACGGTTCATCGGCCAACCCTATCGCATCCAGCTGACGCCCGAGTTCCTCCAGTGCCTGTGCCTCCGGCCGCTCGTGAACCCGGAAGATCCCACCGGGACGGTCTATGATCTCCATCGCCACCTGCTCGTTGGCGAGGATCATGAGCTCCTCGATGAGCTCGCGGGCGGGGCTCGCCCCCCTCATCCTCGCGGAGATCGGCACCCCATCATCGTCGAGCTCGTACTCCGGCTCCCTGCTCTCGAGCTCGAGTTTGCCCCGGACGGCGGCGCGGGTCTTCAGCCGACGTGCAAGCTCGTGCGCCTCGGTGACGAGCCGCGGCTGCTCGATCCGGCCCTCTCCCCGCAGGAAGGCATCCACTCCCTCATACGTGAGACGGGCGTCGCTCGCTATCCTGCTGCGGTAGATGCGACTCTCGCGTACAGCCCCGGAGTGGTCCAGGTCCATCTCGACCGTCACGGCGGCCCGCTCGGCACCGGGGACGAGCGAGCAAACGTCCGCGGAGAGCCGTGCCGGGAGCATCGGCGCGACGCGGCCCGGCAGATAGACGGAATTGCCCCGCCGCGCGGCCTCCAGGTCGAGCGCCCCCTCGGGGTCGACGTAGTGCGTCACGTCGGCGATGTGTACCCACACCCTGTAGCCGTCGGAGGTACGCTCCACCGAGATGGCATCGTCGAAATCCATCGCGTCTTCACCGTCTATGGTGACGGTCGGCAGGGCTCGGAGGTCCTTCCTGCGTTCCGAGAAACCTCGTCCGGCCACCTTCTCGGCCTCCTCCTCGACCCGGCGTGGGAAGCGGGGCGAGGTCCCGATGGAGGCGAACAGAGCCTCGTAGACGTTGCGCGGATCCTCCGAAGTCCCGATGACCCGCACGACCTCACCTCGCAGCGAACGCCTGGTCTCGTGGACGTCGACGAGTACGAGGTCCCCGGCCTCGGCCCCGCGCCGGGCCCGGCGCGCGACCAGGACTGGCCGTCGCTCCTCGACGAAGAGCGGGTCGGCGATAGAATACTTCCCCCTTCTGACGAGGACCGCAGGCAGTATCACAGGTCCTCCTCAGAAACCAATCCAGCGTACCTCACGGGCTGAGTCTAACATGACGGACCACACCGGGACTCCGGCCCGAAGCCAAAACAGCGTGCCCGCGGCCCCAAGCACGCAGAGGCCCCGTTGGGCCCGCCGGCCCAAGAGGATGGTTTCAGACCTTGAGGAACCGCCGCACGGAGAGGTAGCTCCCGGCAGCACCTATGATACAACCGAAACCCACCACGACGCCGAGCACCTGGAGCGGATCCACGTAACCCGCGGAGATAGGGAAGAAAGGCAGCGCGTGATGCGACCAACCGACGAAGGCTCTGTTGGCCAGCAGCACGACCACGGCCCCGATGACGGCACCGGTCAGGGACTGCAGCAACCCCTCTATGACGAAAGGTGTCCTCACGAACCCGTCCGAGGCCCCCACCAGCTTCATCACCTCTATCTCTTTGCGCCGGGCGAAGATCGAAAGCCTTATGGCGTTCGAGACCAGAAGGACGCTCGCCAGAAGGAAGAGCCCGGTGGTCAGCCGGAGCGCCCAGATCACGTATCCCGCAACCCGGTCGAGCCGGCGAACCGTCTGCTGAGGATAACTGAGGTCCGAAGAAGAGAAACCCTCGCTCTTGAGCCGCGCGGCGACCCCGGGGGCGGCGGAAGATTTCTTCAGCGTGATCTCGAGTGAGGCCGGAAGAAAGTCGCTACCGAGCCCCCTGTAGACCCGCGGGTTGTCCGAGAACCTCTTCTTGAACCGCTCGTAGGCCTCCTTCTTCGTAACAAGGCGAACCTTCTCGACCTCCGGGTAACCCGCCACGGTCCGGCGCACATCCTCCATCTTCTGCTTCGAGACCCCCTGGGGGAAGAAGGCGTCTATCGTCACCCCACGCTGCAGGGACTCCACGAGCCCCTTGACGTGCGCCCCGAAGAGCAACGCCCCACCGAGCGCCACGGCGCAGATGAAAGTCGTCACCGTCGCGGTCAGGCTCATGAGCAGGTTGGCCCGGATGCCCCCGAAGGCCTCGCGCAGGAAGAAACCCAGGTTTCTACTCACCGGCGTACGCCCCCTTCAGCTGGTCTCGCACGACCCGCCCGTCCTCCAGAGCTATCACCCGCCGGCGCATCGCATCGACCATCTCCCTGTCGTGGGTCGCCACCAGGACCGTGGTGCCGATGCGGTTTATCCGCTCCAGAAGCCGCATCAGCCCCCGGCTCGTCTCGGGGTCCAGGTTCCCGGTGGGCTCGTCGGCGACCAGCACCGGCGGGGAGGAGACCAGCGCCCGGGCTATCGAGACGCGCTGCTGCTCCCCCCCGGAGAGCTCCGCCGGATACTTGTCCTTCTTGGTGGTGAGCCCCACGAGGTCGAGCATCTGGGGAACCTTGGTGCGTATGGCACGCCTGCGGTGTCCGGTGACCTCCATCGCGTAGGCCACGTTCTCCGCCGCCGTCTTGTTGGGGAGCAGCTTGAAATCCTGGAAGACGCACCCGATGCTCCTGCGATGGCGCGGGATACCCCTCCGCGGGATCCCGGAGAGCTTCACCCCCCGCACGTATATCTCCCCCCGCGTGGGTTCCACCTCCTTGAGGAGCAGGCGCACGACCGTGGACTTCCCGGAACCGCTCGCCCCCACCAGGAAGACGAACTCGCCTTCGCCTATCTCGAAGCTCACGTCGTCCAGCGCGAGGGTGTCCCTGCCGTAGAACTTGGTGACGCTGTCGAACCGGATCATCATCCTCCCAACGCGAGCTCCGGCGAGGTTCCGAGCTGAACGGCGGAGTCCCCCCTCCGAAAACTCCGCCGGACAAGGGCGAAAGATAGCAGCAAAGCGCGCCGCTATCAACCGGAGGGGATGGTGATGGTCCCACGCAAGACGGCGCGGCCCGTCCTCACTTCGACCCCGTCGAACCGGATGGGGAACGGGAGGTTCCGGATCGGGTAGAAGAAAGAGATACCGGAGAGGATGGCGTCGTTCACCACCCGCGGCAACGAGAGCCCGAACGCGGAGACCCGCGTCGGGGAGAAGACTATCCCTCCATCGCGCACCGCGACCGAGCCTACGACCGACACGGGGACCGAAACCCCGGCCAGCACGGCTTCGCTCCCGATCTCGACCCTCCCCGGCCTGAGGGCGAGGCTCTTGATCGAGACGGCCCTCACCTCGGAGACGGCCATCCGCTTCACCTCATCCTCGGAGAGCGTGATCTTAACGCTCCCCTTCATGGGTTCCCTGCTCACGAGGCGACCGGAGACCAGGCTCCTGAGCACATCCAGCTCGAACGACCCCAGCCGCACCCTGATCCGGCGGGTGTGGATGTTGCCGAAAGCGGCCCCCTCCATCTCTATCGTGCCGGAGGAGAATCTCCCGCCGAGCATGGCGTACGGGGGATCGCTGCGCAGTTTTACCCTGGGAGGCTCGCTCAGGCCCATCCTGGCCTGCAAATCCCGGCTCACCACCCCATCGACCAGCCCCGGAAGGTACGTGTAGGGCCCCGCGGCGATCGCCCCGGCGAGCACCAGCAGGACGAGGATGACCGCGCGGCGGACCCTGCGTCCCTTCCTTACGCCCGTATCAAACAGCGGCCGTACGGCTCTTCAGGTAAGCGTAGATGAAGTCGTCTATCTCCCCGTCCAGCACCCGCTCCACGTCCCCTCTCTCGAGCCCCGTGCGATGGTCCTTGACCATCTTGTAGGGGTGCAGGACGTACGAGCGTATCTGAGAGCCCCACTCGATATCCGCCTTCTCGCCGCTCTGGGCGGCTATCTCACGCTCCCTCTTCTCGCGTTCGAGCTCGAGCAGCCTCGCTTTGAGCACCCGCATCGCCGTCTCCCGGTTCTGGTGCTGGCTGCGCTCGTTCTGGCACTGGACGACGATCCCGGTCGGAAGATGCGTGATGCGCACCGCCGAGTCCGTCTTGTTCACGTGCTGCCCGCCCGCCCCCGAGGACCGGTAGGTGTCTACCTTGAGATCTTTCTCGTCGATGTCCAGCTCGACCTCGCCCTCCACCGCCGGCGCGACCGCCACCGAGGCGAAGCTCGTGTGCCGCCTGCGGCTCGCGTCGAAGGGGCTTATGCGCACGAGCCGGTGTACGCCCCTCTCGGCCGAGAGCAGCCCGAAGACGAACTCCCCCCTGACCGTGAAGGTCGCGCTCTTTATGCCGGCCTCTTCCCCTTCGGTGTACTCTATGACCTCGAGATCGAAGCCACGCCGCTCGGCCCACCGGCGGTACATCCGGGCGAGCATCTCCGCCCAGTCCTGCGAGTCGACCCCCCCAGCGCCGGAGTTTATCGTGAGGATGGCATCTCCCTCGTCGTACTCCCCGGAGAAGAGCTGCGCCACCTCCTGCTCCTCCAGTACCTGCTCAACCCGCCTCAGCTCGCCCGAGACCTCCGCCAGAAACTCCCCATCCTCCTCGCCGGCGAGCTCCAGCAACTCCCCGGCATCGGAGAGCCTCCTGCGCAGATCATCTAGGAGTTCGAGACGGTCCTGGATCCTGGAGAAACGCGACGAGATCTCACGCGCCCGTCCGGGATCGTCCCAGAAATCGGGCCGGTTCATCTCACGGGCGAGCCTCCCGGCCTCCTCGCGCATCTCCCCGACGTCGAAGTACCCCTCCAGGTCGGAGAGCCGCGCTTCGAGCTCCGCCAGCTTCTCTTCGGCCTCAGGCATCAGCCTTCCACCCTCAGCGGCGGCGCTCCGGGCATGCCGTGACACTTCTTGTACTTCTTGCCGGATCCGCAGGGGCACGGGTCGTTGCGTCCGATCTTCTGCTCCGCGCGCCTCGGGCTCCTCTGCTGCGGGGCTGCGGGTTCCTCCTCTCCACCTCCGCTGTAGGAGAGCTGCTCGAGGTCGGACTCGGTTACCTGCACGTTCTCGACCCGGTAGATGTAGGTGACGTAGTCTTCCTTGAGAGCCCGCTCCATCTGGCGGAACAGCTCGTAGCCCTCGCGCTTGTACTCGACCAGCGGGTCGCGCTGCCCGAGACCGCGCCAGCCGATCCCTTCCCGCAGATAATCCATGTCGTAGAGGTGCTCGCGCCAGCGCTGGTCGACGATCGAGAGCAGCGTCCTGCGCTCGGCTTCCTCGAAGCTGTCTATGCCGTCGGCGCGCTCGAGCCCGAGCCGCTCGAGCTCGGCCGTACGCTCCTCCCACTCCCGCTTGCGCTCTTCGAGCCGCTCCCGGGCATCGGCGAGCACCAGCTCGCGCAGATCCTCCGTCGTGGCCTCCTCGGGGTCCAGGACCCCGAAGTCCACCGAGACCGGATAGAAGCGCCGGAGCTCGCGCTCGAGCCCCTCGAGATCCCAGTCCTCCGGGTAGGAGTTGGCCGGGGCGTGAGACTCTATGACGTCCGAGAGCACCTCCTCGACGTAGCCCATCGTGTCGACCTCGCCGCCCATCAGGATCTCACGGCGGATCGCGTAGATCACCTCGCGCTGCTTGTTGAGCACGTCGTCGTACTCGAGGATGCGCTTGCGCGCCTGGAAGTTCTGGCTCTCGACCTGCTCCTGCGCCCGCCGCACCGAGCCGGAGACCATCCCGGCCTCGAGCGGCACGTCCTCCTCGAGCCCGATGCGGCTTATGATGTTCTGCATCCGCTCGCCCCCGAAGAGCCTGAGGAGGTCGTCCTCGAAGGAGAGGTAGAACCGCGACTCTCCGGGGTCACCCTGGCGTCCGGAGCGCCCCCGGAGCTGGTCGTCTATCCGGCGCGCCTCGTGCCGCTCGGTGCCGAGCACGTAGAGGCCGCCGAGGTTGACCACCTTCAAAGACTCGAGCGTGCGCCCCTCGAGCATCTCCCGTTCGATCGTCGGGTACTTCTGCATGATCTCCTGCGCGAGGCGCTCGTGCTCTTCGGTCCACTCCTCGGTCCCCTCCTCGGAACCGCCGAGCTTTATGTCGGTGCCGCGCCCGGCCATGTTGGTGGCTATCGTCACCGCGCCGAGCTTCCCGGCCTCGGCGATGATCTCGGCCTCCCGCTCGTGGTGCTTGGCGTTGAGCACGTTGTGCGGGATGCCCCGCTGCTTGAGCAGCTTCGAGAGGTGCTCGGAGACCTCGACGGAGACGGTGCCGACGAGGACCGGCTGCCCCTTTTTGTGCCGCTCGACGATGTCCTCCACGACCGCCTTGTACTTGGCCTTCTTTGTCTTGTAGACGAGGTCGTCCTTGTCCACCCGGATCATCGGACGGTGGGTCGGGATCGAGGCGACCTCCATCTTGTAGATGTGCATGAACTCGTCGGCCTCGGTCGCGGCCGTGCCGGTCATACCGGCGAGCTTCTCGTACTGGCGGAAGTAGTTCTGGATGGTTATCGTGGCGACCGTCTGGTTCTCTTCCTTGATCGGAACGCCCTCTTTGGCCTCTATGGCCTGGTGCAGCCCCTCGGAGTAGCGCCGGCCCTCCAGGATGCGCCCGGTGAACTCGTCGACGATGAGGACCTCCCCGTCGCGGACGATGTACTCGTCGTCGCGCTTGAAAAGGGTGTGCGCCCGGAGGGCCTGCTGCAGGTGGTTGACCAGATTGGCATTCACGTCGTCGTAGAGGTTGTCTATCCCGAGCGCCTTCTCGACCTTCGCGACCCCCTGCTCGGTCGGGGCGACCTGCTGCTTCTTCTCGTCCACCTCGTAGTCCTCACCCTCCTTGAGGGTGGGGACGATCGCGGCGAACCTGTAGTAGGTGTCGGCGGCGCTCTCGGGCACCCCGCTTATGATGAGGGGGGTGCGGGCCTCGTCGATCAGGATGGAGTCCACCTCGTCGACGATGGCGTACTTGAGCTCGCGCTGCACGAGCTGATCGGGCGAGGTCGCGAGGTTGTCCCTCAGGTAGTCGAAGCCGAACTGGGTGTTGGTCCCGTAGGTGACGTCGGCGGCGTAGGCTTCCTTGCGCTCGTCGAAGTCCATCCACTCCTGGATCACCCCGACCCTGAGCCCGAGGAACTCGTAGAGGGGCCCCATCCATTCTGCATCGCGCCGGGCGAGGTAGTCGTTGACGGTCACAAGGTGCACGCCCTCGCCGGTGAGCGCGTTGAGATAGACTGGCATCGTCGCGGCGAGCGTCTTCCCCTCGCCGGTCTTCATCTCGGCGATCTTGCCCTGGTGCAGTACGATACCGCCCATCACCTGCACGTCGAACGGCCTCATCCCGAGCGTCCTCTTGGCGGCCTCCCGCACCACGGCGAAAGCCTCGTAGAGGAGGTCGTCGAGCGTCTCGCCCTCCGCGAGACGCTCGCGGAACTCGTCGGTCTTCGACCGCAGCTCCTCGTCGGTGAGCTTCTCGAGGGACGGTTCGAGCGCGGAGATCTCCTCCACGTCCCGCCAGAGGGCCTTCACCTTGCGGCCCTCGCCCATCCTCAGTATCTTCGTCAAGAGATTCGCCACGTCGCCTTACACCTCGCCGGAAGCTTTCGAGCCAGAGCTTATTTTATCGCGCGGGCTCGATGAGGCCGTAGTTCCCGTCGCGCCGCCGGTAGACCACGTTTATCTCCCCGGTCTCGGCGCTGGTGAACACGTAGAAGTCGTGGTCCAGCAGCTCCATCTGCAGCGCCGCCTCCTCGGGGCTCATCGGCTTCATCTGAAACTGCTTGGTCCTGACTATTTTAGCCTCTATCTCGTCTTCGTCCTGCGGGACCTTCGCCTCCTCCTGAGGCTTCTGGGATCCCCCCTTCTTGATCTGACCGTGCCAGCGGTCGATCTGCCTTCCCCTGTAGCGCCTGACCTGCCGCTCGAGCTTGTCGCTCATCAAATCTATCGAGGCGTACATGTCCGGGGAGGCACCCCGGGCCCTGAGCACGGCCCCGTTTATGAAGAGCGTCGTCTCCGCCACCTCCGGCTCGGGTATCGACGGGTTGCGCTCGTGGATGAGCTCGACCTCGGCCCGCGCCGCGCTGCGCTCGTCGTCGAAGAACTTGCTCAGGCGGGAGACCTTCTCCCGGGCGTAGTCCTCGAGTGCCTCCGTGACGGAGATGTTGCGCCCCTTGATCGTTATCTCCACCTGCTCCCTCCTTTCCCCTAGAGGAGCGTCCTGCAGACGCTCAAGGCATGGACCTGCTCCGCTCCGGCTTCGAGCAGCGCTGCGGCACAAGCACTCATGGTGGCACCGGTGGTGAACACGTCGTCGACCAGCAGGACCCTCCCCACCACGGCCTCCCGGGCCCCGAACGCGCCCCTGACGTTCGCCCACCGCTCGCGGCCCGAGAGATCGACCTGATCCCTGGTCCTCCTCACAACCACAAGTTTATCCGATACGGGTGTGTTTATCCTCCGTGCGAGCGCCCGGGCGATCACCCACGACTGGTTGAACCCTCGCTTCCTCAGCCGCGAGCGGTGCAGGGGCACGGGGACGATGAGATCGAACCTCCCCTCGACGAGCCCGGTGAGGAGCGGGGCCAGGACCCGTTCGACGGCCCCGAAATACGCCTGATACTTGAGGGTGTGTACGAGCTCCTTCCCCACACCCTCGTAGACCAGGGCGGAGCGCGCCCTCTCGAACGCGTAATCCAGGCCCCTGCATCGCCCGCACACCGGCGTCGCGAAGGTGGAAGGCGCCCCACATCGCTCGCACAGAGGCCCCGAGATCAGGGGGAGCCGCTCGAAGCACCCGCGGCAGAGGACGTCCCTGGCCCGCTCACCGCACCCGACACAGCGCTGCGGGTAGAAGAGATCCGCCAGGGCCTGCAGGTAGGGCTCGAACCCTCCCATCTCATCCAGGATAGCGATTCAGAAGCTTATGCTCTTCGGGGGGAGCACCACGCCGGGGTTTATCCTTATCCCCTGATCCAGGACGTTCCCCTCCCCGACGACCGAGTTGGCCCCGAGGACCGAGAGCCCGCGCACTATCGCCTGTCGGCACACCCGCGCACCGGGGCCGATTATCGAACCCCGCACGACGGCACCGGGCTCCACCTCAGCTCCCGCCAGGAGGATGCTCCCCTCCACGACGGCCCCGCTGCCGATCCTGCATCCTTCGCCGATGGCGCTCCTTCCACCGATGGTCGCCCCCCTCCCGACCTTGCAGCCGGGTGCGATCGAGACCGGAGGCAAGAGCTTCACGTTCTTCGCGAGCTGCACCGACTCGTCCACGTCCAGGTATGCGAAGCCGTCGTCAGCCCCGACCGCACCGGAGAGCACGTCGTAGGAGGCCGCGAGGTAGCTCCTCGGCGTCCCGATGTCCTTCCAGTAAGCACTCGAGACGTACGCCCGCAGCCTCCCCTGCTCCTGCAGCCGGGGGAAGATCTCCCGCTCTATGGAGACCTCCCGGCCACGCGGGATCATCCGGAAGACCTCCGGCTCGAGCACGTAGATTCCGGCGTTCACCAGGTTGGTCGTGATCTCGTCGTAGGCCGGCTTCTCGATGAAACGCCGGACGAGCATCTCGTGGTCCACCTCGACGAGCCCGTAGGCCGAAGGATCCTCGACGGTCGTGAGCGTGATCGTGGCGAGGGCGTCCGTGCTCCTGTGGGCCTCTATGGCCTCCCTGAGGTTCAGCCCGGAGAGAACGTCCCCGTTTACCGCCACGATGGTCCCCCCGTCGAGGTACTGCTCGGCGTTCTTGAGTCCCCCCGCCGTCCCGAGCGGCCGCTTCTCCACCGCGTAGTCCACACGGAAGTCCTTCAGATCCTCCCGTCCGGCGAAGTACTCCTGGATCGGGTCCGGCAGATACCCGAGCGAGAGCACCGCTCCGTCTATCCCGCCGGAGCGCAGAAAGTCGACCATGTACCCCATGAAGGGCTCGTTGCGCAGCGGCACGAGTGCCTTGGGGATGTCATATGTGATGGGACGCAGACGCGTCCCCAGCCCTCCAACCAGTACTACTGCCTGCATGATGATGCAGCTTACAACATACCGGCGGCCCTGGCCACCGCCGAGAGGGGTGCTATGCCCACGAAGAAGACGAACGTGAGGAAGGCGAGCGTGTGTACGGCGAGGCGCAGGCCCGCCGGCTCACCTTTCTTCACCACCTCGGAGGAGACCGGCTCCTCGAGCAACATCCCCCTGACTATCCCGAAATAGTACGGAACGGAGATCACCGTGCTCACCACCAGGGCCCCAACCGTCACGTAGGTCAGCACGGACCCCGAGCCGGCACCGGAGAGGATGACCCACAGCTTGCCCCAGAACCCCGAGAGCGGCGGTATCCCGACCAGAGCGGCCATGAACACGAACATGCTCGCCGCCAGCCCCGGCCGGGTCCTCACGAGGCCGTTGAAGCTCTTCGCTTCCTCCCCGACGATATCCACCACGAGAAAAGCCCCGAGGTTCATCACCGCGTAGGCGGCAGCGTAGATCATCACCGCCTGCACGGCCTCCGCCCTGGCGTTCCCCTGCCAGGCCGCGAACGCGGTGAGCACGTACCCCGAGTGTGCGACAGAGCTGTAGGCGAGCATCCTGCGGACGTTCGTCTGGCGCAAAGCCGGCAGGTTCCCGGCGAACATCGTCACGATCGCGATCACCGCCAGCACCGCCGTCCAGACGGGAGCCTCCCCGGGGGCCCCCTCGGTCAGCACCCGGAGGAAGACGGCGAAGGTGGCCATCTTCGGGGCAACCGAGAGGAAGGCCGCCGCCGTCGCCGGCGCCCCCTGGTAGGCGTCCGGGGTCCAGAAATGGAACGGCGCGGCGGAGACCTTGAAGGCGAAGCCGCTGATGAGCAGCAGAAGCCCGAGCAGCGCCGCCGGCTGTTGCGGCCCGGAGAAAGTCTTCGCGACGTCGGGCAGCGAGGCGGATCCGGTCGTACCGTAGATCAGGACGATCCCGTAGAGCAGCACGGAGGAGGCCACCGCCCCGGTTATGATGTACTTCATCGCCCCCTCGGGGCTCTCCCTCCTGCGACGGTCGAACGCCACGAGGGCGTAGGAGGGGATCGTGGAGAGCTCGAGCGCGAGGAAGACGCCGAAGAGGTCCCGCATCGAGACCAGGAGCGTCGCCCCCAGCATCACCGAGAGGATGAGCACCAGATACTCCGTCGCATCCCCCGCACTCCGGGCCCAGCCCAAACAGGCCACGACGGTGAAAAACGCGCACCCGGCGACGAGCAGCTCGAAGTAGAGCGCGAACCCGTCGACCACGTACCCGCCGCCGAAGAACGTCCCGTGGAACCCGCTCGCGAACATCCACGTGGCCGCCGCGAAGACCGCCGCGGCGCCGGCGGCCGCGAGCCCTCCGACCACGCGCACCGAGCCCGGCAGGAAGACGCCCACCATCAGGACCACCAGCAGGAAAACAGCCCCGATGATCTCGGGCAAGAGCGCAACGAGGGACTCTGCAGAGTAGGGCACGCTAGCCACCTCCTATGACAGTCAGCACGCTCTGGACCGCATGATGCTGAACCACCACCAGCAGCCCGGGGAAGAACCCGATCAGGACCAGCAACGCGGCCAGCGGGAAGATGGCCGTCATCTCGAGCGGCGTGGCATCCTGTATCGCCTCGTACGCCGGGTTCTTTATGGGGCCGAAGATCACCCGCGCGAGCATGTACAGGAAGTAGAAGGCCCCCGTGACGATCCCGAGCGCCGCGAGGACGGCCTGTACGGGATGCGCGTCGTACCCACCGAGGAGCGTCATGAACTCCGAGGAGAAGACCGCAAGCCCCGGCAGTCCCATGGCGGCCAGCGAACCTATCGCGAAGAGTGACGCGGCCCACGGCATCCTTCCCACAAGCCCTCCGAGCTGGGAGATCTCGCGGGTGCCGGTGCGCGCCTGGAAGATCCCCACCACCACGAACAAAAGCGCCGAGTAGAGCCCGTGGGTGAACTGCTGCAGCACCGCTCCGTTGTATCCCACGGTGTTCACCGCGGAAGCCCCGAGCAGGATGAACCCGAGCGTCGCCAGCGACGAGTAGGAGACGAGCGCCTTCAGATCCGGCTGCATGAACCCGACGAAGGCTCCATAGAGTATGTTTACCACCGCCAGGATCGCGATGTACGGCAAAAACGGATGCACCCCCTGCGGCAGGAGCGGGATCGCGACCCGCAAGAGCCCGTAGGTCCCGAGCTTCGGCAGTATCCCAGAGAGCACCACGTTGGTCGAGGTCGGGCTGGAGAGGTAGACGTCGAGGAGCCACCCGTGCAGCGGCACGGCCGGCACCTTGATCAGGAGCCCGAGCACTATCGGGGCGGCGACCGCCACCTGGGCGGCCCGCGAGAGCCCCCCTCCACCTTCGAGGGTGGAGAAGGAGAAACTCCCGGCCAGGATACCGAACGCCAGAAATCCCGCGAGCATTATCGTGCTCCCGAGGAACGTGTAGAGGAAGAACTTTATCGCCGCGGCCCTCCGGTTTTCGTCCCCCCACGCACCCACCAGCAGATACATCGGGAGCAGCGTCAGCTCGAAGAACACGTAGAAGAGAACGAGATCCTGCGCGGCGAAGACCCCGAGCATCCCCACCTCGGCGACGAACAGCAGCGCGAAGTACTGCCTCAGGTTGCGTCGCACGTCCCACGCCGCCACCACCGCGATGAGCGTGAGCAGCGCCGTCAGCAGGAACATCCCGAACCCTATGCCGTCGAGCCCGACCCGGTAGCCGATGTTCAGGGAGGAGACCCAGGTGACGTTCTGGGTGAGAGCCGGCGCACCCAGATCGTGCCGGTAGACGAAGTAGACGTAGAGCGCGAGCGCGAGCGGAACGGCCGCGACCGCGGCCGCGATGGCGCGCACCCTCCTCTCCTCGAACTCCTTCGGCAAAAGCATCATCAGCAGGGCGCCGAGCAGCGGGATGAATATCGTTACCGTCGTGATCACAGCCTGGACCCCACCGCAGCAGCCGCCAGCCCGAACGCCACGAGCACGATGACGGCGATGAACGAGTACTGCGCGCTCGCGAGCACCGCCACCGCGAAAGCCCCGAAGAGTATGAAGAGCGCGTAGTTCTGGGCTCCGCCGGTCTGAAGCGAGCGCAGCTTCTCGCCGGCCCATCCCGCGCCCCTGCCAAAGCCGCTCACCAAACCACCAACCTCCCGCAGATCGAAGTCACGCACCGCCCGTCCGAGGGCTTTGGCCGGACGGACGAAGAGCCTGTCGTAACAGAGGTCGAAGTACCAACCGTTGAGGAGGAAGTCGTGAACCACCGGCAACCTCCTCCCGAGCGCCTCGGCCCACTGAGGCCGCGCCAGCACGAACACGTACGCGAGCCACAGCCCGACGAGCGCGAAGAGAACCGAGATGCCTGCCAGCACGAAGCTGAACAGCCCCGGGTTCGCGTGCGTCATGCTCTGCACGAACCGGTCGGGGCGCACGAAGTCCCCGAAGACGTCCTTCACGGGCAGCCCGAACCCCTTGGGGATACCAACCCAGCCGGCGACCACCGACAGAAAGGCCAGTATCACGACCGGCACGCGCATTATCACGGGAACCTCGCTCGCCTTGCGCGCGTCTTCGCTGCGCGGCTCCCCGTGGAAGCAGATGAAGATCCCCCGGAAGATGTAGAACGCGGTCAGCCCCACCGTAAGAAGGGCCAGGGCGAAGAGCACGTAGTGCCCTCCCTCGTAAGCCGCCGCTATCACAGCGTCCTTGCTCCAGAACCCGCTGAACGGGAAGACCCCGGCGAGCGCGAGACCGGCTATCACGAAAGCCCAGTAGGTGACCGGCATCCTGCTCTTCAGTCCACCCATCACCCGCATGTCAGAGCTGCCGGCCACGGCGTACCCCAGGTTCGCCGCGAGCAGGAACAGAAGCGACTTGAAGAGCGCGTGGGTGTAGATGTGGAAGACACCGGCCGTGAAGGCCCCGACGCCGAGCCCGAGCATCACGTACCCGAACTGCGAGATCGTCGAGTAAGCGATTATCTGCTTTATGTCCTTCTGCACCAGCGCCATCGTCGCCGCCATGAACGCGGTGAACGCCCCGACTATCGCGACGACCTCCATCGCCGTAGGGCTCTGGACGAAGATGTCGTAGGTGCGCGAGATCACGTAGACGCCGGTGACGATCATCGCCGCCGCGTGGATCAGGGCCGAGAGCGGGGTCGGACCCTGCATGGCGTTCGAGAGCCACACGTGCAGCGGGAACTGCGCGCTCTTGCCCGTCGCCCCGAGCAGAACCAGGAGAAGTCCGATGGTGAGCGCCGTCTGCCCGATGATCCCGGCCTTCGCCGCCTCGGCTATCCCGGAGAAGGAGGTCGTCCCCGTCTCGCGCCAGAAGACCATGATCCCGATAAAGAGCGCCGCGTCGGCCACCCGGTTGACGATGAAAGCCTTCTGCGCCGCGTAGGTCGCCGCCGGACGCTCGAAGTAGAAGCCGTGGATCAGATAAGAGGTCCCGCCGACGAGCTCCCAGAAGAAGTACGCCTGGATGAAGTTCGGAGAGACGACGAGCCCGAGCATCGAACCGGTGAAGATGCTCACCACCGCGTAGTACCAGGCGAACCGGGGATGACCCGCCATGTACCCGCCGGAGAAGAGCTGCACCATCAGGCTCACGAAACACACGATCACGAGCATGACCGCCGTCCAGTGCCCGATCTGCACGCCCATCGGGAACGTCGCGTTCTCCCCGAGTCCTATCCAGGGCACAGAGAAAGAGATCTGGCCCCCGCTCGCGGGCAGCACCCCGGCGACCCACAGAAGCGCGAAGACGGAGAAGACGAGCGAGATCGTGACGGCAAGTATCGAGACGTACTGGGCGTTCTCCTTCAGGCGCCGCCCGAGGAAGACGCACGCGAGAAAGGACATGAAAGGCAGCCCGACTATGGCCGCGATGATGAGCTGCGATCCCGCCGTGTTCAACTCTTCCGCTTCCTCCCTAGCCCTTCATGGAATCGATCTCGTCTATGTTGACCGTCCTGCGCGTCCTGAAGACCGCGATCACTATGGCGAGCCCGACGGCGACCTCGGCGGCGGCTATGGCGATCACGACGACAGCATAGCCGCTGCCGGCCCCGTGCGCCTTCGGCAGGTAGTCCGAGAAGGCCACCAGCGTGAGGTTGACCGCGTTTATCATCAGCTCGACGCACATGAACACGACGATCGCGTTGCGCCGGATCGTCACCCCCCACGCACCGAGGGCGAACATGAGCGCCGCGACTATCAGGTAGGCCTGAAGCGGTATCACGCCCTCACTCACCCCCCCTCTCCGTCGGCCGTTCGGGCCTGCGACGGCTTATCACTATCGCGGCGACGGTGGCCACGAGGAGCAGCACCGAAGACACCTCGAACAGAAGCCCGAAGATCTGCGGCGCCCCGCCGGTGCCGACCAGTATCCTGCCGAGCTGGGCGACCAGCCGGGGCCCGTGGCCCGGTGAGGTCCCACCCCAGTCCTGCTCCAGGAAGACGTAGATGAGGATGGCCGCGACCCCCGCCGCAACCACGAAACCTCCCCACACCTGCCTGTTGAGGATCATCCGGAAGCGCCTGGCCTGCGGCTTCTGGGTGAACATGATCCCGAAGAGGATGACCACCGTGACGGCCCCGACGTAGATGAGCACCTGCAGCGCGGCGAGCGCCGGCGAGTGCAGCATCACGTAGAACCCGGCTACCCCCAGGAAGGCCCCGGCCATAAACAGCGCCGAGTGGACGACGCTGCGGCTGATGACGACCCCGAAGGCCGAGAGCAGCGTTATGCAGGCCAGGACCGCGAATACCGCTATCAAGCCGCCTCTTCCTCCTTGCCGGCGGCCTTCTTCTTCGCCGCGGCCTTCCCCTTCGATCCTCCCCTGACCGGCCGCTTCTTCTTAACCTGCGGCTTGGGATCCACCGTCGGGTCGACCGGCCGCTCTCCGAACTGCCGGGCGAGCTCGAGCCGGCTGTAGGCCTGCACCTCGAACTCCTCGGTGTGGTAGATGCAGTTGACCGGACACACCTCGACGCACAGCGAGCAGTACATGCACCGCGAGTCGTCGATCATGAACCCCACGGCGAACGGCTTGGGTTTGCCCGAACCGTCGAAGTCACGCTTGGTCTGGTCGATCGAGATGCAGTGGTCCGGGCAGATCCTCATGCACTGCAGGCAGGCGATGCACCGGTCCATGTCCACCGTGAGCATCCCGCGCGAGCGCTCGGGCATCTGGCGCTTGTACTCGGGATACTGACGGGTGATCTTCTTCGAGAGGAGGTGCTTGAGGGTTATCCCCATCCCCTTCAGAGTTCCCTGTCCGATCTGTGGCATCGCCAACGACCTCCTCTAACCGACTATCAACGTCCCCGCGGCGGTGACCAGAAGCCACACCAGCGAAAGCGGCACCAGAACCTTCCAGCCGAGATCCATCAGCTGGTCCATCCGGAAACGGGGCACGCTCCAGCGGACCCACTGCAGCGTGAACATGACCAGAGCGGTCTTGAGCCCGAACCAGATCCAGTCGAAGTTCCCCAGGTCCAGAAACTCGAACGGCGGCTGCCACCCACCGAGGAAGAGCGTCACCGTGATCGCGGACATCAGCCCCATCGAGGCGAACTCGGAGGCCTGGATCATGGCCCAAGTCATCCCGGAATACTCTATCTGGTAGCCGCCCACGATCTCGCTCTCCCCCTCCGGCAGGTCGAAGGGCACCCGCTTGACCTCCGCGATCGAAGCGATGTAGAAGACCGCGAACATCGGCAGCTGCGACCAGATGTACCAGTGCCAGAATCCTCCGGCCTGTTTGTCCACGACGTCGGAGAGCGAGAGGCTGCCGGTGAGGATTATCGTCCCGAGCAGGCTGAGGATGAGCGGCACCTCGTAGGAGATCATCTGCGCCGCTCCCCTGAGCGCCCCGAGCAGCGAGAAGTTGGAGTGGCTCCCGTAACCGGCCATTATCACCCCGAGAGCCCCGATGGAGGTGGTCGAGACCACGAACAGAAGCCCTATGTTCAGGTTCGTGACCACCGCCTTCGGCGCGAAGGGGACCACCATCCAGATCACGGCCGCCGGGACGAACATCGCTATGGGAGCGGCGAGGAACACCCAGCGGTCCGCCTTCCCGGGTGCGACGTTCTCCTTGACGAACAGCTTTATCACGTCCGCCGCGGGCTGCAGGATTCCCCGGAACCCCGTGCGGTTGGGCCCGTAGCGGAGCTGGATGTAACCCGCCACCTTGCGCTCGGCGAGCGTGAGGATCGCGGCGGTGTTGAGCGTGAGCACGACGATCACGAGGAACGAGATGATGAACCGCCAGGGCTCCTGGTCGAGCGCGTTCACGAAGGCGCCCATCCTACTTGTCCCATCCCCCGGAGACCGGGTCGATGAGCCCCATTATCGGCATGATGTCCGGCAGGTAGTGCCCCGGCACGATCTCCTGCAGCATCTGCATGTTGACGAAGCTCGGGTCGCGGTAGTGCACCCGGTAGGGAACGTCGGTGCCGTCGGAGACGACGTGCACGGCGAACTCCCCGCGCGGACCTTCCACCCGCCCGAAGCCCTCGCCCTCCGGTGGCCTGAGCCTCCGCCCGAGGTCGGCCATGACCTCCCCCTCGGGCATCTTCTCGAGGACCTGCTTGATGATCCTCATGCTCTGGTAGCACTCCTTGACCCGCACCCGGTAGGAGGCCTCGACGTCCCCGGCCTCGTCCGTCACGACGTCGAACTCTACGTTCGGATACCAGCTGTAGGGATAGTCGCGCCGTACGTCGAAGTCGACGCCGGTGCACCGCAGGGGCGGACCGGTGAGCCCGATCTCAAGCGCCTTCTGCTGGGTGAGCTTGCCCACCCCCCTCGTGCGGGCGACGAAGATCTCGTTCCCCTCTATCAGGTCTATGAAGTCGCGCTTGAAGCTCGCTTCGAGGCTCTCGATGTAGTTCCAGATCCTCTCTTCCATCCCCTCGGGGAGATCTGCCTTCACACCCCCGATGCGGATGTAGTGGAACATCATCCGGGCCCCGGTTATCGCCTCGAAGATGTCCTGTATGCGCTCCCGCTCGCGGAAGGCATACAGTATCGGGCTGAATGCCCCCAGCTCGAGCAGCAGGAACCCTATCGAGGGGATGTGGCTCGCGAGCCGCATCAGCTCGCTCATGAGGACCCTTATCGCCTCGGCCCGCGGCGGGACCTCGACGTCCATGAGATCCTCCACCGCCATGCAGTAGCCGTGCTCGTTGTGGATGTTGGCCAGATAATCCAGCCTGTCGGTGAGCGGGATGACCGCCGGGTAGAGCCTGTTCTCGGCTATCTTCTCCTGGCAACGGTGCAGATAACCCATCACCGGGTCGCACCGCACCACCGTCTCACCGTCGAGTTCGAGTACGAGCCGCAATAGCCCGTGCATCGAGGGATGCTGCGGGCCCATGTTCATGTCCATCGTCTCGAGCCCGAACTCGTCCCTGATGTCCGGCCGGGCGAGCCTGCCGCTCTCCCGACCACCCGGGACGACGGTCTCCGCGCGGCGCCTCTCTTCTTCCTTCAGCATTATCGCAACCCCTCGAAAGTGCGTTTGGTGCTTATCTCGAAGCTCTTCAGCAACGGGTGGTGGTCGAAGTGGTCCTGCCAGGTGTAGACCCTCCTAAGGTCCGGGTGCCCCCTGAAGGCTATCCCGAACATGTCGTAGGCCTCCCGCTCGTGCCAGTTGGCGGTGGGATAGATGCTGGTGACGCTCTCTATGACCGGCTCCTCACCTTCGAGCGTGGTCTTGACCCGAACACGCCCTCCGCGCAGATCGAGGAGCTCGTAGGTGAGATCGAAGTGCCCCCGCCGGTCCACGATCGTGATGAACGAGAGATGCATTATCCCAAGCACATCCCGCGCCACCGTGAGCACCCGCGGAACCAGCTCGGGCTCGACCACAATCCTGACCACGTCCTCTTCGATCCCGCTCTCCTGGAGCTCCGCGTGCTCCCGAAAACCCTCCAGGTAGCGTTCGAGCCTCTCCTGCAGATCACCCTCCGGCAGACTTACGGTCATCTTCAGGCTCCCTCCCCATCGCCAGCCGGCGCATCCTTCCCCTGGTCCGCCGCTTTGCGCGCCTTCTCCTGCGCCCGGAGCTTCTTCTTCGCCTCCGGAGGGATCCAACCCACGTCCGTCATGCTCTTCGGCGGCATCCCTTTGCGCTCGAAGACGTAGGTGCGCTTGAGCGGCCTTATCCCGGGAAGCCGCGCCGCCTTGCCCTCGCTGATGTTCCTGTACTCGCGCTCGGGGAGGTACTCCATGACGTTGCCCTCCTCGTCCACCAGCGCCGGACGCGGTTTCTTCTCGTAGCCCACCTGCCGCTCGCGCTCTATCTTCTTCTGCAGCGTCATGATCCCGAAGATGAGCGCCTCGGGCCGCGGCGGACACCCCGGTACGTACACGTCCACCGGGATCACCCGGTCCGCCCCCATCAAGACCGAATAGCCCTCCAGAAAAGGCCCGCCGCTTATCGCGCAGGCCCCCATCGCTATCACCCACTTGGGCTCGGCCATCTGCTCGTAGAGCCTCGTCATCCGCTCGGCCATCTTGGTCGAGACGGTGCCCGAGACGATCATCACGTCAGCCTGCCGCGGAGACGCCACGAAGAACCCGGCCCCGAAGCGGTCGAGGTCGTTGTGCGCCATCCCCGTGGACATCATCTCTATCGCACAACAGGCGAGCCCGAACTGGAGCGGCCAAAGCGAGTTCTTGCGCGCCCAGTTGAAGAGCCTGTCGGTCGTAGTAGTAAGGATGTTGGGTTCCTCGAACTGCTGCATCACACCCACTTGAGGGCCCCCTTCTTCCAGGCATACACCAGCCCGGCGGCGAGGATCACCACGAACACGACCATCTCCACGAACCCGTAGACGCCCAGCGTCCGGTAGATCACCGCCCACGGATACAGAAACGCCGTCTCGACGTCGAAGATCAGAAAGAGCAGCGCGAAGACGTAGTAGCGCACCGGGAACGGCCTCCACGGGTCCGTCACGCTCAACTCACCCGTCTCGTAGACGTTGCTCTTCGCCTTCGAGCGTCGGCTGGGCGAGATGAGCCGCGCCACCATCAGAACCACCGCCACGAAACCCGCCACCAGCAGCATGAACAGCCCCACGTACAGATACAGCACCCCGTAGGACATCTGCTGCTGTACCAGCGCTAACGCCACACAACCCCTTTCTGCCCTCGGAACTGTTCTGAATATACCTGTGAAACAATCAACTTTCAAGTGGATACTAATCGTAGCAAAAGCTCAGTTTATGGATACTTTGGTTGCTTTCCGAGGATCTGAACGAACTGGACGAGCATCTGACGGTAGGTCTCCAGGGAGCTGGAGACGACGTACTCGTCGGGGCCGTGGTGGCCGCCTCCGATCGGGCCGAACTCGACGCCGGGGACGCCGGCGCGTTGGAAGTACACGATATCCGAAGCGCCGTGTCGTCCGACGCTCACCGGGTTGGCGCGGTAGTGGCGGGTGACGACCTCGCGCAGGGCGCGCACGAATGGGTTGCCGCGCGAGACGTAGGTGGGCTCGCGCGAGAAGAGTACCTCGACCCGGGCGGGCAGGTCTATCGAACGGATCTGGCGCACGATCTCCTGCGGGTCCTGCTCGGGGAGGTAGCGGATGTCGAGGTCGTAGGTACATCGGTCGGGGACGCGGTTTATCACGTCTCCGCCTATGATCCTGGCGAGGTTTATGCTCGGGTAGGGGAAGAGCTCGCTGCGCTCTCTGGTGAAAGGCAGCTCGGTCACCCTGCGGTAGTGTTCGGCGGCGAGCAGCACCGCGTTCTTGCCGAGCCAGGGCCTGGAGCCGTGCGCGCTCTTGCCGAAGAGAGTTATCCTGAGGTCCAGAACCCCTTTGGCCTGCGTCCCGATCCGGAAGTCCGTCGGCTCTCCGGTGATGATGAAGTCCCCTACGTGTCCGTTCTCGATCAGGATCTCCGCCCCGCTCGGTCCGCCGTAGTCCTTTTCTTCGTCGGGCACCACCAGGAGGTCGACCGTCGCGGGGCATCCCAGCTCGTTCAGGTCTTCGAGGGCGTACATCATCGCGGCCAGAGCACCCTTCATGTCGTAGGTGCCCCGTCCGTGCAGTTCGCCGCCCTTCTCGTAGGGCTCGAACTGCTTCTCCTCGGCCGGGACCACGTCCGCGTGCCCGTGCAGCAGGATGTGTGGGCTCCCCGAGCCTATCCGCACGGCCAGAGAAGTCAACCCGCCGTCCGGCCCGGCCCCCGGGTACCGCATCGGTTCGAACCCCCGCGCCTCGAACCAGCCCCCGATGAACTCCATGACCGACTGGGCTCCCGCGGGTGAGTAGGAGCGGTACCGCACGAGCGTCTTCGTCAGCGCGAAGACCTCGGTACTTCTCAGCTCAACCGTCAGAACGACACCTCTTCTCCCGGGGCGGCCCGAACGGACCACCCGCGAACCACAAAACCCGAGACGCCATTCTATATCGGACTGGCCGGGGCTACGAGGGCTCAGCGCAGAGCCGGGGCATCCACGGCCTCGAACGAGACCGAGGCGCCGAGCGAGGAGAGCTTCTCATCGAGCCTCTCGTACCCGCGCAGTATGTGGTGTGCACCCTCCACCACGGTCGTCCCGCTCGCCACGAGCCCCGCCATCACCAGCGCGGCCCCGCCGCGCAGCTCCGGAGCCTGCACGACCGTCCCCGAGAGCCGCTTCGGCCCCCTCACCAGCGCCCGGTGTCCCCCGAAGAGGTCTATCCCCGCCCCCATGCGGTTGAGCTCCTCGGCGACCTGGAAGCGGTTCTCGAAGATGTTCTCCGTTATGATGCCGACCCCGCTCACCTGGGTGAGCAGCACCATCATCTGCGCCTGATGGTCGGTCGCGAACCCCGGGAAGGGCAGCGTCGAGATGTCCACGCTGGAGAGCTCAGCCGGCTCCTCGACCCGCACCCGCACACCGGGCTTCCCAGGCTCGAAATCGAGCTCCGCACCCATCTCGCGCAGCTTCTCGAGCTCCATCTTGAGGTGCTCCGGAACGGCGTTTTTCACGTTCACGTCGCCACCGGCGGCAGCCGCGGCCATGATGAAGGTCCCCGACTCTATCCTGTCGGGCATCACGGCAAACTCGACCGGATGGAGCTCTTCCACGCCCTCTATGACTATCCGGCCGGTTCCGGCCCCCCTGATACGCGCCCCCATCGCGTTCAGGAAGCGCGCCAGCTCCACGACCTCCGGCTCGCGCGCCCCGTTCTCCACTATCGTCGTCCCGGAGGCCAGAACCGCCGCCATCATGATGTTCTCGGTCGCCGTGACGCTCGGATAGTCGAAGAAGACCTCCGCCCCCCGCAGCCCGTGGGGAGCCGAGGCCTTGATGAAGCCGTGATCCAGCTCTATGTCCGCCCCGAGACGCCTGAGCCCGTCGAGGTGGAAATTGAACTTCCTCAACCCCAGATTGCATCCGCCCGGGGCGGAGACCTCCGCCTGCCCGAAGCGGCTCACCAGCGGCCCCAGCACGACCAGGCTGGCCCGCATCTGTCGTACCAGCTCGTACGGGGCGGTGTAGGAGGTTATGCTCCCCCCGTATATCTCCAGCGTGCTCCCGTAGAACTCGGAAGGAGCGCCGAGCTCGTCGAGCACGGCGCGCATCGTCTCCACATCCCTTATGTGCGGAACGTTGTGCAGGACCGTCCGACCGGCGGCGAGCAGCGAGGCCGCCATCAGCTTCAGCGCCAGGTTCTTGGCGCCAGAGACCTCGACCTCTCCGTAAAGCCCGCCGCCGCCCTCGACCACGAATCTCTCCAAGATCGATCCTCCCCTTCCTAGAAGCGCGGTAGCCGGTACCCTGCGGCTACTGCTGCTGTCCGTGCCGGCGCGCCACCAACACCAAGTTCTCCCCCACCTTCCGGCGGCGCTCCATCTCCCGTTCGATCCTCTCCCAGCCCGGCCGTTCGCGGTCCAGACTCTCGAGAGATCTGCTGGCCTCCTCGATCCTGTGCTCCGCGGCCTCTACGTCTATGTCCTCGGGTCGCACCGCCTCCTCGACCAGTATCTGCACCAGGTTCTCGGACATCTTGAAGAACCCGTCGGAGACGGCGAAGATCTTTACCTCCTCCCCCTGTCTTATGCGCACCTCCCCGATCTCGACGGTCGAGATCGTCGGAGCATGCTGCGCCATGACCCCGATGTCGCCGTCGGCGATGCGGGTTATGACGAGGTCGGCCGGCTCGTCGAAGACGACCCTCTCGGGGGTTATGACCCGGCAGTAGAGCTGCCGGCTCTCCTCGCTGCGCTGCTCCTGCGTCACCTAGGCCGCCTCGCCCTCTTTCTCCCGCTCCTCGCCGCTTATCTTCCTGGCCTTCTCGAGCGCCTCGTCGATACCGCCGACCATGTAGAAGGCCTGCTCGGGAAGGTCGTCGTGCTTGCCCTCGACGACCTCCTTGAAGCTCTGTACGTTCTCCTCCAGCTCGACGAACTTGCCCTCCTGGCCGGTGAACTGCTCGGCGACGAACATCGGCTGCGAGAGGAACCGCTGCAGCCTCCGGGCCCTCCCCACGATCATCTTGTCTTCCTCGGAGAGCTCATCGATACCCAGGATCGCGATGATGTCCTGCAGCTCCTTGTAGCGCTGCAGGATGCTCTTCACCTGCTGCGCCACCTGGTAGTGCTCCTCACCGACCACCGCCGGGTCGAGGATGGTCGAGGTCGAGGTCAGCGGGTCGACTGCCGGGTAGATCCCCTGCTCGGTGAGGCTCCTGGTGAGCTCGACCGTGGAGTCGAGGTGGGCGAAGACCGTGAAGGGGGCGGGGTCGGTGTAGTCGTCGGCCGGGACGTAGACCGCCTGGAAGCTGGTTATCGCACCCTTCTTGGTCGAGGTGATCCTCTCCTGCAGGGCCCCCATCTCCGTCCCGAGGGTGGGCTGGTAGCCGACCTCGGAGGGCATCCGGCCCATGAGCGTGGAGACCTCGTTGCCAGCCTGCGCGAAGCGGAAGATGTTGTCCAGGAAGAAGAGGACGTCCTGCCCGAGCTCGTCCCGGAAGTACTCCGAGAGCGTGACGCCGGTGAGCCCGACCCTGAAGCGCGCGCCGGGCGGCTCGTTCATCTGACCGAACACGAGGGCGGTGTTCCCGAGAACGCCGGCCTCCTGCATCTCCAGATAGAGGTCGTTGCCCTCGCGGGTGCGCTCCCCGACGCCGGCGAAGACGCTCGTCCCCTCGTACTGGTAGGCGATGTTGTGGATGAGCTCCTGGATCAGGACCGTCTTCCCGACACCGGCACCGCCGAAGAGCCCGACCTTCCCGCCGCGCCTCACCGGGCACAGGAGGTCGACGACCTTGATGCCGGTGACGAACTGCTCGGCCTGGGTGGAGAGGTCCTCGAAGCGCGGCGCGGGACGGTGGATCGGCCAGCGATCCTCGGCGCCGTCGATGGGCCCCTCCTCGTCGACGGGCTCACCGAGCACGTTGAGCACCCGGCCCAGGACGGCCTTGCCCACCGGTACCGCGACCGGACGGCCGGTGTCCCTGACCTCCACGCCGCGCTTCAGGCCGTCGGTGGGGCCCATCGCCACCGTACGCGCCACGTCGTCGCCGAGGAGCTGCTGTACCTCCAGGGTCAACGTGGTCTTCTCACCCTCTCCGGTGTCCATCTCCAGCGTGAGGGCGTTGTAGATCTCGGGGATCTCCTCCGGCGGGAACCTCACGTCCACCACCGGCCCCTTCACCTCTACGACCCGACCGACGCCGCCTTCCACGTGCCCGTCGGCCTCACCACCGACTCGTTCGCGCCTCTTTTCGTTCCCGTCCTCGGTCATGAGATCACCCTTTCTCGCTACTCATCCGGACGTCAGTGCCTCCGCACCGGCGGCGATCTCGCTTATCTCGCGCGTGATCTGCGCCTGACGCGCCTTGTTCATCTGCAGCGTCAGGGTCTCCACCAGCTCGTTGGCGTTGTCCGTGGCGTTCTTCATCGCGGTCATCCGTGCCCCGTGCTCCCCGGCCGCGCTCTCCAGGAGAGCCTGGAAGACCTGCGTCTCCACGTAGCGCGGGATGAGCTTGCCCAGTATCACGTCCGCGTCTGGAACGAACTCGAAGGGGCTCGACGTACTCCGCTCGCCCTCCTCTTCCTCCGGCGCCGCGGGCAAGAGCCGCATGATCACCGGCCGCTGCACGAGCGCGCTCTGAAAGCGGTTGTAGACGAGATATACCTCATCGGCCTCCTCGCCCTCGAACAGGCGGGTGAGGCTCTGGCCGATCTCCTGCGCGTTCTCGAAGGCCGGTGAATCCGTGAAGCCGCTGAAGGACTCCGCCAGCTCTATCCTGCGGAAGCGGAAGAAGGCGATGCCCTTGCGCCCGCTCACCACCTGCCGGACCGGCACGCTCTGCCTGCGCCGGAAATCCATCGTACGACGGATCACCTGCGCGTTGAAGGCTCCGCACAGGCCGCGGTCGGAGGTGAGCGTCGCGACGGCGATCGCGCCCACCTCCTCCCGGCCGACGAGCAGCGGGTTCTTGCTCCCCGAACTCGCCGCGACGGCCCGCATCATCTCCTCGAAGTTCTCGGCGTAGGGGCGCGACCTCTTCACAGCGGCCTCCGCCTTGCGGAACTTCACCCCGGAGACCGTCTGCAGGGCGTCGGTCATCTTGGAGATGTTCTTTATGGAGGCGATCTGCCTCCTGATGTCCCGGACCGAGGCCAAGCCCTATCCCTCCCCGGAGCCGGCCGAGGAGACCCCAGCTATACCGGTCTCCGGCGGCTCGTAGACCTCGTTGAACTGCGTGATGGCCTCCTTGAGGGCCGCGATGCTCTCGTCGGAGAGGTCCTTCTCCTCGCGGATGGTCCTGAGCAGGTCCGCCTTGCTGTCCCGGAGGTAATTCCTGAAGTTCTCCTCCCAGTCCGGGACGTGCTCGACCTCCACCTCGTCGAGGAAACCGTTGGTCACCGCGAAGATGACCGCGACCTGCTCCTCGACCGGCAGCGGCTGGCGCTCACCCTGCTTGAGGATGCCGAGCGTACGCTGTCCGCGGGCCAGTGTATCCTGGGTGGCTTTGTCCAGATCGCTGCCGAACTGGGCGAAGCTCTCGAGCTCCCGGTACTGGGAGAGGTCGAGCCGCAGGGTGCCGGCGACCTTCTTCATCGCCTTTATCTGGGCAGCGCCGCCGACCCGGCTCACCGAGTTCCCGACGTCTATCGCCGGGCGCTGGTTCGCGTTGAACAGGTCGGTCTCGAGGAAGATCTGCCCGTCGGTTATCGAGATGACGTTCGTCGGGATGTACGCCGAGATGTCCCCGGCTTTGGTCTCGATGATCGGCAGCGCCGTGAGCGACCCACCCCCGCGCTCGTCGGAGAGCCGCGCCGCCCGCTCCAGGAGCCGCGAGTGCAGATAGAAGATGTCGCCGGGGTACGCCTCGCGGCCCGGCGGCCGCCTCAGGAGGAGCATCATCTGCCGGTAGGCCACGGCGTGCTTGGAGAGGTCGTCGTAGATGACGAGCGCGTCCTGCCCCTGGTGCATGAAGTACTCGCCGATGGCGCATCCGGCGTAGGGCGCCAGGTACTGCAGCGTGGCGGCCTGCGAGGCCGAGGCGTTTATGACCGTGGTGTACTCCATAGCCCCGGCGTCCTCGAGCACGCTCACCACCCCCGCGACCGAGGAATCCTTCTGCCCGATGGCCACGTAGATGCACTTGACGTCCTGATCGCGCTGGTTGATGATCGTGTCTATCGCGATCGAGGTCTTCCCCGTCTTGCGGTCGCCGATGATCAGCTCCCGCTGCCCCCTGCCGATGGGGATCATGGAGTCTATCGCCTTGATCCCGGTCTGGAGCGGCTCGTTCACCGGCTGGCGTTCTATGACCCCGGGCGCGATTATCTCCACCGGCCGGGTCTCCTCCGCCTGGATCTCTCCCCTGTCATCGATCGGCTGTCCGAGCGCGTTTATGACCCGGCCGAGCATCCCACTCCCCACGGGTATGCTCACCAGCCGTCCGGTCCGACGTACGACGGACCCTTCCTGGATGTAACGGTCGTCCCCGGCGATGATCGCGCCGACGTTGTCTTCCTCCAGGTTGAGCGCGAGCCCGAGCACCTTCTCACCGCGGACGTCCTCGAACTCGAGCATCTCCTGGTACATCGCGTTGGTGAGGCCGTGCACCCGGGCGATGCCGTCGCCGACCTCCAGAACCTGGCCCACCTCCTCGGTGCGGACCCTGTTCTCGTAATCGGTTATGGCTCCCTTGAGTATCGAGGAGATCTCCTCCGGCCTCAGCCTACCCATCGCTATACAACACTCCTCTCGACCATCGCCTCCCGCAGGCTCTCCAGTTGCCCCCGGAGGCTGCCGTCCATCATCCTGTCACCGAACCTGAAGACCGCTCCACCGATTATCTCCGGGTCCACGCTCGTCCTCAGGATCACCTCCCTGCCCGCGAGTATACCCTCCAGCCTCTCCTTGAGACGCCGGACCGCCCCCTCGGAAAGCTCGATGGCGGTGACGACCTCGACCTCGACGCGCCGGAGGTGCTCCTCGACGAGATCCTCGTAACGGAGCAGGATCTCGGGGAGCAGCTCCTCGCGGTCGTTGTCCACGAGCACCTTGAGGAAGTTGCGGGTGGACCGGCTCATACCCTCGGTCAGGGCGTCTATGACCCGCCGCTTCTCGCGTTTCTCGAGCTGCCCCCCGTAGAAGAAGAGCCTGAGCTCCTCGTTCCCCTCGAGCGCCTCGACCAGCTCCTTCAGATCCCCGAGGACCTCTTCGAGCTCGCCGCGCTCCCGCGCCGCCGCAAATAGCGCCTCTGCGTAAGTAGAGACCGCGCTCAAACTAACCTCCGCTCACCGAGCCGGCGACCTCGGCCTCGAGGTCGTCCAGAGCGGCCTGGATGAGCCTCTCGTGCTCCTCCCGGTCTATCTCGCGCCGCAGCACCTGCTCCGCGGCCTGTATGACCATCTCGGCGACCTCCTGGCGCACCTCACGCAGCGCGGCGTCGCGCTCGCGCCCGATCTCCTCCCGGGCCTGCCGGATTATCCGCTCGGCCTCCTGCCGGGCCTCGGCCTTGGTCCGTTCGCGCTGGGCTTCACCCTGCCTCCTCGCCTCATCCAGGATGCGGCGCGCCTCCTGCCGGGCCTCTTCCATCTGCCTCCGGTACTCCTCGAGGAGCTCCCGCGCCTCTTCCCGGGTCCGCTCGGCTTCCTCGATGGCCTGCTCGATGGCGGCCTGACGGCGCTGTATCTGCTCCCGGAGCACCGGGTAGACGAAACGGTAGAGCAGGATGAGCAGGATGGCGAAGCTCACGAGCTCCCAAAAGACGAGGCTCGTGTTGGTCACATCGAATATTCCGCCGCCCATGCTCCTACCTCCTGCCGAAAGCTAGAGGACGAAGGCGAGGAGTATCGCGAAGACCAGACCGTAGAGGGCGAACGCCTCCACGAGCCCGATACCCAGGAACATGAGCCCCCTGGTCTGCTCGAAAGCCTCCGGCTGCCGGTGGATGCTCGCTATGGTCTGGCCGATCAGATACCCCATCCCGGCCCCCGAACCGATGACCGCCGTCCCGGCGGCGATTCCGGTGCCCAAATACTTGAGCCCCTGGTCGGTGATGTTCGACTGCAGCAGCGCGAGGGTGCCGTCGAACCCTCCCGTCTGGGCTAGCTCAAGGATGCTGGTGGCCGATTCCAACACTTCTCGTCTCCTTTCTCTCGCCCCTCTCAGGGACCTTACATTTGCTGCAAAGTTTGCTCGAAGACAGCCAGGAACTCTATCCCTCTCCGTAGATGGCCAGCTCTATATAGACCTGCGTAAGTATAGCGAATATATATGCCTGGATGACGGCCACGAATATCTCGAATGCATAGAACACCACGGCGAGCGGCACCGAAACCACGGCGAAGTAGATGCCGTAGTAGAGGATGAAGCTGAGGAAGACGAAGATTATGAGGTGCCCCGCTATGATGTTCGCGTAGAGTCGCATGGCCAGCGTGAGGGGTTTCGTGAACTCCTGTATGAGGTGCAAGAACCACAGAGCCGGGGCCATGAGCTTCCCGGACCCTTCCGGCACCCAGCTCTTGAGATACTCACGCAGGCCGTGGCGCTTCACCCCTTCATACTGCGTGAGGATGAAGGTGAGGATGGCAAGCGCACCGGTGAAGGAGAGGTTGCTCGTCACCGGGTAGGTATTGGGGATGAGGGCAATGAGGTTCAATACCAGAAGAAGCACGAAGATCGAAAGGGTGTAGGGAAACCACTTCATCCCCTCGGGACCTATCTGGCCTCCGAGCATCCGCCGACCGAAGCCGTAGGTCTCCTCCACGAGGACCTGGTAGGCGCCGGGGCGGTTCCTCAGAGCCCGGCTCCCGAAGAACAGGAACAGAAAGGTCACGGCCACCCCGATGAACAAAAACCACTCGATCTTGCTGATGGAGAGGTTCAGCGGGCCGATATGGATGGGTATGACCCAGGATTTCTCCGCGCTCGACCAGGTATGGAGGATCTTCTCCCTGACCTGCTCCTGGCTCAGCTTCAAAAGCGACAGCGTTGCCGTCAAACCTTTGCCCTCCGCTCTACTATCTCGCCTGCTGCCTGCCTGCCGGGAGTACGCCTCACCGTACCCCCGGCCACGGCCTGGGGCGCGAGCAAGATGGTCTCAACGAGGTAGACCATCGCAAAGCCCGCGAGCATGGCCACGATCGGCCATGCTCCCAGAAAAGCCGGCATCCCCAGAGCCAGCGCGTCAAACCCGTAGCGTAAGAAGAACGACCCGACCCCGAAGGCCCTCGCGAACCACGAACGTCCGGTCAGCAGGGTTACGGTGAGGGCCGTGGAGATCAGACTCACCAACCCGATACACACACCGTACCCGAAGGCTCCGGCGACCATCCCTCCGTAGACGATCAGCAGCACGACTCCCACCGCGAAAGCCGCGAGAGAGACCCGGAGCGCGTACCAGAGAGCGAGCCGCCACTGAGCGGTCATCTCCCCCCCAGGCCCTTCACGGCCAGGTAGACGTAGTAGAGTGCTCCGGCGAACCCCGCCACCAACCCGAGGATGGTGAAAAGGGGCAGGGTCCCGGCGAGCCCGTCCACGAAAAAACCGCCGGCCGCCAGCGCGACGATCATCGTTACGAAAGCAAACCCAATTCCTATGTATCGGGCATAGTTACCGCCCATATCTGCTTCGAAAGAGCCGTTCTCCGCCATTGGGCAAACTATACCTTACTGGTTATATTGCTGCAAAGAAGCAGAATCGTCATATCGTGAGAAAAATCGGCTCACGACCGCTCCCCGTCGAGCCCGAGCCTGACCATCCTGAGCCCGCCCTCTGCCGCCATCTCCAGCGCCAGGGAGTCCGGGTAGCCCGCGTCGTAGTAGACCTCCTCTATACCGGAGTTCATGATCATCTTGACGCAGAGCAAGCATGGCTGGTGGGTGCAGTAGATCGAGGCCCCGCGCACGCTCACCCCGTGATAGGCGGCCTGGATGATGGCGTTCTGCTCGGCATGGAGCGTCCGCTGGCAGCTCTCCCGGCCGTCGACGACCCGGATCAGACACCCCACCTCGTCGCAGTGGGGCATTCCGGAGGGGCTGCCGTTGTACCCGGTGGTGAGTATCCTGCGGTCGCGCACGACGACCGCGCCGACCGCGAGACGCGGGCAGGTCGAACGGGTGGCGACCTCGTGCGCTATGCGCATGAAGTACTCGTCCCAGGAGGGACGGGTTTGGTGCGAGACTTCAGAGCGTGCCATACAGCCTGTCCCCCGCATCGCCCAGCCCCGGTACTATGAACGCTCTCTCGTCCAGCCCCGGATCCACCGCCGCCGTGTAGAAGGAGACGTCCGGGTGCTCGCGCGTGACCCGCTCTATCCCGGGTACGGCGGCCACGGCGTGCACGCACGAGATCCAGACGGCCCCTTCCTCCTTGAGCTTGGCGAGCGTGGCGGAGAGGCTGCCGCCGGTGGCGAGCATGGGATCGAGCACGACGACGAAGTAGTCTTTCAGGTTGCGCGGAAGGTTCACGTAGTACTCGACCGGCTCGGCGGTCCGCTCGTCCCGGAAGAGCCCCATGAAACCGACCGTGGCCTCCGGCAGCAACGCCAGCGCCCCTTCGAGCATCCCCAGCCCGGCCCGCAACACGGGCACCAGGCAGATGGGTCCCGAGATCTCCTCGACCTCCGTCTCGGCGAGCGGGGTGTGCACCTTCACCGTGCTCGTCGGCATCCGGCGTGTCGCCTCGGCGACCAGGATGAGGGCGAGCTCGTGCATGGCCTGCCGGAACTCCCGGTGTCTGGTGCGCTCGTCCCTGAGAACCGAGAGCTTGTGCCGGCTCAGGGGTAGATCGACGACGTGAAGGTTGGGATGGTCAGACATAGAGAGGATAAGACTCCACGAGCTCCCTGACCCTACCGCGCAACCCATCGGTCTCGCCCCGGGCCGCGGCCACTATGATGTCCGCGATCTCGCGCATCTCCTCCTCGCCCATCCCGCGGGTCGTGACCGCCGCGGTGCCGAGCCGGATGCCGCTGGTCACGGTCGGCGGCTCGGGATCTCCGGGGACCATGTTCTTGTTGCAGGTGATCCCGACGCTTTCGAGCCTGGTCTCGAGCTCCTTGCCGGTAACCCCGCTGCCGCGCAGATCGACGAGCATCAGATGGTTGTCCGTCCCGCCGGAGACGAGCTTCATCCCGCCCTCCATGAGCCTCTCGGCCATGGTCCGGGCGTTCGCCACCACCCGCCGGGCGTAGTCCGCGAACTCGGGCCTCAACGCCTCGCCGAGCGCGACGGCTTTGCCGGCTATGGCGTGCATCAACGGTCCCCCCTGCAGGCCGGGGAAGATCCGGCTGTCGAGCTTCCTGGCGAACTCCTCGCGGCAGAAGACCATACCGCCCCGCCCGCCGCGCAGCGTCTTGTGGGTCGTCGTCGTGACCACCTCGCAGTAGGGGATCGGCGAGGGGTGCACCCCTCCGGCGACCAGCCCGGCGATGTGGGCCATGTCCACCATCAGGTAAGCACCCACCTCGTCGGCGATCTCACGGAAGGCCTCGAAGTGCAGCGTGCGCGGGTAGGCGCTCGCCCCGGCGACTATGAGCCGGGGCCGCTCGCGCCGGGCTATCTCACGCACCTCGTCGTGGTCTATGTAGCCGTCCTCACCCACACCGTAGTGGACGAAGTCGTAGGTTCTGCCGCTGAAGTTGATCTTCATGCCGTGGGTCAGATGCCCGCCGTGGGCGAGGTCCATCGAGAGAACCTTCTCCCCGGGCTCGAGCAACACGGCGTAGGCGGCCTCGTTGGCCTGGCTCCCGGAGTGCGGCTGTACGTTGACGTGCTCGGCACCGAAGAGCTTCTTCGCCCGCTCTATGGCCAAGCTCTCCACCCTGTCCACGTGCTCGCAGCCACCATAGTACCTCTTGCCGGGGTATCCCTCGGCGTACTTGTTGGTCAGCACGGACCCCTGCGCGGCCAGCACCGCCGGCGACGCGAAGTTCTCGCTCGCTATGAGCTCTATCGTGCTCCGCTGGCGCTCGAGCTCCGCGTCCAGAGCTTCCTGAACTTCCGCGTCCACCTCGATGTAAGGCCCGATCAAAGGTTCACCTCCGACTCTCTACCGTGGCCCGCCCCACGCCGCCTGGTGCGTCGAAGACGCGAATCCCGGGCGCTAAGAAGCAGCCTCCGGCACGCACGGTCACAGCCAGCCCGGGAGAGTATAAACACAGCAGGCCCAGCCCTCAAACACGTCCCTCACGGACGAGCCGCTCCAGCTTCTCCTGGTCCAGCTCCCCCGAGGGACGTAGCACCCGCAGGTTCTCCCCCGAGAGATCAACCACCGCAGAAGCCGTACCCCCGCCGGGTTCTCCTTCCACGATGAAGTCGACCTCCTCCAGCACCCGGGGGTCAACCTCCTCGAGCGAGGAGGGCGCAGGCTCTCCAGAGATGTTTGCGCTCGTGGCGTAGACCGGGCCACCATAGGCCTCGAGCAGCCGCTGCACGGTGGGATGGTCCGGGACACGCAGCCCTACCGTCCCACCCCCTGGACGGTCCAGCACGAGCGTGAGGCCTCCAGGCCAGTAGAGCTCGGCGAGCTTCCCGGCGAGCGGGGGAACCCGGACCGCAAGACCGAACGCCTCCCGGGCCGAGCGGCACAGAAGCTGCAACGGCTTGTTCGGATCCCGCCGCTTTATCTCCTGTATCCTGCGCACACCCCTCTCCGTGGCCATGAGCCCGACTACGGTCTCGGTCGGAACGAGCCCGACCTCCCCCCGCCTCAGGTGCTCCACGGCTTCCTCTACCTTTACCTTAGCTTTCATCCCACCTCCCACGCGAAGGCGACCACACGTTCGCTGCCGGCGAGATCACGCTCCACCCCGAGCGGGCGGAAGCCGGCTTTCTCCCCGAGGTCTAACACCTCTTGTGCCTGTCCGTCCCCGATCTCCAGGATCACCCCGGCCCCAGGCGCGAGCAGCTCCGGGATCTCGGCGAAGATCCTCCTGTAGAAGGAGAGGCCGTCCGGACCGCCGTCGAGAGCCTCGGGGGGATCCCACAGGCGTACTTCGGGCATGAGAGCGTCGATCTCCCCGCTCTCCACATAGGGCGGGTTCGAAACGAGAAGGTCGATCCGCCCCGCAAGCTCCTCGAGCCCCCTCGAGAGATCGGCCTGCAGGAATGTCACCTCCACCCCAGAGGAAGCGGCGTTGCGCCGGGCAACCTCGAGCGCCGCAGGAGAGACGTCCGAAGCGTAGACCTCGCATCGGGGCCTCTCCAACGCTACGGAGAGAGCTATCGCCCCCGAACCAGTCCCGAGGTCGAGCACCCTAGCCTCCCCCCCACGCCCGTCGATCCAACGGAGCGCCACCTCGACGACGCTCTCCGTGTCGGCGCGCGGCACGAGCACCGAACCGTCTACTTCAAGCTTAAGTTTACGGAAGTACGCGTAACCGAGGATACGCTGCACGGGCTCACGTCCCCTGCGTCGGGAGATCCAGGAACGGTAGCGATCCAGCAGTTCACCGGAGACCGGGATGTCGCGGGCGGCCACCTCCGACCTTCCGAGCCCGAGGAGCTCTGCAAGGAGTACTTCGGCCGAGACTTCGGGCTCGGGTACGCCCGAGGCCCGCAGTTCCTCCGTCGCCTCTCTGACGAGCCGGCGGCTCGCCACCGTACGGTCGAGCAAGCTCAGCTTCTGGCCCCGGCCGCCTCCTCGGCCAGCCGTTCGGCTCTTTCCTTCGCGGCGAGGGCGTGAGTGAATTCTTCGAGTTCACCGTCGAGCACGGCCTCGAGGTTGTGGGTGGTGAGGTTGACCCGGTGATCCGTAACCCGTCCCTGGGGGAAGTTGTAGGTCCGGACCTTCGCCGAGCGGTCGCCGGTCCCGACCTGAGCGAGCCGCATCGCTCCCTGCCGCTCGCGCTGCTCGCGCAGCTCACGCTCGAGCAGGCGCGAGCGCAGGATCCTCATCGCCTGCTCCTTGTTCTGAAGCTGGCTCTTCTCGTTCTGGCAGGTCACGACGAGGCCGGTCGGCTTGTGCGTGATCCTGACCGCCGAGTCGGTGGTGTTCACGCTCTGGCCACCGGGTCCGGAGGAGCGGTAGACGTCTATCTCGAGGTCGTTCGGGTTTATCTCCACCTCGACCTCCTCGGCCTCCGGGAGGACGGCGACGGTCGCCGTGGAGGTGTGGATGCGCCCCTGGCTCTCGGTCTTCGGAACGCGCTGGACCCGGTGGGTACCTCCCTCGTGCTTGAAGATGGAGTACGCCCGGTCGCCGCTGATCTCCAGCGTGATCTCCTTGTAGCCACCGATCTCCGCCGGGCTCGAAGAGAGAACGCGATGGCTGAAGCCGAGTCGGTCGGCATACCTGGTGTACATCTCGTAGAGCTCGCCGGCGAACAGAGCGGCCTCGTCTCCCCCGGCCCCGGCGCGTATCTCGAGGATGACGTCCTTGTCGTCGTTCGGATCGCGCACTATGAGTTCGGCGCGCACCTCCTCCGCGAGCGCCTCGGCCCTCTCCTCCGCCGCAGCGGCCTCTGCGGCGAAAAACTCCCTCTCCTCGGCGTTCTCCGAAGACTCGACCAGCTCTCTGGCCTCCCGGCTCTCCTTTATGGCCCCGAGCATCGCCTCACAGAGCTCGGCTCCACGCTTCAGACGCGCGTGCTCCTTGGCCACCTCCGCGTACCTGCGTTGATCCGAGTACAGCCCGGGGTCGGACAGCTCCTGCGTGAGCGCCCGGAACCTGCCCAGCGTCTCCTCCGCCAGCTTTACGACCTGCTCGTCCAAATTAGATCACCAGCTTGCTCGTACCATCGTCCACACCGCCGCCTCGCACCTCCCGCTCCATGGAGAGCACCTTCTTGAGCGAGGCCATCGCCACCTCGACCATCTCGTCCGTTGGTTCACGGGTCGTCAGCTTCTGCAGCTGCAGCCCAGGCCATATCAAAACCTTGACCGCAGGGTTATCCTGGTGTCTGGCGCTCCACATTATGAACTCGAAAGCTATACCCGCGACCAACGGTATCACGACTATCCTGCTCGCGACCATCGCGGCCCACCCCTGTATACCGAGCAGCGAGAAAGCCAGGATCGAGAGCACGAGCACGTAGAGGATGAAGCTCGTGCCGCAGCGGACGTGGCTCGTGTCGAGATCCCTCGCGTTCTCGGGGACGAGCTCGTCCCCACGCTCGTAGACCTTTATCGCCTTGTGCTCGGCGCCGTGGTAGGCGAAGAAACGCTTGATGTCGCGGCTCACCGCCGTGATCCCCACCAGGTAGGCCAGGAAGATGGCGATGCGCAAAACCCCTTCTACCAGGTTGAAGACCAGGGGGTTCTCGATCCTCCCTCCGAGGAGCCAGCCTATCCCCTTGGTGCCGAGCACCGGAACGGCCAGGAAGAGCACGACCGCGAGCACGAGCCCGAAGAGCATCGTGCCCGCTATCTCCTTCCTGGAGAGCTCCTGCTCCTCACCGAGCGCGATGTTGGTGGAGAGCGTGAGGGCCCGCATGCCCAGCCACAGGGTCTCGGCCAGAGAGACGAAACCCCTTATCACCGGGAGGCGTAGCAGGCGGCTCCTTCCGGTGACCGAACGGAATCGCTCGGCCTTGATGTCCACCTCCCCGTCGGGCGTCCTGACCGCCACCCCCCAGAAGTTGGGGGAGCGCATCAGGACGCCCTCCATCACCGCCTGCCCGCCGACCCGCATGGTGGCCCCGCTACTTCTTGCTCCGCCGGGCCAGACGATCCTGGAAGCGCTGGACCCTCCCGCCGGAATCGACTATGCGCTGCTTGCCGGTGAAGAAGGGGTGGCAGGCGGAGCACACGTCCACGTGCAGCACCTCCTGCTCGGCGGTCGAACGGGTCTCGAACTCGTTGCCGCAGCTGCACCTCACGATCGTCTTCGTGTAGGCCGGATGGATACCACTCTTCATCTTTTTCCTCCGATCTGCAGGATCTCGTCGAACGACAACTAGTTTAATACTTCCCGGCCAGAAAGCCCGGGAAGGCGGGCCCCCGCGGACGAGAGCGGCGCCTTCCCGACCGCCGAAACGCCCCGCTACCGCACCCGCTGCAGCTCGCGCAGGAACTCGGCGTTGGTGCGGGTCTCCTTGAGCTTCTGGATGAGGAGCTCTATCTTCTGGCTGGTGTCCAGCGCGTTGAGGATGTTCCTGACCTGCCAGACCCTCTGCGCCTCGGCGGGCTCCATCAGGAGCTCCTCCTTGCGGGTTCCGGAATCCTCGATGTTGATAGCCGGGTAGATCCTCTTGTTCGCCAGCTTGCGCTCCAGGTGGAGTTCCATGTTGCCGGTGCCCTTGAACTCCTCGTAGATGACCTCCTCCATGCGGCTGCCGGTCTCCACGAGGGCACTCGCCAGGATCGTGAGCGAGCCGCCGTTCTCGATGTTGCGCGCCGCGCCGAAGAACTTCTTCGGCGGATAGAGCGCGGCCGAATCCACGCCCCCGGAAAGGATACGTCCGCTCGCCGGAGCCGCCAGGTTGTAGGCGCGCGCGAGGCGGGTGAGCGAGTCGAGCAACACCACCACGTCGTCGCCTTCCTCCACGAGCCGCTTGACGCGCTCGAGGACGAGCTCTGCCACGGCGATGTGGTTCTCCGGCGGCTGGTCGAAGGTCGAGGCCACGACCTCCGCCTCGGGCACGCTGCGTCGCCAGTCCGTCGCCTCCTCCGGGCGCTCGTCGGCGAGCAGAACCAGTACTTTCACGTCCGGGTAGTTGGCGATTATGGACTGCGCGATCTGCTTCAGGATCGTGGTCTTGCCCGCCTTCGGCGGTGAGACGATGAGCCCGCGCTGCCCCTTGCCGATCGGAGCGACCAGGTCTATCACCCGCGGGGCGATGTCGTTGGGCTTCCACTCCAACCGCAGTCGCTCCATGGGGTAGAGCGGCGTCAGGTCGTCGAAGTTCGGCCGCTGACGGCCCTTCTGCGGCTCACGGTCGTTTATCTTCTCGATGCGCACCAGCGCCGGGTACTTCTCCCCTTCACGCGCCGGTCGGATCTGCCCGACTATGTAGTCTCCACGCCTGAGGTTGAAACGCTTGATCTGCGAGGTGGAGACGTAGATGTCACCCTTGCTCTGAATGTAACCGCGGGTGCGCAGGAACCCGAACCCGTCGGGCAGGATGTCTAGGACCCCGCTCTGCCTGAGCTTCTCGTCCTTCTCCTCCGGGCGCTGTCCTCCCCGCGGCTGCTTCTGCTCGGGCTCCTTCGGCTTCTCTTCCTTCGGCTTCTCCACGACCGCCGTCTCGGCCTCGCCGAAAGAGTCCTGGACGGGCTCCTTCACGGCGGCGGAGCCGTTCGTCTCGACGCGTACCTCGCCGGTAGCCGCCTCGGGCGGTTTGGTCTCCTCCCGGTCACCGTTCCCCGCCTGCTCGGTAGCAACCTTGTAGATCAGGGCCGCGAGCTCGGATTTGCGGTATTTGCGGTACTTCTCGATGCCAAGCTGGGATGCTATCTGGTGCAGATCGCTCAGCTTCTTGCGTTCAAGAGTGGATATGTCGGCCATTTCTTACCTCTCGTCTAGGACACTTCTAGGACAACTTCATGGTGCGGCTTCAGCGCCGGAAACCCTGCAGCCGGACGTCTGGTCCCAGAACATGGATGGTGTCGATAAATCTTACCATACGGGGCCTGGTGGACATCACCACCGTCTGCGTCCTGGCCCCACCCCGGAAGTACTTCACGCCCTCGAGCGTCTCCCCCGGCGTTATACCCGTGGCTGCAAAGATCACGTCCTCCCCCCGGATGAGATCGTCCAGCGTGAGCTTCTGCTCGGGATCGTCGAGCCCGCACTCCCTGAGCTTCTCGACCTGAGAGCGCTGCGTGGGCCACATCCGCGCCTGCATCTCCCCCCCGAGGCACTTTATGGCCGCGGCGGCGAGGATACCCTCCAGCGCCCCCCCGATCCCGATGACCGCGTCGAGATCCGCCCCCCGCAACCCGACGGCGATGGCCGGGGCGAGGTCTCCCTCGGGGCGGATCTGGATCCTGGCCCCGCTGCGTCGGATCTCCTCGATGAGCCCCTCGTGCCGCTCGCGGTCCAGTATGGCGACGGTTATCTCCGAGGGCTCACGGCCCATCGCCTCCGCGATGGCCCGGACGTTCTCCCCCACCGGGGCGTCTATGTCTATGCGGCCCCGCGCTTGGGGACCGACGATGAGCTTGCTCATGTACATGTCCGGCGTCCGAAGCATCGTGCCCCGCGGAGAGACCGCCACCGCAGTCACCGACCCGGACAGGCCTTTGGTAAGCAACGTCAGCCCTTCGACGGGCTCGACGGCGATGTCCACTTCGGGCCCACCGGCCCCCAGCACGTCGCCGACGGAGAGCACCTCCGGATGCAGCAGCCTCCCCTTGCCCGGCCTCTCCTCCCGGAAGACGACCACTTCGGCGGAGACCTCCGCCTTGTCGATCTCCTCCCTGAAGGTCTTGCTGGCCAGCGTGTAGGCCTCCTCCGGAGAACCGGAACCTTCGAGACGGGCCACTCGCAGCGCAACCTTCTCGGTCACGGTCGCAAACTCGATGGCCCTCATCATCCCCCCGGAATGGGGCTCGACCGCGCTAATAGAGGATCACCCACCTCCCGTGCCCGCCGCGGGTCCCTCGCCGGGACCCCTCTCTCAGTGAGGGCGGGGTATTGCGGAATTCGATACGGAGTATCCCCGCGATCGCAAGACCACAGCGGGATACCTCAGCAACGAAATTATACACCAGAGTATGTCTTCAGCCACTTTTCTTCCCGGTGAAACGCCGGAGAGCCCGCCCGGCGGCATCGAGCAGAACGCGATCCAGCCCCTCCGCCACCGGTTCGTTGTCGCAGTAGTAGACCGGCACCCCCTCCTCCAGCCCCCGTCGCACCACCACGTCCACCGCGGCGGCTTTGATCTCGGTGAGGTAGGCCTCCGCCCCGCGGACGTCTTCGAGGTCTCGCTCGAGCGCCCGCCGGTTGGAGAGGTTCCCGGTGGCCGCGACGACCCTGCAGCCGTAGTTCTCCTCGAGGAACCCAGCGAGCCGGCCGAGCATTTTCCGCGGCGCCGTCGAGACGTAGACCAGCCGCACCCCACGCACGTCCATGGCGGGACGCGGGCGGAAGACCACGGGGACGACCTCGATCTCCGGCTTCACCCTCCGAACCTCCTGCCTGAGCCGCTGCACCCTCTCGGGTGAGGCCAGCGGCTCCTCGGCCATCGTGATCAGCAACACCTCCGAGACGAGCAACCGGTAGGCGCCGAGGAACCCGGTCACGTATTCGGGGTCCTGGTTCGCTCCGGCGACGAGCACCCGCGCCCCCGCCTCCACGGGCGGCAAAGCGGCCCCCGAGCCATCGAAGAGGATGAGGCCCCCCTCGAGCCCGGCGGCTACCCTCGCCCCCTCGATCACGTTGGAGACGAAAGGTGCCCCGGCGAGCCCGCCGCCGCAGCGCCGGCATCCCACCGTCGTCACCCGGCTGAGCGCGGCGGTCTCGTAGCAATCGCTCGCCGCATGCGCCCCCCGCCGCAGCGCCTCGAGAAGATAGTCGCTGCCGATCTCCATCCTCTTCCCATCTATCACCTCCGGGCGCGGGGGCCCCCCGCGTCCCATGGAGACGACGATCGGATCGAACCCCTCCCGCGCCAGAAGCCGGGCGAGATACCCCGTCACCGCGGTCTTCCCGATCCTTTTCCCGGTGCCGATGACCGCCAGCGAAGGCTTCCCAAAGACGGGCTGAAACTCCGGCGGGCGAAGCTCGAAGTCACTGCCCACGTAGCGCGCGCCCGCAGCGAGCACCCTCGAGGCTATCCTCATCCGTTCCCTGTAACCGACCACCGGCTCATCGGAGAGATCGACGACGACGTCCACTTCGTAACGTACGATCGCCTCCCTGACGGCGTCTTCCGGATCCTCCCCGAAGACGAGCGGCATCCCGTAGTCGGTTCCCTCCCCGATCTTCTCCGTCCCCCCGAGCAAGACCGCCGCGACCGGTTCCACGCCGAGGGAGGAGCACACCCTCTCCATCGCCTCCAGCACGACCGGAGGGTAGTGTTCCCCGTCTATGAGGAAGAGCGCCCGCCTCCCGCTCAAGGAGATCCCCTACCGCTCGCCGGAGAGCGCGACCCCCGAGTCTATCTTCTCCTCCCGGCGGTAGTAGGCGTGCGTCCTGGGGTTGAAGTCCACCGCGAGTTCGCGTTCCTTGAACGGATACTTCCTGAAAACCCGCACCCGGCGGTCCTCTATCTCGACCACGTTGTAGCAGGGACGGGTGTTACCCCGCAGCCGGGTGGTCGACGCGGTGCCCGCGTTGACGATGAACATATCCTCGAGCTTCCAGGAATAAGGAACGTGCTTGTGCCCGGAGAGCACGAGGTCCACGCCCACCTCCACCAAGAGCTCCAGGATGTCACCCGCGTCGAAGATGATGTTGCGTTCCCGTCCAGTACCGGGGATGGGCACGAGATGGTGGTGGATCACGAAGATCTTCAACCTGTCGCCAGCCCCGGCGAAGGAGTCGCGGATGAACTCGTAGTGCTCGCGTCCAACCCGGCCGTCGTTCAGATCCGGCTCCGAGGAGTCCACCCCGACCATCACCGCCTCGTCGAAATCCAGGACCGAATACCGCTCCCCGAAGAGACGCTCGAAGTGTACGTAGCCTACGTTGCGCGAGTCGTGGTTACCAGGGATGACCATCACCCTCTCACACCGGAAGCGACGCAAGTAGTCCGCGGCGGTCTCGAACTCCTGCCGGTACCCGGCGTCGGTGAGATCTCCGGAGATCACCACGGCCGTCGGGTCCATCTCGTTGACCTCCAGGATGGTGCGCTCCAGAAGGTCGGGAACGAAGTGCGGGCTCCCGCAGTGGATGTCGCTCACCTGACAGATGACCATCCGCTTGCTCGCGCTCATCTCCTCCCCAGGCCCCTCCTCTCGGGATCACACGGGTGCACCCGGCAGTATACCAGAGCGGCTCAACCCGCCTTATCGACCTCGACGTTGAGCTCCTCCTCTATCTCCTCGAGCGTCTTCCCCCTCGTCTCGGGAACGAGCGCGAGCACGAAGAGGAACGAGACCACCCCCATCCCGGCGAACAACAGCATCGAGAGGCCCTGGCCGAGCCCGGCGAGCATGCTCGGGAAGGTGAGCGAGACCAGGAAGTTGGAGGCCCAGTTCCCCCAGGTCGCGAGCCCCTCCGCGGGCCCGCGCACCCGCAGAGGATAGATCTCCGGGAGCATCACCCAGACCGTCGGGCCCCAGGTGGCCGCGAAGGAGGCTATGTAGACGGCGAGGCAGATTATCGTGATGATCCCGATGGCCCCGCCCTTTATCCCGACCGCGAGCGTGAGGAAACCGAGCACCGCCAGGCTGGCGGTCATCCCGACGCTCCCGGCGAGAAGCAGCCGCTTGCGTCCTATGGTGTCGAGCGTCCTTATCGCGACGAAGGTGAAGAGCACGTTGACGACCCCTATACCGACCTGCGCGAGGATGGAGGCCGAATCTCCGAGGCCGAGCTTGGTCAGGGTGGTCGGCGCGTAGTAGATGATGGTGTTGATCCCGACGAACTGCTGCAGGATCGCGAGCCCGAGCCCGACGATGAGCGCCGGCCGGATCCAGGCTTTGACCAGCTCTCCCCAGCCGGCCTGTTCCCTGGCCCGCCGCTCGGCCTCCTGGATCCCCTCTATCTCCTCCTCGATCCTCTCCTCCCCCCGGGTGCGCCCCAGCACCTGCCGCGCCACGTCGAGCCGTCCGTGGCCGACCAGCCAGCGCGGGGTCTCCGGCATGAAGTACATCCCGACGAAGAGCGCCGCCGCGGGTATCACGGCGAGCCCGAACATCCAGCGCCAGGCCGCGTAGGGGGCGAGCAGGTAATCGACTATGTATGCGACCAGGATTCCCAACGTGATCATGAGCTGGTTGAGCGAGGTGAGCCGACCGCGCACCTCGGCCGGCGAGATCTCCGCGATGTACATCGGCACTATCACCGAGGCGAGTCCGACCCCGATGCCGAGCACGATCCTGAAGAGGACCAGAACGGCGACATCTGGCGACGCAGCGGCCCCTATCGCCCCGATCCCGAAGACGACCCCCGCCAGGAGCGTGAGCCTCCTGCGCCCGAGCCGGTCGGCGAGAGACCCGCACACCAGCGCCCCGATCATGGCCCCGATCAGGATCGCGCTCGTCACCAAGCCCTGCATGAAGGCATCATGCTGGATCCCGAGGTCTTTCTTCAGAAAGAGGAGTGCCCCGGAGATGACCCCGGTGTCATACCCGAAGAGAAGCCCACCAAGCGCACTTATGCCCGACGCCACGTAGACGAAACGTCGTCGGGCCGAAGAACCTTCCGACATCTTCCGACCCCCAGAAACCCGAGTTATTCCTGTCCTCTATGAGGAGGTTAACCCGCCACGCCGCCCGGCATCACATGAAAATCGGACCGGAGGTGAACCGGTTAACCACCCCGTTCCCGGCGAGGCTTGAACGATCCGGGCCCGGATGTAGCCTATACCCTGGTCTCCCGGAAACACTCCCTTCCCGACACCGGTGCGCAATGGGGGAGCGTCGTGCTTCGAACCAGCCTAGAAAGGAGGTACGCCATGACCGTTACGCTGCAGGCCATAAAGCGGCTCAGGAGGATGACCAGGGCTCAGAAGGAGCGCCAGGGCAGGCGCGCCCGCTCCGGGAAGCGGCGCCAGCCGCTACATCCTCTCCGGAGCCTCGACCCCGAGTAGCTCGAGTCCCGACCTCAGGACGTTCTTGGTGGCGGCGCACAGCGCGAGCCGTCGCCCGCGCTCGGCTTCGTCGTCCACGAGCACCCGGTGAACCGTGTAGAAGCGGTGGAAGATGGTCGCGAGCCCCTCGAGGTAGGTCGGTATGGGGTGCACTTCCCGCCTCTCGGCGGCGCTGTGCAGCACCCGCGGGAAGTCGAGCAGCTCGAGGACCAGCAACCTCTCCTCCGGAGCAAGCCCACCGGCTTCGACCTCCCCCACCGACTCCGGATCGAGCCCGGCCCGCCGGAAGATGGATGCGATCCTTGCGTGGGCGTACTGCACGTAGTAGACCGGGTTCTCGTCCGACTGTCGGACGGCGAGGTCGAGGTCGAAGTTCATCTCCGTGCGGTGCGAAGAGCGCACGTAGAAGTACCGCGCGGCGTCGACCCCGACCTCGTCGAGCAACTCCTCCAGGGTCACGAAGTTGCCCGCCCGTTTGCTGACCTTGACCTGCTCTCCTTCCCGTACCAGCTTGACCAGCCGCACGAACTCCACGTCGAGGAAATCTCCGGGCACCCCGAGCGCCGCGAGCCCGGCCCGGATGCGCGGCGGATAACCCGCGTGGTCGGCGCCCAGCACGTCCACCGCCCGCCGGAACCCGCGCTCGAACTTGTCCAGATGGTAGACGAGGTCCGGCGCCATGTAGGTGTAGGAGCCGTCGCTCTTCACGAGCACCCGGTCACGGTCGTCGCCGAAGTTGCTCGAGGCGAGCCACAACGCCCCCTCCTTCTCGTAGGTGTGATCGCTTAGCCTGAGCCGCCGCAGAACATCCTCGATCTTCCCAGAGTCGTAGAGGGACCTCTCGCTGAAGTACCCGTCGAAGTCGACCCGGGAGCGGGCGAGGGTATCCTTTATCTCCCGCATGCACCACCGGACGGCGAAGGCACTGATCTCTTCGAGCGCCTCCCTCCGCGAAAGCTTCAGCAGTTCATCGGCACGCGCTTCGGAAAGATCGCGGGCTATGTCGGCGATGTACTCCCCGCGGTAGAGGGACTCGGGGTCTGAGACGGGCCACTCCTCACCGTAGAGGGCGGCGTAGCGAGCGGCGACGGACTCCCCCAGCAGGCGTATCTGATTGCCTCCGTCGTTGACGTAGTACTCACGGAACACCTTCTTACCGGAGGCGGTGAGTATCCTCGCCAGCGAGTCGCCGTAGGCGGCGTGCCGACCGTGAGCGACGGTCAGCGGACCAGTCGGGTTCGCGCTCACGTACTCCAGTATCACCGGCTCGCCCGAGGGTTCCCTCCTGCCGTAGGAGCCCCCCGCCCGCAGCAGATCCCCAACCTCGCCCCACAGCGCATCGGAGGAAAGCCGGAAGTTCATGAAACCGGGCCCGGCGGCCTCAGCCTCCTCGACGAGGTCACTCTCGAGAGCACCGCACAGCTCCTCCGCCACCTCCCTCGGGTTGCGTCGGAAGACCCTGGCGTTGGCCAGCGCCACGTTGCTGGCATAGTCTCCGTGGCTGGGATCGTTGGGTCTCTCGACGTGCACACCCTCGAGCTCCACGCCGTACACCTGGCGGGCAGCGTCCTCTATGGCCGCAGCGAGCCTCTCCTCAATCTTCATCCCGCTCCCCTCTCCCGAGAAGCTCTTCCATGAGCCTGCGCGCCTCCCCGGCGGCCTTCCGACTCTCCGCCTCGTCCGGTACGAACCGCGCGAGGAGTACGTCCCCCGGAGAACACCCCGGTGGAAGCATCTCCCGCGGCACATCGAAGGTTATGCCGCCCCGCGGGTAGGGCGTCAGTACGGCCCATCCACCGTCCTCGAACCTGTCGATCTGCACGCGCACACGCTTATGGTAGCATCCCGGCGCCGGCTCTCCCTACCGCTGCAGGCGCAGCTGGACGGTGGTCCCGCGCTGAGGTGAGGAGATGACGTCCAGCCCCGCACCGATCTCGGCGGCTCTCAGACGCATCACCCGCATCCCCACCCCCTCACGGACCTTCTCCGGCGAGAACCCGTTTCCGTCGTCGCGCACCCGGACGATGAGCACCGATCCCACGCCCCTGCTCTCGAGCCAGACACGGGCAGCCCCGGCGTGCCTCGCAGCGTTCCACATGGCCTCGCACACGACCCGGCAGACGGCGGCCGCCTCACGAGCCTCGACGCCGTCGAGCGGATCCCGCAGGTCCACGCACACCTCCAGCCCGAAACACTCACACAGATCCTCGGCGAAGCTCCGCAGCACGGCGCCGGGATCGAAAGCCTCCCCGCATCTACCCCGCAGCTCCTCGATGGGGAGCGCCACCTGATAACCGACCTGCCGGGCCTCGAACTCCGCCCGGCGGAGCAAATCCTCCGCCCCATCCCCGTCGCCGCCGGTGAGCGCCACCCGACACTCGACGATCCGCTCGCGCAGTTCCTCTACGCTCCGCTCCAGCGATCCCCGCAGCTCCCGGGAGATCCTCGCCTGCTCCTCCCTCCTCGCCAGCCCGACGGTCTCGGAGCGCACGCCGCGGTTGAGCAGCGTGAGAACGGAGACCCTGAACCCAAAGTAGAGAACGAAAAAGACGCCGCCCCACAAAACATAGCGTGGCGCCGGCGGGTGCAGCGATACCCACCAGATCATAAATGCATACTGCAACGCTGGGGAGAGTGGACCGAACCAGAAGGACAATGTCCTCCAGGAGCTTATCCCCACCTTCCTCGCCCGCCCGGTCAGACCGCCACCATCCCGCGCCCCCCGGAGGGCGGCGAGCCCCAGCAGCACCATCCCGAGGCTCCAGACCACCACGGGAAACGCACCGGGGTTCTCTCCGCCGAGCGGCTGGCCGAAGAAATACGTGAGGTCCGCAACGACCAGCGCGAAGAGAGCTCCCGCCAGCCGTCCGGCGAAGGCGGGCCTCTCATCCCCCGAGAGTACCACCAGCGCGAGGAAGAGCAACCCGAAGTCCGCCACCCCGCCCGCGAAGTTCAGTACGGCTCCCCTCAAGAGATCCTGCGAGGCTCCCTCCAACGCCCGCCCGAGCACGAAGTACCAGCCGAGCAACCCGGCGGAGACCATGACGGCGATCGTGTCCAGCGGGATGAGCGGGAAGATCCCCCTGGTGGTCACGGCGACCAGATACAGTAAGGCGGCAAAAAGTAGAAGGTAAGAGAGCACGTACATCGGATCCCGGGGCACGAACCCGAGCTGGTAGGGGGTGCGGAAGCCGAAGATCTCCCAGACGAGATACCCCAGGATCATGAACCCGATCCCAGAGGAGCAAAGCCCCCAGAACCACCTCCCGAGAGCCGTACCGCTCTTTGCCGACGCCCAACCGCAGGCTCCGAGCGCGAAGAGCGCCGAACAACCGTACAGCGCGGAGAGGAGCGCGATCGTGAGTGGATCCTCGGCCCAGAAAACCTCCGGCAACGCGGCCGCCAGGGTCCACAGGGTGAGGATGAGAACGGAGCTCGGCACCCGACGGGCGCCGCGCACCAAGACGACCGAGGCCCCCCTTTCGGCGCTCCATCCCTTCACGATACCCCGATTCACCTCCCCCCGGGGCCAGTTCGAACCCTGCGGCTTCCATGGTAGGGGGAGGAGAAGCTCTGGTCAACTACCAGTGGTAGCTCTCGCCGCGTTCGATCTTCACCGCCCGGTAGAGCTGTTCGAGCAAGACGACGCGCGCGAGGGCGTGTGGAAGCGTAATGCGCCCGAAGGAGAGCACCAGGTCGGCGCGCTCGAGCACCGCCCCGTCGAGGCCCAGCGGACCGCCGACGACGAAGGCCACGTGGCTCCACCCGGAGAGTCCGAGCGAGGAGAGCCTCCGGGCGAGCTCCTCCGAAGAGAGCTCCCTGCCGCGCTCACGATCAAGGACCACCGTGTACGCACCCTGCGGCAGACGACGCAAGAGACGCCCGGCCTCCGCCGAGAGCACCTCCTCCGGGCTCCGCCGGTTGATATCCTCCTCGCGAACCTCGACGACCTCGACCGCGAAGTACCGGCGAAGCCTACTCAGATACTCCTCACAACCCCCGGCGGCCCACCCCCGGAGCTTCCCGACGGCGACGATGGTGGCCCGACGGATCACCGCCCCACGCCGAAGAGTCGGTCCGTCAGGCCGCGGACGCAACCGTCGTCCGGGTGCCCGGAGCAGGGATCGACCTCGACCCAGGGCGTGGGCCGCCCGCGCATCGCGGCCCGGATCCGGACCCGGCCGTAACCGGCCTCGCGCAGCACCCGGGCGACGGTCCCGCAGGCGCGCGCTGGGGAATTGTTGGTCTCGGAGAGGTGTGCGAGGACGATCTCCGAGAGACCGTGCGGAGCCAGGGCGAGCGCCGCTTCGGCTGCCTGCTGGTTGGAGAGGTGCCCGCTGCCGGAGAGGATCCTGCGCTTGAGTTCCTCGGGATAAGGTCCTCGACGCAGCCACTGCGGGTCGTGATTCGCCTCCAGGACCAGCGCCCGCGCGCCGCTCATCCAGCCGAGGGTCTGCGGCGTCACCTCCCCGAGATCGGTGGCGAAAGCCGCCGAAACCCCCTCCGTACGGAGCCTCAGACCACAGGTCGGGGCGTCGTGGGGCACCTCGAAGTAGGTCGCCTCCACCCCGCAGACCTCGAAGGGCTCCGCTACCTCGACGGACGCGACCCCGGGAGCATCCCAGACGCCACGGGCGGCGTAGACCTGCACCCCGCACTTGCGCACCAGCGAACGGATCCCGGAGGTGTGGTCGGTGTGACCGTGGGTGACGAGGACCGCCTCGACGTCATCGATGCCACGTCCGATACGAGCGAGCAAGCGCTCGACCCTGCGGCAGGACAACCCGGCGTCGACGAGAAAACCGCGTCCCGAGGCCTCGACGTAGGCGACGTTCCCCGAGCTCCCGCTCGAGAGGATGCTCAGGCGCAGCCCCGGTTTCGCGGAGCCCCCGCGGGGAGCCACCTCCCCGCTCAACGCTCTTTCTTCCGGCCGCCCTTCTCCCCGCCGGTGAGCGCGGAGGTGACGCCCGCCCGGAGTTCCTGCCGGTATCGGCTCATCTTCCCGAGCCCGTCTCCCACCCCGCGGGCCAGACGCACCGCACGCCGGGGGCCCACGACGACGAGGACGATGGCGAAGAGGATCAGAAGGTGCAGCGGTTGGAAAAGGTCGGTCACCATGGCGTCAATATATCATCATGGGCCTCATCCCTGGGCCCCCCCGACCATTTCGGCCTGCACTATGATCCGCTTGGTGTAGTGCGGGAGGGTGCAGGTCTGAAGGGTGACGAGAGATTTTCCCGGTACCGGGTTCATCACCTGCACGTTCTCAGGCCCCACGGTCTCCTTCCTCACGACCCGGTAGACGTACTCCCTGCCGGCGGAGTCCTTCAGGATCACCTCGTCTCCATCCGTAAGCTGCGGCAGGTGGTAGAAGAGGTAGAGAGATCCCGTGTTCGGGTATCCGAGGCGGTGGCCGGCGATGTAGACGTTTGCTCCCTTCTGCCAGGGGAACCCCGTCGCCGGCACGTGCACCGCTCCTTCGTCGAGCTTCGCCGGATCGACCGAGTTGTAGACCGGCACATCGTGCAACCCTATCTTCGGGATGGAGAGGTAGAGTTTCTTGTCCTTGGGGCCGCCGGGATCGCGGCCGAAATTGAAAGGCCTGACCGCCGGTATGGCGCCGGCCGACGTCCCGACCGAGATCATCTTCTGCGAAGCGTCGCCGGTCCCTTTCTCGTTCCAGCCCCGATAGCCGGGGAACCCGTCAGGAAGCTTCTTCCTGGAGAGCACCTCTCTGGGATCGGCGGGCTTTACGGTCACGCCTCCCTCAGGAGTAGCACCAGTCGTCTTCCGTGCGGTCTTCCGAACAACGTCTGTGCGCCCGGAGTCTTTCCCGACCTGGTGCCCCGCTTTCGTTGCACGGTGCGAGGCGACACTTTCGCCCGCTCCGGGAGCCTTTCTGGCGACGGGCGTGCTCCCACAACCGGCAAGGGAGAAGATCACGACGAGGAGCAGGACGGCCAATAACGCCGTCCTGCTCCTCCGCATAAGAGAGCCCGGGCTCAAGCCTCTCTCCCCGCTAGACGTGCGCGTTGCGGTACCAGTCTCTGCGCGAACCGCCGCCGGTGTTCATCATCGAGCCCATCCCGAGGAACGGGGCTATCTTGGCGAGCACCTCGTCCTTGGTGAGTGCGGCCGGGAAAGCCTCCAGCGTGGCGGCGGCATTACCCAGCAGGTTGTTCACAGCGACGACGTGCTCGCCCTCCACCCCGGCGATGCTCCCGGCGGCGGCGAGCACGTCGGGGCTCTGTATGGCCGGAGCGGCACCCAGGTAGGCCCCCACACCAACCGGTTCAAAGGTAGCCGCGAGGTTCAGGATGGAGCTCTCGCTCGAGGTAGCCCCCGAGGGGAAGGTGAACTGCGGCTTGGAGACCGGGGTCCCACCGGCGCTCTTGATCAGAGAGATCAGGGCATCCACGTGCGCCTGCTCGTGGTCACGCAGCGCCGTCACCACCTTGAGCGCATCCCCCGAGAGCACCCCAGAGTCGACGGCGTTCTCGTAGAACGTGGCCTCCAGATACTCCAGCGTCAGCGCGAAGTTGGCGATGTCCAGGTCGCTCCCGTAGTTGCTCGTTCCCTGGGCGAAGGCCTTCGGAGCGAGGGCGACCGAGCCCATCACCGCACCCGCCCCGGCGAGACCGGCCAGCTTGAAGAAGTCTCTGCGGCTGCGGGTGCCTTCGAGCACCGCAGCCTCGGTGCCTGTCTGTTCTTTCATTCTCTACCTCCCCTTCAGCCCGTGATCCCGAACGGCTTGACCCTAGACTGAACCGTCTGCAGCGTCAGCGCCTTCTCGAAGGGCACGTTGTTCGGCGGCACGATGCCCTGCAGGATCTTGATCGCATCCCAGTGGCGGCACTCGGCGTTGTGGATCGAGAGGGCCGCCGCCAGATAGTCTTTGTTCTTTATCGCGGGCGCCGCTCCCTGGTACGCCCCGATTCCGGTCGGCTCGAAGGTCGCCGCGAGCTTCAGGAAAGCCCCCGTGTCGCTGAAGGTCCCGTTCGGGAAGGTGAAGTTCGGCGTCTGGGGCACCGGTGCACCGGCCTTCTGCAACGTCGAGGCCAGGGCCTGGGCGTGCGCCATCTCGTTGTCGCGGATGTCGGTTATGAACGTGAGAGCCTCGCCGCTGAATATGCCAGACTTCACTCCCTGGTCGTAGAAGGTCCCCTCCAGTTCCTCGAGCAGGTAGGCGAAGGAGAGGATCTTGACGTCGCCGAGGCCCTGGTAAGTCGTGTACTCCTTGCTCTGTGCCTGGGCCTGCCGCACGGCGACGCCGAAGCCGCCGACGCCCGCAGCAGACAGCGCCGCCCCAACCGCCACGGCGGTCTTCAGGAAGCCGCGGCGCGAGACCTCCCGATCAAGCACCACAGGACCTCCACGGTCCTCGACACCACTCATCCGTAAACGCTCCTTTCCTAATCACCAGCACGGACGTCCATCAAGCCAACCGCTTTTTCTCCGAACCTCAAACCCCCTCAATCGATCTTCACTGTTCTTCACCGGCTCTTACGGAAGCGGGTGGTGCCCGGATCACCAATCCCCCGGAAATTTCCGACGCCGGCGTCTGATCTGGGCATCCGGCACCTGCGTATACTGTGGTATGGGCGACGTCCCGAGAAGATACCTGCTGCTCGCAGACGAAGACCTCATCTCGCTCGCCGCAGCGGGTGACGCCGACGCCTTCGCATGCCTGTACGACCGGCACAGCCGGGCGGCGTACTCGCTCGCCTACCGGATGATGGGTGAGCGACAGGCAGCAGAAGACCTCGTGCAGGAGTCCTTCTTCAAGGCGTGGCGTTCGGCGGGGAGCTACCGGGCGGAGCGCGGCAGCGTGAGGAACTGGCTGCTCACGATCGTCCACAACGGCGGCATAGACCAGCTGCGATCCGCGGCCAGCCGCCGCAGGACCGAGGACCGGGCGCAGGCCGCAACATCCGGTGCGCAACAAAGCGAGGCCTTCACCGAGACCTGGCAGAACACCCAGCGGGAGCAGGTGCGCGAAGCCCTCAAGAGCCTGCCGCCGGAGCAGCTGAAGATACTGGAGCTCGCGTACTTCTCGGGTTATACCCACACGGAGATCGCCGAGCTGCTCGGGCTGCCGCTCGGAACGGTGAAAGGCAGGATGAGGCTGGGCCTCAAGAAGATAAAAGATTACTTCGACGCGAGGGATCTGAGGCTGCCACAGTGAGCGGGATGGAACACGAACGTTTCGAGGAGCTGAAAGAGGCCTACGTCCTCGGCGCGCTCACCGAAGAAGAGCGGCGCGAATTCGAGAGCTACCTGGCTCGCCACCCGGAGAAGCAGGCCGAGATAGAGGAACTCGGCGCGATAGCGGGCCTGCTCGCCCTCTCGCCTCCCGAGCAGGAACCCTCCCCCGAGTTGCGCCGCAGGGTGCTGGCCAGAGTGCGCTCCGAGGCAACCTCCGGCGGCGAAGCGCGCAACGCCCTGAAAGACAGGTTGGGGTGGATCCTTCGTCCGCGCACCCTGGCCGCGGCAGGGGCGGCGCTCGCGGTGGCGGGGCTCCTCGTCTGGAACGGGCTCCTGCAGAGGGAGCTCGGGAACCTCCGGAGCGAGAACCACAACCTGCAGGGACAGGTTGAAAACCTCAAGGCATACGCGATGCGGAGCTCCGGCCCGGCGAAGGGAGCCTCGGCTGAGGTACTCCGGATGAGGAACGGGAAGATGATCCTCACGGCGAGCAACCTGCCGCCCGCCCCAGACGGCAAGACCTATCAGATATGGGTCATAGAGAACGGCACCCCGAAGCCCGCCGGGCTCTTCACGCCGAGCGGTAAGGCGGTCGCCGTCCCCGTTCAGGTCAGGGCAAAGAAAGCCCAGGCGGTCGCCGTCACCATCGAACCGGCCGGAGGATCGAAACGGCCTACCAGCAGCCCCATACTGGTGAGCCACCTCTCAGCTCAAAGTAACGTTTAGTATTTTCTCGGGCGGGTAAGACTCTTTACCCCGAAGGTGGGTGAAGAGCAAGGAGGAGAGGAAAGCCATGTCGGTAGCCAGGGTCACCGAGATCAGCGCGACCTCGCCCGAGAGCTTCGAAGGCGCCATCAGGGAGGGCATAGCCCGCGCCACGAAGACGCTGCGCAACGTGGAGGGCGCCTGGATCAAGGACATGAACGTCACGGTCGAGAACGGCGACATCACCGCCTACAGGGTGAACATGGAGGTGACCTTCGTCCTGGAAGACTGACCGGAACCCCTCCGGACGAGCCCCGACTCCGCCTGAAGGGCCGGGGCTCGCTCCGTTTCGAAGCTGTTATCCTCTCTAGGGCAGCAAGAGATCCCGATGGAGGAGATAGCGATGCCGGAGACCCTGGCTTTCGACATCTACGGAACGCTCGTAGATCCATTGAAGATGGAGGAGAAGCTCGAGCCGTTCGCCGGAGAGAAAGCCGGGCACCTCGCAAAACTCTGGCGTGAGAAGCAGCTCGAATACACCTTTCGGCGGGCGCTGATGCGCCGCTACGAGGATTTCGGGGTCTGTACCCGCCAGGCACTCGCCTTCGCCACGCAGAGCGTGGGCCTCGAGCTCTCGCGAGAGGACGAGAGAAACCTCATCTCCGCTTACCAGAGCCTTCCCGCCTTCGAAGACGCCCTGCCTGGACTCCGGGCGCTGCGTTCGCAGGGGCACGAAATGTCCGCCTTCTCCAACGGCGTGGAGGAGAGTGCACGGAAGGTACTCGAGCAGGCCGGCCTGTTCGAGTACCTCAACACTGTGATAAGCGCCGACGAGGTGAAGAGCTTCAAACCCGACCCGGAGGTCTACCGCCACGCCTGCGAGAGGCTCGGGGGTGCACCGGAAGAGGTGTGGCTCGTCTCCAGCAACCCGTTCGACGTGATCGGAGCGAAGTCCTTCGGGATGCGGGCCGCCTGGGTGCGGCGCGACCCCAAAACGCTCCTCGATCCGTGGGACATCGAGCCGGACCTCGTGGTCCGGGACCTGCTGCACCTCGCAAAAGAGCTGGGTTAGCCCCGGTACTCCGTCGGGTCCTCCACGCCGGCGAGCTCGAACGCCTCCCTGCGCTCGGTGCACGTACCGCACAGCCCGCAGTGGAGCTCGCCCCCCTCGTAGCAGCTCCAGGTCTCCTCGAAGGGCACGCCGAGGGAAGCCCCGATCCCTACTATCTCCGCCTTGGTCTTGCGGATGAAAGGCGTGTACAGGCGCAATCCCGGATACCCCAGCCCTTCTATCGCCCGGAGCTCCATCTCCTCGAAGCTCCGGACGAACTCCGGGCGGCAGTCCGGGTAGACGGGGTGGTCGCCCGCGTGCATCGCCGCCGCCACCAGCACCGAGCCCCGCGCCACCGCGGCTCCGTAGGCCACGGACAAAAAGATCGCGTTGCGGTTCGGCACGACCGTCACGGACATGCTCTCCTCGTCGTAGCGACCGTGGGGGACTTCGACCTCGTCGGTTAGCGCCGAGCCCGAGAGCAACCTCCCGACTCCGGAGAGGTCCACGACGTCGAAGGAGGCCCCGAGCCGCTCCGCGCAGCGACGGGCGTACTCGAGCTCCTTTCCGTGCCGCTGTCCGTAGTCGAAGGAGAGCAGATGCAGCGAGTAGCCCTCGTCCGCGAGAAGATGGGCCAGCGTCACCGAGTCCAGCCCGCCGCTCACCACGGCGAGCGCCTCACCCCGCTCCATCACGTCGTCGGTGCCGAGGACCGGGCGACGAAGGGACGGGTCGCCAGGCTCACACCGACCGTAACTATCGCGTTGGCGACGAGCGCCACCACCCCGTTGTTTATATCGGCGAGCGCCGGCGGGAGGAAGGGCAGAAGGTCACCGGTCCCGAGCCCGCCCACGGTCGCGTAGGTAACGATGGCCACCCCGACGATGATCCCGGCCGCCGCCCCCCACTTGTTCACGAAGTTGTTCGGCAGGAGGCTCGAGATCAGGGACGGGAAGAGCTGGGTGACGAAGCTGTACCCGAGGAGCAGCAGGATCACGATGGTCTTGCCGCTGTTGATCGTGAAGTACCAGGCGACCAGAGCCACGACGGGAACGAGCGCCTTGGCCAGCCGGTTCACCCGCTCCTCGCTCGCGGAGGGTACGAACGCCCGGTAGACGTTCTTAGAGAGGATCGTCGCCGAGGTCATCAGGAGCATCGAGCCCGGCACGAGCGCGGTGAGGAGCCCCGCCGCCCCGATGAGCCCGACGAGCCATGGGTCGAAGGAGCTCCGGGAGAGCCTGAGCAGGGCCAGGTCCACCTGGTCTCCCTTGAGACCCGGCACCGCCAGGATCGCAGCGAAACCCACTAAAAAGACGAAGAGCAGGATGAGCTGGTAGAGCGGCAGGTAGACCGCGTTGCGCCGGAAGACGCGCGCTTCCCTGGCCGAGAAGATCGAACCGAACGTGTGCGGCCACATGTAGAAGCCGAGGGCGGTCAGGAGGACCGTCGAGACGAACCAGACGACGTTGTATCCCGTGTGCGGCAACGCGAGGAAGCCCGGATCGTGCTGCTGTATCCTGTGGAACATCTCCCCCATCCCGCCGTAGAGTTTCAGGGGGAAGTAGATCCCGAGGAAGACCGCCACCGAGAGGACCATTATGTCCTTTATCACGGCGGTCCACGCCGAGCCGCGGATGCCGCTGATCATGACGTAGAGCGTCACCGCCGCCGCCCCGATGGTTATGGCCACGTTCGAGGAGATCGCGCCGTAGGAGGCGACCGAGACTATGAGCCCGAGTCCCTTGAGCTGTAACACCAGATACGATGGCACCATCGCGACCACCGCGACGATCGAGACGAGCACGCCCAGGGAGCGGCTCTCGTACTTGCTCGCGAAGAAGTCCGCCTGGGAGTGCAGCCGTTTCTCCCTGCCGTAGCGCCAGATCGCGGGCAGGAGCCAGTAAGAGATGACGTAAGCCAGCGACCCGTAGGAGAGGATGTAGAACGCCGGCCCGCCCTCCCCGTAGGCCCAGCCGCTCCCGCCCAGGAAGGTGAACGTCGTGTAGATCTCCCCGGCCAAAAGCAAAAAGACGAAGATCGTCCCGAAACCCCGCCCACCGACGGCCCACTGCTCGAGGTCCATGTCCTTGCCGCGCCGGGCGCGGATGCCCAGGTAGATCGCGAGCAGCAAAAAGACCAGTATGATCGCGAGCGCCACGTTCAACGCTCTTCCTCCCTGTTCTGCGGGTCGAGCCTGTAGATGATCGCCATCACCACCGAGGTCAGGACGACCCACAGCACGATCCAGAACAGTATGAACGGCATCCCGAGCACGAAAGGCTCGATTCGGTTGGCGAAGAATATGCCACCGAGTATCCCGATGAACGGCACCAGGGCCAGCAGATACAGCGGCCTCAAGGAAACGACCTCCCCCCGTCTCTCTCGTACGGCCTTCCAACGGGGATTCTACATCCGGAGCCGCCGGAGTTGAACGGGGCACCGTGCTGCTAAACTGATCTGCAGCGAGACGAACGGAGGGTTTGGGAAGAGGTGAACGAAGAGAGCGGCGAGACGCGGGTTCTGGCGGTGGACGTGGGATCCTCCTCGGTCAGGGCCTCGCTCTACGACGAGAAGGCAGCGTACGTCGAGGGCACAGAGACGAAGCTCGAGCACACCCTCGAGTACACCCCGGACGGTGGGGCAATAAAGGACCCGGACGATCTCTTCTCGCTCGTCGTCCGCGCGGTGGACGAGACGCTCAAGCACGCCGGGGATGCAGCGGTGGCCGGGGTGGCATTCAGCACCTTCTGGCACGCCGTCCTCGGGGTGGACGGGTCGGGGGAGCCCACCACGGACATCCTCACCTGGGCCGACCGCCGCTCCGCCGGCGCCGCGAGAAAGCTGCGCGAGAGGCTCGACGAACGCGAGGTGCACCGCAGGACGGGGTGCGTGTTGCACTCCAGCTATCTACCGGCCAAGCTCCTGTGGCTGAGCGAGGAGCACCCGGAGCGCTTCGAGAGGACGGCGCGTTGGATCTCCCCGGCCGAGTACTTCTACAGCCGCTTCTTCGGCAGCGACAACCTCACCATAGGCACCTCGATGGCATCGGCAACCGGCCTCCTCGACCAGAACGAGAAGCGCTGGGATGAAGAGCTGATCGAAGCCCTCCCCATAACCGAAGACCAGCTCTCCCCCATCTCCGACGATCCCGCGCAAGGCCTCGCCGAAGAGTGGGCGAAGCGGTGGCCGCAGCTGGCAAACGTGCCCTGGTTCCCCGCGGCCGGGGACGGAGCCTGCTCGAACATCGGCAGCGGCTGCACCACGAGGGAGAGGCTCGCGCTCATGGTCGGCACCAGCGGCGCGATGCGCGCGCTCTGGAAGGCAAAGAGCGTGGAGATCCCGGACGGCCCCTGGTGCTACCGGGCCGACGCGGAGCGTTTCGTGATGGGTGGAGCGCTCTCCAACGGGGGCAACCTCGTAAGCTGGCTCACGCAGACGCTGAGGCTTCCAGAGATAGAAGAGGCGGAGAAAGAGATAGCGAAGATGGAGCCCGACTCGCACGGGCTCACCTTCCTGCCGCTTCTGGCCGGGGAGCGCGGCCCCACCTGGTCCGACGACGCGAACGGCGCGATCCTCGGCCTCTCGCTCGCCAGCCGACCCGGGGACATCCTGCGGGCCGCGCTCGAGGCCGTCGCGCTGCGCTTCTCGCTCATCGCCCGGGCGCTCGAAGAGGCCATCCCGGGAGAGAAGGAGGTCATAGCCACCGGCGGCGGCCTCCTCTCCTCGCCGGTGTGGACCCAGATCATGTCGGATGCGCTCGGGCGTCCGGTGACGCTCTCGGGGGTGGAGGAGGCCTCGAGCCGGGGGGCGGCGCTACTGGCCCTCGAACGCCTCGGCGTACTGAAGCTGGAAGAGGCAGAAGTACCGCTCGGCGAGACCTTCGAGCCCGACGAAGGCAGGCACGAGGCCTACCGCGAGGCCCTCGCCCGGCAGCAGCGCCTCTACGAGGCGGTGATGGAAGAGGGCGGCCCGGGATAGGCCGCCCTCCTTTCCACCGCGGCTGCGAGAAGCCCGCTCTATCCGCGCTCCTCGATCGGCACGTAGCGCTGGTTTAGCTCTCCGGTGTAGATCTGACGCGGACGCGCTATCTTGAGCTCCGGATCGTGGAGCATCTCCAGCCACTGGGCGATCCAGCCGGAGGTCCGCGGGATGGCGAACATCACGGTGAAGGCGTCGGTCGGGATGCCGAGCGCCTCGTAGATGAGCCCGGAGTAGAAATCCACGTTCGGGTAGAGCTTGCGGCTGGTGAAGTACTCGTCGTCGAGCGCCCGCTTCTCCAGCTCGACGGCGATCTCTAGCCAGGGGCTGTTCTTGCCGGTGACCTCGAGCACCTCGTCGACGTGGCTCTTGATGATCCTGGCGCGCGGGTCGTAGTTCTTGTAGACCCTGTGGCCGAAGCCCATCAGGCGCTCCTTGCCCTGCTTGACGGTCTCGAGGAAGTCCGGGATGTTCTCCACCTTGCCGATGCGCTGCAGCATCTTGAGCACGGCGACGTTCGCCCCACCGTGCAGCGGGCCGTAGAGTCCGGCGACCCCTGCGGCGATGGCGGTGTATGGGTCGACGCGCGAGGAGCCGACGACCCTGACGGCGGCCGCCGAGCAGTTCTGCTCGTGGTCGGCGTGCAGGATGAAGAGGGTGTCGAGCGCCTTCTCGAGCCTGGGATCGGGCTCGTAACGCGGCTCGGCCATCTTGAAGAGCATCGAGAGCAGGTTGCCGGCGTAGGAGAGATCGTTGTCCGGATAGACGTAAGGCAACCCGAGCGAGTGCCGGTAGGCGAAGGCAGCGAGCGTGGGCATCTTCGCGATCAGACGCACCGCCGCCAGGTGCTGCTGCTCCTCGTCGTCTATGTTCTTGGCCTCCGGGTAGAAGGTGGAGAGCGCCCCCACGCTCGCGAGCAGCATCCCCATCGGGTGGGCGTCGTGCCTGAAGCCCTGCATGAAGCTCTTCATGTTCTCGTGCACGTAGGTGTGGTGGGTTATCTCGTAGACCCACCCGTCGAGCTCCTTCTGCGTGGGGAGGTGCCCGTGGATCAGAAGATAGGCCACCTCCAGGTAGGTGGACTTCTCACATAGCTCCTCGATCGGGATGCCCCGATGCTGCAAAATGCCCCTCTCGCCGTCTATGTAGGTGATGGCGCTCCGGCAGCTCGCGGTGTTGGTGAACCCGGGGTCGTAGGTCATGAGCCCGAAGTCGTCATCGTCCACCTTGATCTGACGGAAGTCCATCGCCCGCACGGTGCCGTCTTTTATCTCTATGTCATAAGTCTTTCCCGTGCGGTTGTCCGTGACCGTGAGGCTGTTCTTGCCTTCGACGGCGGTGGCCTTGCCGTTTCCCTCGCTGCGAGACTGCTCGGACACTTTTGCGTAACCCCTTTCCATGAGCTCGCTTCAGAAGGACACTATATGCCTTTTTCACCCTCCATTTTACCCGTCACCGCAAGAACCGAAAGCCAGTCCGTGAAACCTCCCGCCGTGCACGGCGTATCTGGTGGAAGTATCATACGTTCGGAAGGTGACGGAGAATGGGCCCGGAAGACCGCCTGAACTACGGAATGCAGAGGGACTACGATCCTCCCGTCTACCGTCCATCTGGCCTCTTGGAGCGCCGGGACGAGCGGACGTGGGCCGCGCTGGCGCACCTCTCGATCTTCCTGAACCTGGCGACCGGCTTCCTCGGCCCCGTAGCCGCCTTCGTCATGTGGCTCGCCTTCCGTGAGCGTTCCCGGCTGGTCGCTTCGAACGCCATCCGCTCGATGTGGTACCAGATCGCCTGGGGCATAGCCCTCTTCACCGGATGGGCGCTGACGGGGTTTTTGACGCTATTCCTGATCGGGTTCCTGCTCTGGCCGGTGATGATCCTGCTCACGATCGTCCCGTTCGCCCACTCGGCCTACCGGGCTTACCGGGTGTACCGACACCATTATTATCCCTACATCTAAGGAATACCGCACCCCACGCTGTAACACTCCCGCCAGCTCCAGCGGTGGAGGGCTACCAGACCCGGGATGCCATTGACGAGCGAACCGGGGAGCATTCCCTCCAGGTTCCCGCTCAGGTTCATATCCCCCTCGACGTTGGCGAAACCGTGCAGCGTGAAGTTGCCACTCATGGTGAAGGTCGGTACGTTCGGGTCCGACGCCTGGCCATTGGGATTGCCGTCACGCACGATGACGGCTCCCTCGAAACCCTTCAGCTTCCCGGCGTCGCTCATGGTCAGGTTGCCGTTCACGACGACTATCGTACCTTTGACCCAGCCGTCGGGGTTCGAGGTGGAGGTCACCTTGTAAGTGGCATTGCCGAGTGAAGTGCCGGTGAAATCTATATAGATCACGGTGTTGGGGTTGGATAGAGCCGGGTAGTTGCTCGAATCGATCGTGAAACCCTGGGAGGAAGGGACCGAGAAGTAGAGCCCCTGGGCCTTCGCTTTGTATTCCAGATCCGCAAGCGCCTGGTTGTCGCTGGCGGTATCACCGAGCCTGAAGGGGAAGGTTATCGTATCCGAAGGTTGTGGCTGCCCGGCTGCGGTCCACGTATCCGCCACAAACCTGGGGGTAGAGGTGCCATCGTAATCCCGACACCCTTTCACCTGGGTCCCGCACCCGGTCACGTTGGCCTTACCCGGCTTGTAAGTTACCGTACCCAGGGCTGCGACACCGGCGGCATCGGTCGGCCTCGCGGTAGCGTTGTACTGGTTCTTCCAGTTGCCGTAGGCCTGGTCCACACCTCCGATGTTGTCGGCGCGCACGTCGGTTATGTTGCCCCGGGCAAACAGGCTTATACCTTCGACCTGAAAAGAGTTGCCGTTGAAGTCTATGTTTCTCGTGGCGTAATAAGCGACGGGAATATCAAAATTCTCCGTGTAGTAGATCGCCTGGTACCAGCGTACGGCACCGTTGGCCTGAGCACCGACGGTGACCTCGAAGTAGTTCCTGTCGTTCGGATAAGAAGTCTGTCCGGAAGGAAGCGGTTCGGGAGCGTAACCCGGCTGGGAGGTCTGGTTCGGATCCGCAGGCCGGAGATACCTGATGCCCACGTAGACCCTCCCGTCACCGAAGGTGAGTTGCTTCCAGTCACGCCAGCCCTGCCCTCCAGCATCAGACCACCGGGATTCACCGTTTGATGGATCACCGTCGTAGTCGGACGGCCTGGAATCGATGATGGCGAGCTGATACGCAGCAGCCTGCATGCCAGCGTCGGCCATGTCCGCAGCAGCCTGTCCCTGATTGCTCGTGGCAACGCTTTGCAGGTCCCGCATGGTGAAGACGAGAAGACCTGCGCCCATCACGCCGATGATCACCATCGTCATGATCACGAGCACCATGGTCATACCGCTCTCTTCTTCAAACAGCGTGTGTCTCACTGGCCGGGTCCGTTCTGAAGCGTTACATCGGTCGTGAGCGTCTGGGTGCTGGTCCCGAGAGAGCCGTGGTCCACCTCCGCTACGAGCGTGACCTGCACCACCGCAACCTCATTTGCGAAGCCGGGAGCAGTAGGGTCGAGCAAAGACCCATCGGCTGCGTAGTAGTGAAAAGCCAGGGTTTTTATATGTTCCGCAACCGCGTGCGCACCAGATCCATCGCAGTTCGTACTACGCAGCAGGGTGGTGCCGCTCAGCCTGTAAGTTATGTATTCACCGGGGTCAGAACAGGTGAGCCGGCGATCCCCGTTGATGTCGTTTCCAAAAGTGATGTGGTCCTGTCCCGCGCTGAGTAGAAGGGAATCGTCACCGCTGGCTTTGTCAGCCGGGTAGGCGGCCCTTATCTCCCGAGACATCTTGTCGAGAGCGATGCGAGCGTTCTCCACGGCGTTCACCTTGTCGTTACCCAGGGTATAGACCCTCATGCCCATGTCGAAGAGGCCGTAGAGGGCGGACATGACCACGAGCATCATGACTATGGTCACGAGCATCTCGACGAGGGTGAAGCCGCGTTCATCTTTCAGAGCAGCTCTTCTCACGAAGATGCCTTTACCGTCTGTACCTCGTAGGCATGTCCGTCTCCCCACCTCACGATGATTGTTATACGCATCAGCCCGAGATTCTGACTGCTGTCGCAAGCACTGCTCGTAAGATCGCCTCCGCAGTCATCCGGAGGTTTGAGGAACTGTTTTTTCACCTCGTAGGTCATGCCGGAGAAGTTGGGGTCCGTACAACCCGTGGTGTCCGAGAGACCAGACGAATCAAACGCAGCAGGTGCGTTCGCGGATCCGGCACAGTCCGGAAAGTACGGCGTAAGCGGTGGTCCGTCGGAGCTGGATTCTTTGAGTAAGTTCGGATAGTAGAGCACCTGTGCCTGCGCGAGTTCCTTCTGCGCCAGCGCACGAGCTCGATCGTAGTTTCCTCCAAGCAAGGCCGTCTTGAGCCCCGTATCGAACATGGCGGCCATGGGGATGATGGCGATGCTCAGCAGCAGTATGGACACCAGGACCTCGATCATCGTGTAGCCGGACTCTTCCTTCATGCGTCTAGCCGCCGGCCTTGACCTCGGAGGTCGCGGGATCTATGTGTATGGTCTGCGAGGGTGATCCACCAGAGGCGGCAACGCCTATCGACGTCGGGCTGCCGGAACTCAGGCTTCCGTCGGGTTGGAAGGTTATCGTACCCGTCGTCGTGACCTCGGCACCGTCGAGTCTGTGAGTGATGGGAGGGTTGGTCGAACCGGAGGCTTCCATCTGGTAGCTAGGGCTGCCGGACGTCAGGCTCACCGCCCACGGCGTGAGCTGATTCGCCGCCTTCGTGCTGGCGAGCCTCAGGTCCCCGACGAGCTGACCGGTCGCGGAATCCACCTGGCGCTGGCGCATGATCCCGTTCCAGGCCGGGATAGCTATCGCAGCGAGTATCCCCATGATGACGATGGTGATCATGAGCTCCGGCAGGGTGAAGCCGCGCTGGCCACACCTGGCATCTCTCCCCCGGGAAGATTTCTCTCTCACGGTGGTTTTATCGGCCGTCGAGAGAGCCGGCTTTAGCCGGCCCGAACGTCGCCGGCGGGCTTTTGCGGTAAAGTAGCCCACGATCAGGGTGAACGGGCAGAGAAGACCGCAAGTTCGACGAGCGGAATCTTCCGGCGCACGCGCCGAGCGGATGGCCCGGCGTTTCGAGGTGCCGATGCTGGTCGCCGCGCTGCTCGTCATCCCGACGCTCGTGATCCAGGAGTCGGAGCTGGGTAGGACGTGGCAGCTCCTGGCACAGGTGCTCGACTGGCTGATCTGGGGTGCGTTCGCCACCGAACTGCTCGTGATGCTCTTGGTGGTCCCTGACAGGCTGCGGTGGCTGCGCGAGAACCCGCTGGAGGTCATGGTCGTGGTGCTGACCCCACCGTTTCTACCCACCACGCTGCAGGCGGCGCGGCTGCTCAGGCTCCTGAGGGTGTTGAGGCTCCTGCTGATCATCAAGCGGGCGCGGCGCGTCTTCTCCACCGAGGGACTGCGCTACGCCGCGCTGATCCTCTTCGTCGTCGTCGTGGGAGGCGGCACGGCGTTCGCCGCCGTAGAACCGAGACAACACATCAGCGCCTGGGACGGGGTCTGGTGGGCGGTAGAGACGGTCACGACCGTGGGCTACGGAGACATCTACCCCAAGACGACGGCTGGACGCATGATCGGCATCGTGGTGATGGCGAGCGGGATCGGGTTCGTCGCGCTCCTGACCGGCGCCATGGCCCAGCGCTTCCTGCAGGGAGAAGATGAAGACGCTCCTCCTGAGACCGAGCTGATGAACAAGCTGGAAGAGGTCTCGAAAAGGCTTGAGGAAGTCTCGGGAGAGGTCTCGGAACTGCGCGAGGAGTTGCGCCGCCGGGAGGAGGGAGGACGGTAGATCAGGGCCAGAGCTTTATCCTGGAGGTCGCCGAGAGGAACGTCAGTTTGCGCTGCGGGTCTCCGTCCACGGTGACCCGTATCCTGCCGGACGGCCCGATGAAAGCAGCCATCGAGCCATCCGGGTTGAACTCTAGTGTGCGTGTGGCCGCGGAGCAGGGGTTCTCCTTCCCCATGCACCATTCCTGGTCCGGGTCGTCGCGCATGGGGGCACCGGAGCCCCCGATCCGTTCGTCCATGACGTAGACGTCGGCGGGCAGGTGGCGTTTGATCACCTGCTGCACATCAGGCTCTGGTCCGTTCGGACCGTGCGGCCCCTCGAGCCTGACCAGGTAGTAGTCGGGCCCGTCCTCTTCGTCCCCCACCCCCGGGACCAGCACCACCCGCCAGTCGGTGAGCTGGTTGACGGCTCGTGTGTGCGCCAGCCGGAGATCTGCCGCGAGCTGGTGCGCTGCGGCATCCACCCGCCAGCGCTCCAGAAGGGAGAGCAGTACCAGCACGGCGATCAAGAGCAGTATCCCGAAGATAGACACGGCCGTCAGAAGCTCGGGCAGGGTGAACCCGTTCTGTTCCCCGGCGATCCGAATTCTGATCGCACCCCGCCGCATTCCACGTGGTTTATCGGACGGGACCGGAACACGCTTTAACGGCCGGCACTAAAGAACCCGTATCCCACGACCGATAATCCTTCCGCCGTATTTCTCGGACGAAGGAGGAATCCTACCTTGAAGAGGCTGGCAGTGGTGCTCGTCGCGACGGCGCTGATCGCGCTCGTGGTCGGAGCGACCGTCGCCCAGGCCAGGAGCCCTCACCCCCCGGCCGCGCGGTCTCAGTACGCCCCGGGAACGGGACACCACGGAGGCAAATGCCTGGCGAAGGGACATACCAAGAACAAGGCCCACGGCAAGGCCAAAGGGCACTACAAGGACAAGCCGTGCGGCAAATCCCACGAGCCCCACGGCAAAGCCGGAGGCACCCACGGGAAAGGGCACGGCAAGGGCGGCGGTCACCACGGCAGGGGGCACGCCAGAAGCTGACGGAACCGAGGGACGCTGCGGACCTCCCCGGTGCGGGCGAGTGGAGGGGTATCCCCCACTCGCCCGCCAACGCTCAGCCGCGGCGCTCGATGAACTCTATGCGGTAGCCGTCGGGGTCCCTGACGAAGAAGATGCGCGAGCCGGTGCTTATGGGGTGCGGCTTGCTCTCGAAGTCGACCCCGCCGGCCTTCTCCAGCCTCTCCGCGAGCGCGTCCAGGTCATCGACGACGAACGCGATGTGGCTGTAGCCTTCCCCCAGCTCGTAGGGTTCGGTGCGGCCATGGTTCAGGGTCAGCTCGAGACGGGGCTCCGGATCCCCCGGCACCCCGAGGAAGGCGTTGGTCGCGTCATCCCCTATCGGGCTCTTGCGCACGAGCTCGAGCCCGAGCTTGTTGACGTAGAAGTCTATGCTGCGATCGAGGTCCAGCACCCTGTAACAGGTATGCACGTACTGCATCAGATCCGATCTCCTTCCATCCTCCGTCTCTCCGCGGGCATTCTATCAAAGAGACACCGCCCGACATTTCCCCCGCGGCTGATATGCTTCTTGCATGGCCAGGGGAAACCAGAAGCCGCACCCGGCAGAGAGCCCGGCCTCCCGGGTGGCGCACGTGGCACGCGTCGGAGCCCGCTACGGGTTCGGCTTCATCTTCGCCCGGAGGCTGACCAGCCGACGCAAGCGGGTGGATCCCGCGCGGGTCGGTACGCGCCTGAGGCTGGCCTTCGAAGAGCTGGGTCCCACCTTCTGCGAGCTCGGTCGCTTCCTCGCGGCCCGACGCGACAGGATACCGCCCGGGGTGACACGGGAGCTCGAGCGTGCGACTTCGGTCCCGAAACCAGTACGCTTCGAGTCAGTACGGAGGCTGATCGAGCGGGAACTGGACAACGATCTGGAGCGGCTCTTCGTAAGCTTCGATGAACACCCTCTGCGCACGGGGGTATTCACCCAGTCACACCGCGCCGTCCTCCCGGGAGGCCACCACGCGCTGGTCGTCGTGAACCGTCCTGGCATAAGGAGAGAGCTGCTGACGATGCGTCCGGTGGCGGAGCTGGTACGCCGCCGCACCGCAAACCGTCTGCCGCTCGACCCGTCGGAGGAGGTGGTGGAGTTCATCGCCCACACCACCCAGCGCAGGGACATGTACGCCGCCGTGCGCAACGTCCATCGGATGCGGGCCTTCGAGCAACCAGGTGTGGTGGTACCCACCTCCTACAAAGGCTACTGCTCTGCCCGGCTCGCGACCTTCGCCTTCCCGCAGGACCCACACCCGCCGGATGCCGGAGAGCTGCGCGCCGTCACCCGATACATCATCCGGCTGGCGCTCTTCGAGGGGCTCTTCCCGGCCGACCTCCGCGCCGAACGACTGTTCGCCGGGGAGGGCGGGATATGGGTGGCCGATCCCACGGAGTTTCTCTCCGTGGACCCGGAACGCCTGAGAGGACTGGCAGAGTTGCTCGACGCCATAAGCAGGGACGACGTCGAGGCGACGTTGCGGGCGCTCCCCTCCGCGGGCTGCACCGCCCCGGAGGACGACGCCACCCTGCGACGAGAGCTCAGGGATACGATGGGATCGCTCGGCGGGCCATTCTGGCGGGAGCGTACCCTCTCCGAGGTCGTCGCGCGGGGGCTGGAGACCGCGCGGCAGGGAGGGGTGAAGGTGCCGCTCGAGCTGGTCCTGCTCTTCCGTTCCCTCGTCGCGGCGGAATCGCTCGTCAGGGAAAAAGACGAGAGCTACACCGCGATGGGAGATTTCTCTGAGGCCGCCCGGGAGATGATCTCACGCTCCCGCGATCCCCGGGAAGTCGCATCCCGCACGGCGAGAAAACTGCTCCAACCGGAGACCTACGCGGATTACCCGCGTCAGATCCACGCGGTGCTCACAGAACTCAAGGACGGTGAGGTCGAGGTGCGCTTCAACCACGAGGGTGTCGAAGACCTTATCTCGAAGGTGGACATCCTGGCCAACCGGCTGGTCTTCGCCCTGCTCATCGCAGCGCTCGTGGTGAGTTCCTCGGTCATCGGGATCTTCGTCAGAGGAGGAGCACACTTCCTGGGGATGAGCGTCTTCGGGTTGGCCGGGTTCGCGGTAGCCGCGGTCCTGGGGCTGGCCCTCCTCGTCGGGATAATCCGTTCCGGCAGGCTCTGAAAATGGGCCGCGAGGCCGATGTCCGGACGCCGCCTGCCGGGGAACAATTATCCTGAGATGCCACGAGAAGCCACCAAAACACGCCGGAGACCCGTCTCCCAGAGCAGGCCCCGCCCCGATCCGCCCTGGAACGTCGTGCTGCACAACGACTGGGTGAACTCGATGCCGCGGGTCGTCGTCATCTTGCGCCGTACGATACCGGGCATGACCCTCAAAAAGGCGACCCGGATCATGTGGGAGGCTCACACTACGGGACGCGCCGTCGTGAAGAGCTGTCACCGCGAGCTCGCCGAGCTATACGCGGAACGGCTGCAGGGTCAGGGCCTGACGGCCACGGTAGAGAGGTCTTCCTAGGCCGTCTCCTGTATGGTCTGGACGCCGGCGCCGAGCATCTGACGTACCCTTCGACCCTCGCGGTGTCCCCGGTAGTACGCCAGACGTTCGAGGTCGGACCAGATCATGTAGCTGCTCTCGAGCGAGAGCACGGGCATGCCGAACCGGCCGTCCTTCCATCCGCTGCGGTAGGCCATGCTCTCCCGGATGGCCGCCGATGATACCCGCCTGTTCTCAGCTCCGTCCATCTGCCACCTCCCCGGCTGCGTCTCCACGGGGCGTATTCAACCCCTCGTCCAGCGTCCGTGTCAATAGAATTTAACGTTGTTCGGGCCCGCTTCTGTGAAAACTCACCCTGGGCCACACCGGTGCAGGAAGAAAACGCCAGCAACACCCCGAGCAGAGCAGCCCCGCAAAGCCCGGCAAGGAATCTATCTGGGCGCGCTACCGCGGCGTTCCACTCACCCGTATACCCTTCAGACGCAAACCGAACTCTATCTCGGAGGCGACCTCCCGACACCAGCTAAGGCGGCTCTCCAACACCCACATCCCGAACAGCAGACACATCTCCCGCCTCAGCGCCCGCCAGTAGCGACGCGGCGACTTCAGCCAGCGCATCTTACCCCCGGGCAGTGTTCCTCTCTCCTCCCGCACCAGCTCCCGCTCCAAAGCCAGCATCGCTCGCTCGAGGACCAGTTTCTCCTCACGCCTCCAGATCATCATGAGCTCGAACTCGTCCTCGAGCGCCGAGATAAATCTCTCCGCCTCGGAACTCCCGGACCGTTCGACACGAGCAGACATGGGACCTCCGTCCCCACCCTCCGATACCCACCACTTATGTCTCCGTACGTACCTCCTGGCCGATCGCGACCATCGAAACGATTATAACTAACACCTCCGAGGAAGGTGCCCTGGAGGGAGTCGTTCGCGGCCTTCGGAGATCACACTGCCGGGCGGCACACCCGGCACGGCCGGTACCCGGCGGCGACCGCCTCCTGCGCCGAGCGGAAGGGCCTGCGGTTCTCCGGTTTTATGCGGCGGGCGTGGTGGCAGGTCGCGTGGCAGAAGACGCCGGTGGTGGGCGTGGCGACGTAGGGGGTCCGGGATATCTCCGAGACCGGGACGCCTTCGTCCTCGAGAAGGCGCACCTTGATCGGAGAGCCGAAGGCGTAGTTCCCGGTGCTGCCGTCGTTTCTCACCACCCGGTGGCACGGGATGATGAGCGGTACCGGGTTGGAGGCCATGACGTTTCCGACCGCGCGGGTGGCCCGCGGGCTACCCGCCTCCCGGGCCACCCAGGAGTAGGGACGCACCTCGCCGCGGGGGATCCCGCTCACCACCTCGAGCACCCGCCGCTGGAAGGAGGTGGTATGCGAGATGTCCACGGGGACCACCCCTTCTCCGGCGAGGGCCGCGGAGACCATCCGCCCAAGCCGTGCATCGTCGGCCCACCGCAGCAGTCTCCCGAAGCGCCGCCGGTAGCAGGCGGCGAACTCCTCCGCGGGGACGTCGGCCCGGCGCACGAGACGCACCCCGCCCCTTCCCAACCCGACGAAGACCTCACCAACAGGGGACGGGCAGAGGAGAAGCGCGTCCGTCCCGGATTCGAGGATGCTCTCAACCACGTCACCGGCGTCCAGGGGGGGTGAGAAAACCACACCCAATCGCCCGAATCGTGTACGAATCTCAGCCTCGTATTCCATCGGTCTACACCTCGCTCCTCAGTCTGGTCGCAAGGCGGGTCTTCCCCCGCCGCACGAGCGTCTTGCAGGTATTCACGGGCCATCCGGTCGCCTCCGAGAGCTCCGCGTAGGAAAGCCCCTGGAGGTAGCGGAGCGTCACGGCCGTCCGCTGGCGTTCGGGGAGGGAGGCCAGCGCGTCGAGCACGTCCATCACTTCCTCGCGGGCAGGCCCGCGCCACCCGTCCTCACGCTCGGGCATCTCCGCCACCGCGATCTCCCGGCGTCCGTCCCGGCGGTGGTTGCGCGAGACGTTGAGCAGGATGCGGTAGAGCCAGGGACGAAGCGCGAGAGCCCGGATCCTGCCCTCCGAATAGCGTCCGAGCGCCACGAAAGCGCGAGCGAAGCACTCCTGCACGGCATCCTCCGCCTCCCCGGGGCCCAAAAGGAAGGCGGCGTAGCGGTAGAGCTCCACGTAGTGTCTGCGGACGAGCTCGCCGGGGGCCGAGGGGTCGCCGGCGGCGAGCCGGGCGGCGAGAGGGTCCGCTGTTCCGTTCTTTCCCACACCCATAGAACACCCCGCGACCACGAAAAGTTTCAGCCACCATACCAATCTTCCCTCCGGAAGGTTATGGCAACTCACGTCCAGTATGGCCAGGAGCCGCTCGTATGCCCGGCCGTACTGGGCGGCGTTATGATCTCAGCAGGACGCATGCTCCGAACGCTCGGTTAGAGAGAGAAGGAGGAGAGCGGATGAAGATTAGCCCGCAGAGAGACCTCTTCGACATCCCAGAGGGGGTGGCCTACCTGAACTGCGCGTACATGGCGCCCACCCTGCGCGCCGCCCGCAGGGCCGCGGAGGAAGCGCTGGAGCGTACCTCCCACCCCTGGCAGATAACCCCGCCGGACTACTTCACCGGCTGCGAGGAGGTACGCTCGCTATTCGCCCGCCTCATAGGCGGAGACCCGGATGGGGTAGCGATCGTCCCCTCCGTGAGCTACGGGATGGCCGTCGCGGCGGCGAACGTCCCGGTCGAAAGGGGAGAGAAGATCGTGGTGCTCGAGGAGGAATTCCCTTCGAGCTACTACTGCTGGAGGGAGCTCGCCCGGCGAAAAGGTGCCCGCCTGTCGGTCGTACGTCGCCCCCCGAACGGGGAATGGACGCCGGCCGTCCTGGAAGAGATCGACGAGAGCACGGCCGTGGTCGTGGCGACCAACTGCCACTGGACCGACGGCACCCTGCTGAACCTCGCGAAGGTCGGGGGAGAAGCACGCTCCGTCGGGGCGGCCCTGGTGGTGGACGGCATCCAGTCCCTGGGAGCCATGCCCTTCGACGTGAAGGAGGTGCGTCCGGCCTTCCTCGCCACTGCCTCGTACAAGTGGCTGCTCGGCCCCTACGGGGTGGGCTTTCTGTGGGTCTCTGAGGAGTATCGCTCCGGCACCCCGATAGAGCACAACTGGATCAACCGTGCGGGCAGCGAACGGTTCTCGCACCTGGTCGACTACCGGGACGACTTCCAGCCCGGCGCCCGGCGCTACGACGCTGGTGAGAGGAGCAACTTCGTCCTGCTGCCGATGGTCGCGGAGGCGCTGCGCCAGATCCTCTCCTGGGGGGTCGGAAACATCGCGGAGACGCTGGCCTCCATCACGGCCCTCATCGAGGAAGAGGCCGTCGAGCGCGGCATGGAGCCCACGCCCTCGGCCCTTCGCGCCCCGCACATGCTCGGGATAAGGCTCGAACCGCCCATCCCGGAGGATCTCCCGGCACAGCTCGCCTCACGCGGGGTGCACGTCAGCGTGCGGGGAGACTCCCTGCGCATCTCCCCGCATCTCTACAACACCGGGGAGGATATCTCGCTCCTCTTCTCGGTCCTTGAGGAGCATACCCGGGCGAGGTCCGTATGAGCTCCGGCTAAAACGAAAACTCCCCGCGCAACATCGAGTAGAGCTTCAGGTCCCGGTACGCTCCCTTCACGAAGACGTGCTCCCGCTGGGTGCCCTCGAATGTCATCCCGGCCTTCTGCATCACGCGTTCTGAAGCCCTATTCTCGGCGAAGCACCGGGCGATGACGCGGTTGAGGCCCATGTGCTCGAAGCCGTAGCGGATCATCTCGAGCACCGCCTCGGTCATGTATCCTTTCCCCCAGCAATCCCGGGAGAGGACATACCCTATCTCGGCCCGGCGGTGCTCCCGCACCCAGGAGCCACCGTATCCGCAGGAGCCGACGAGCCTGCGTTCCTCGCGGAGGACCACGCCCCACAGAAGCTCTCCCCTCGTGTACCCCTCCACCACCTGCTGCAGAAACCGTCTGGAGTCCTCGGGTGAGCGGTGCGTCTCCCACATGACGTGGCGGGTCACCTCCGGGTCCGAAGCGTAGAGGAAGACGTCCCGTGCGTCTTCGAGGGTCATCGGACGCAGGATCAGACGCTCCGTCTCGAGCAACGGGGGCATCCGGGTCACGGCTCGATGGTCACACGCTCGATGCTGCCCCAGGGCAAGAACTGATACCCGATCGGGTCCCCACTCGGATCCCGAACGTCGATGAGTATCCCGGAGGCGTCCCGGTCGCAGATGAAGCCCGCCACGTCGTTGCCGAGCTTGGCCGTGATGGTCACGAAGCTGTTACGAGCCAGCGCGCGGGAGAGGTCCGGAACGTCCTCGCGCGGCCCCTGCGAGGCCCTCTCACTGAAGCGTCTGTTTTCCAAGCGTACCTCCTCCGGAGCGTAGGGAACACACCTCCACCGAAACCACAGAGTACAACACCTTCGTCGGCATCAGGTGATCAGCTCCTCGATGGGTATGGCCTCCGAAGAGCCGCCCTCGGGATCCACCACCGCGTAGTCGGCCCCCGCCCGGCGGGCTATCATGGCATGCCGGGAGAGTCCTTCGGGGTTTTGGATCTTTCCCACGTACTCCGGCAGCTCGAGCCGGGGCACCCGCTCCCGGAACCCCAGAGCCTTCTCGGGAGAGCTGAAGAGGGCGGCCACGAGCACGTCCCGCCCCCCGCTCTGTACCGAGACGAGCGGGGATACGCCCTCCTCGTCGGTGAGCACGTACAGCGGGAAAGGCAGCTCGGCTCTCCTCTCCGCCACGAGGTGCAGAACGTCTTCGGCGAAGAAGATGCCGGCCCCCGCCTCCGTGACGACCAGCAGATAATCCTCCCCGGCCGAGGCATACTCTTCTACCTCCCCCCACCCTTCGAGAGGCTCCGGCCAGAGCCCGGCGAAGGCATCGAGCTCGCTGCCCCGCGCACAGGCGGCGAAATCCCCCGCGAGATCCCTCCCGGAGAAGAGCGCCCCCACCCTGGCAGGCCTGCCGCCGACCTCCGTCTCGGCGAACACCTCCTCACCGTGCCGCCCGACGAGCCTGAAGAGCGGGGGGTAGGGAAGTTCGTCCAGCGAGAGTTCCCGTCCGAATTCCACGGCAGTGGCGGGATGATCAGAGCAGCAGTTTGGGACGAACCAGCCCGCGCACGGTCTCGACGAGCTGCTCCGCCGAGAACGGCTTGCGCAGGATGCGCACCGACCCGTGCGTCCTCTCGGAGATGGCCTTCGCCGCGGGGTCCTTCTTCGCGGCCGTGAGGACGACCGGTATCCTCGCGGTCTTCGGCATGGCCTTGAGGCAGTGACAGACTTCAAGTCCGCCAACCTGGGGCATGGAGACGTCCATCACGACGAGGTCCACCCTGCGGCCCAGAGCCTCCTGCAGGGCCCTCTGTCCGTCGGGGGCCTTGACGACCTTGAACCCAGCATCCTCGAGGGCCTCGGCCCCCATCTCGAGCACCTCGGGATCGTCGTCAGCGAGCACTATGGTAGCCATAATGTCCGAGATTGTACACCTGTAGCGAGCGCCTGTAAGCTCCACCGGCCGGCTCGTCAGACCCCGACCTCCAACACCCTGTCGGCCATACCGGCCAGCTCCCGGCTCTCCGGGGAGCCTGGGTCCGGGAGATACGTCGTGCCGTCCTCGAAGGTGATCTCGACCTCCTCCCCGGCGACCTCGCCCTTCGATCGGAGCCTCCCGATCGCCGCCAGCCCGACCAGGGCGCCGCCGGCCAGCGCGCCGGCGAGCAGCAACCTCAGTCCCCTCCGACCGCTCAACCCCGGCCTCCTCTCATCGCCTTCACCAACTCCCCTCTGATGCTGCGCATGTCGTAGAGCACGAGCCCGGTGCGGGCCTGAGGAGAGGTGGTCGCGAACAGGGCTCCACCATTCTCGAGCGACACCATGAGCAGACACCCCAGCTCTGTCCTGATCCTGACCTGCTCGGCCCGCTCTTTGCCGTGGCGCCGCGCCGCGTCCTCCACAGCTCCGGAGAGTGCCTGCAGCACCGCCTCGATCCTCTCACGCTCAACTCCCTCCCGGTGGGAAGAGTAGAGAAGCTCACCTCCCGGTGAGAGCACGGCGCACGACTCCACCTCTCCGGAGAGCGAGCGCAGCCCCTCTACGACCTGCTCCAGGCTCCCGGATTCCGGACCCTCTCCTCTCTCCATCGTCTCACGCTCCTTCCCGCCGCAGATTCAAGGGATCCGGGGCATTATATCTCCGCGCCGTACCCCGTATCCGGCACACGGGGCTCTGCGCGAGCTTAACAAAAGCACCTTCGGATGGTATATTTTCACGGTCCAAGGGGCGATTAGCTCAGCGGGAGAGCGCTGCCTTCACACGGCAGAGGTCGCTGGTTCGACCCCAGCATCGCCCACTCTGTAAAGGCGCTGATTTGCAGGAAAAATTCAGCGAACGGCACAGAGGCCCCGGTTCGAACCGGGGCCTCTGTGCAGCAACCGTGCAGCAACGCGGAGAATGATCTCAGGGGGCCGGGATCCCCAACTGCTCACAGATCTTGCGCGCCGTGAGGTTGTCTATCTCCGTGTGGCGCGGGACGCTGGTACGCTTGCCCGTGCGGGGGTTCTGGTAGATGGAGTGCCGGGTCCCTTCTCTTCTCAAGATGCAGCCGTGCTCGGAAAGGTGCTTGATGAGCGCGCGGCGCTTCAAACTTCCAGGGTCTCGCGGATCACGCCTTCCTTGCCCTCAAGTTCACGCTCGGCATCCTCCCGCATGACCTCCAGCACGAGCTCTATGGCCTCCTTGAGATTCTCGCGGGCCTCCTCGATGGTCTCCCCCTGGGTGATGGCGCCGGGGACCTCCGGGCAGGTGGCGACCCACCATCCGTCTTCCCCGCGCTCGAATATGGCCGTGAAAGTCCCGTGCATCTTTGTTTCCCTGTCGTTTCTCATGGTTTCTCGCCGTTCATTGTAGCGCAAGGAGATGGTCAGCCGAGCGCCTCTTCGAGGGCTTTTGCGGCCTTCTCCTGCATATCCGGCAGAAGGTGGGAGTAGATGTCCAGGGTGATGCTGATGGAGGAATGCCCGAGCATCTCGGAGACGATCTTGGGGTTGACGTCCTTCGAGAGAAGAAGCGTGGCGCACGTGTGCCTGAGATCGTGGAACCTCACTCCCCGGTTCGCCAGCCCGGCGCGTTTCAGGAGCCGGGCAAAGGAGCGGTTACGCAGGTTGGAGGGGCTGATGATGGTGCCTACTTCCGTGGCGAAGACGAGCCCGCCGGGCTCGTAGAGGGCCCCCATCCGCTCCATCTCCTCCAGCTGGCGGGAGAGGTGGGCCCTGAGCGCTGAGGCGGCACCGGACGTGAGCCGGATGGTGCGCCGGCTCTTCTTTGTCTTTGTCTCCCCAAGGATGAAGGATCCGTTCGCCTGGGTGAGGGTGCACCGGACATGCAACAGGCCGCGCTCCAGGTCTACATCCTCCCACTTGAGGGCCAGAAGCTCGCCCATGCGCATCCCGGTGGAGAGGGCGAGCACGTAGAGGGCTTCCAGCCTGTCTCCACGGGCGGCTTCCAAAAGGCGGCGGGCCTCCTCTTCTGTCAGGGGGTTGATCTCTTCCCGGTGGACCTTGGGCAGCTTCATCCCGGAGGCCACGTTGCGGGGTATGAGACCATCGGAGACGGCCTGGGAGAGCGCCTTGTGCAAGACGACGTGCAGCTTGTGCACCGTGGCGGCACTGAGTCCAGAGTCCAGCCGCTCCCGGTAGAACCAGCGCAGGTGTGCCGGGGTGAGATCTTTGAGTTTCATCTTGCCAAGCGCGGGCTTTATATGGGGCCGTACGGCATATCCGTACCTCTCGAAGGTGCTCCGGCGCACCGTGCCTTCCACGTCCTCGAGCCACCGCTCCAGATATTCCCCGACCGTCATGGCGCCAGCATCGAAGAGGAGACCATCTGCACGCTGGCTGAGGGCTTTGGCGAGTTTCTCGGAAACATCCTTGCGGGTCTTACCGGAGACGTAGCGCCTCTTGGGCCCCTCCGCCGTGTGCACGAAGTAGGCCCCGCGGTAGCCTTTTACCCTGCCGCTTCTGTCCCTGACGGGGTAGATAGAACCCTCCCCGTTGCCGCGCTTACCCATCTTTGCCCCTGCTCCTTTCCCACTCCCTGACGCTTTGTTCGTACCAGATCGGTCCCATGGCCAGCTTCCGGTTCGGACGAGGAACCAGATGCCACCAGCCACGAGCCATGTAGGCCTGTACCGTTTGCCTCCTCAATCCCAGACGCCGGGCCAGCGCCTCCGCATCCAGGACCTCGAACTGCTCCGGCACCTCCACCTTATTCAGATCAGCCTCCTTGACCATCGCCGCAGTTTACCGGATTTTCCAGGATTCTATCAAGTATCTATTGATTAATCAAGTGTTATTTGATAAGATTAGGGAGTCAGAAGATAAAGAGGTACTTAGTACTACAGTTGTAGATAGTATAGGATGGTCTGGCATCATGTTCCCTTTAACGAAGGAGGATGTGGTGCCACAGACGGTGGATCGAAAGACGGTGCGCTCGTGGACTGAGGAGTTGGACGCGCTCGGCGAGCGGATCGCCCCCCGCTTCGCCCGCTCCGAACTGCGCGAGCGAGCACGATCCTACCTGCTGGGGTTGCTCTCCGAAGTAGAGCGCAAGAACTCCTGGCAGTTGGCCGAGGTGGCGGGTGATGCTACACCCTACGGCCTCCAGCACTTGCTGGGTCGAGCCAACTGGGATGCCGATCTCGTACGTGACGATCTCAGAGAATACGTACTCGAGCACCTGGGCGACGATGAGGGTGTTCTTATCGTCGATGAGACGGGCTTTATCAAGAAGGGAGATAAAAGCGTTGGGGTCAAGCGCCAGTACACCGGAACGGCCGGCAAGACGGAAAACTGCCAGGTTGGGGTGTTTTTGTGCTATGCCTCCCGTAGGGGCCAGGCTTTCATCGACCGGGAGTTGTATCTGCCCGAGGAGTGGGCCGAGGATAGAGAGCGCCGCGAACAAGCTGGGGTACCACAAGAGATCGTGATGCGCACCAAGCCCCAGCTTGCCAAAGAGATGCTAGGTAGGGCTCTTGGTGCGGGCGTGAATGCAGCGTGGGTGGTAGCTGACAGTGTCTATGGGGACACGAGGCGTCTTGGGATGTTTCTCGAGGAGCACAAGCAGCCCTACGTTTTGGCCCTCTCGGGCAAAGCCTACGTGTGGGCCGGTTTCTACCAGCATCGCATAAGCGTGGTACTCGAAGCCTTGCGCCAGGGAGATCTGGTGTCCGGGGAAGGCTTCAAGCCTCTGTCGGTCGGAGAAGGTTCCAAAGGCCCGCGCCTCTACGACTGGCTGAGACTCCCGCTAAACCCTCCCATGCAAGAAGGATTCGAGAGATGGCTACTTGTGCGCCGCTCCATCGAAGATCCGGACGAACTGACCGCCTACACGGTCTTCGCTCCCGAGGGTACGACGCTCGAAGAGCTTGCAAAAGTGGCCGGCATGCGCTGGCGGGTGGAGATCGGCTTCGAAGAGGCCAAGGGGGAGGTGGGCCTCTCCCACTACGAGGTAAGAAGCTGGCATGGATGGTACCGACACATAACCCTTGCCCTCTTCGCACATGCTTTTCTCGCCGTCATCCGGGCCAAAGGGATAGACATCGAATCATCACAGGAAAAGGGGGCTCCGAAACCGGAGGGCACCGACAGCCTGCTGGCCTTCAAGAGAAAGCGAGGTCTCTCGTAGAGTTGACGGTCTCCGAAGTGCGTAAGCTGCTGTGGCGGTTGGTGCTGGGCCGACGACCGCCGCGCTGGGAAGAAGTGCTCTCTTGGTCGCAATGGCGTCTTCATCATCAGGCTGTAGCCAGGCGCTGCCATTACAAGCGGAGGGGTGCGTCTACGGCATGAACTACAACATGAACTACAACTGTAGTATTAGAGGAGATAGCCCCTTTCTACCGGGCGCGTGCTCGAGGGCCTACGGCGTCGTCTACAGAAGCTCTATGAACTCCTCGACGGAGATCCCGGCGTCCCGGATCAGGGAGCGGAGCATACCCCGCTTGAGTTCCTTCTTTCGCGGCACGGTGAGTGGTTTTCTCCCGGGCTCGTTGGAGACGAGACGGATGTGGGATCCTTTTTGCCTCACCCTCTCATAGCCGAGCTTCTCGAATGCTTTTACCGCCTCATCGCCGGAGAGCTGTGGAAGCGGCGGCAAGGCTTCTAGACTGCCAGCTCGCGGACGATCTCATCTCCGGCAGGGAGCTCCTCCCCGCGTTCGGCCATACTCTCCAGAGTGAATTCGAGGGCGGCTTTGACGTCTTCGAGCGCCTCCTCTTCGGTCTCTCCCTGCCCGTAGACGCCGGGGAGAGAGGGTATGGAGGCGACAAAGCCGCCATCCTCGGGGTCTGGGTGTATGGCTACCGCGAACCTTCTCATTGTTTCCGAGCGTTTCTCCACGTTTCATATTGTAGCTCAATGCGAGACGTCGAAGCCCCTCTTTCCTCTCTCATTGGGGAGCCTGATCATCGATCTTTTTGTCTCCGAGCTTCAGCGTGACGGGAACCGTGCATAGAGGGCAGTAGTCTTCATCGTCGCCGGCAAGGCGGACGATCACCTCACCGGTGAGTCGTCTGCCGCACACCGGGCACGTACGCGGTGTGCTTCCGAGCTCACGCTCCAGGCGCCCGAGCCTATCCCTGAGCGTCATGTGCGCTCCTCTCATATTCCTCTACACGTTCTTTGACTTCTTTCACCCACTTACTGAGGAGACGCTGCGCCTCCTCGCCCCGCCACCCCGACTCGTTGCGGTACTTCGGGATGACCGAGCCCAGCACCCACCGCGAGGCCTCGGCGCGGGCCTCGAGCTCCTCACTCGTCCATGGCTCTTCCTCCTCACCCCGCCAGCGCGCCTGTGCATTGCGAAGCTCCTTGTGGATCGCCTCCTTCACAGGAGGGATGCGGTACGTCTGCCTGCGGCGCTCGAGCGCTCTGAGTCGCCTTATCAGCTGGTCCTTGTCCATCCATAGCCTCCCTGCTGCTCGAGCGCCGCGATGCGGGCCTCGAACTCCTCGGTCTCTTTGACCTTGCGCTCGGTCTCGATGGCGCGCAGGTAGGTGTTCCAGATCTGCGCGACCACGGCCGCGCTCCGCGGGTCGAACGTGCCACGCTCCACGAGGTCTGCGAGCAGGCGCAAACGCGCTTTGACGTCCTGAATCTCCCGGCGAGGACGTCCCCGGCCTCCGAGTTTGCCTCCACGGCGGGATGCCGCCAGCCTGCGCTCCCTGTAGGCGGGATTGTGCGCGTAGCAGAAGTTCTCCCCGCGCATAGGTTGTGCTTTACACCGCTGTCCATCCGGCTTTATATAGCTGCAAACGGCCATTTAGGTAGTGCCCTCCTCCCTTCCTTTGCCTCTTCCTCTCTCTCGTGTGCGCTCGAACTCCCGGACAGCGGTACGCACGAATTTCTGCACCGCAAGGTAGAACTCCTCCGGCGTGCCATCAGCGTATAGCTGCTCCACTGCTTCTTCGTAAGCGTCGAGCAGGGAAAGATCCGCGCCCTCGACGTAGCGGCCGGCGAGGTAGGAGAGCGCACGCTGAAGAAGCCGGTAGCGCCCCCCTTCGGTCTCGCAGGAGATGATGCTGATCAGGCGGTGTTTGTTCTCCCTCAGGCGCTCCAAGATCCGCGGCGTGATGGCCTCCTCGGGCCCCTCGTACTCCAGATCCTCACCATGCACCCTGAGAGAGACACCGAGCGCTCCCAGCTCTTCGAGCAGCGCGTGCACACCCATCACACGCGCCCCCGCACACGGCTCTTTTGTTCATCAAGATGGCCACCTACCCCCGATACACGGCCGCCCTGGCCATCTTGAACGTGTCGTGCAAGGCGGTCACCCTGGCCATCTTGAACATTCCGCTTATCTATGCGGGATTCTCGGATTTCTCGTTCAAGATGGCCACCCTCTTCAAGATGGCCGCCCTGGCCATCTTGAACGTTGATCTCCGGCAGTCGCCACAGCCACCGTCCGGCTCCGCGTTTCTCTCCTTCGGTGTTCTCCCGATACACCAGGATGCCGAGTTCTTTCTTTGCCCGGCGCAGGGTCTTCTCCGCTATCCCTGCGCCGTCCGCCTCTTCGATCACTTTTTTGGCCGGTACGGGACCACCCGCGAGGATCTCCCGGAGGAAAAGGACGGCTTCGTCCCGTGCATCCGCGTGCTCCTCACGTGCTGGAGCGAGAAGGTCTTTTGCAGAGACCTCGGAGGATCCGAGCCACCTGACCCTCACGGAGCCGTTCTCAGCTTCCTCGAGGGAGAACACGAGGCTCTGTGGCGCAGCAGCAAGGTTGTTCTTCGTTGCTGCCAGCACACGGCGGTTCTCGTCTTGCGGGTCCTTGCCGACCACGAACGCCATCCGCGCCGCACCGATGATCCCTATCGATCCGCCGCCCCGGTAAAGCGGGTTGTGCGCGGCGGATTTGTTCAGGTGCCGGATCACGACCATACACACTCCACATCCCTCGGCGAGAGCAGCGAGGGGCGCAAGAGCACGCCTCACGTCCTGATCCTTGTGCGAGTTGGTCTCACCCGACAAAAACGCCATCAAGGGGTCCACGACCACCAGACGCGCTCCCACGCGCCGGATACCCCGCTCGATGAGCCCCAGGTCCTCGGGTATGCTGAGCATCCTCTCGCGACCCTCCTCGTCCGGCACGGTGGCGAGGGCGAGTATCCTCGACGTGTCCGCTCCGGCTGCGTCCAGACGCGGCCGGATCGTGTCGGCGAGTCCATCCTCGGCAGAGAGCAGCACCACCCCGCCAGCCTCACACGCTGCGCCGTCCGGCCAGCGCCCGCCGGCCGAAACACGCGCTGCGAGGTCCAGCACCATCGCGCTCTTGCCCAGTCCCGGGTCCCCGTCCACGAGCACGATCTTGCCGAGCGCCAGCCGCCCCGGCCAAAGCCACTCCACACGCTCCGGCTCGACACTGGAGAGAAGCTGGCCTACCTCTTCGGGCAGAGAATCGCGCCGGTGACCGTTCGTGAGTGCGATGCTCTTCTGTGGCGTGTAGAACTCCGTCCTGCCTTTGAGGACCTCGGTAATGGTCCGGTCCCGGTAATCCTCCCGCTCCCACTTATCGCGGTAGAGTCCGGACTGACGGAAGAGCGTATCTATCCTCGCGGCGTCTCCTCCGGTCCAGAAAGCCAGCATCCCACACAAAGCGAGGTCCGCCTCAGAGGGAGACCGGTAGTCGCTCGTATCCCCCGCCCACAGCCGCCGGAACTTCTCGCCGTTCTTCGCTCTCCCCGCACGCTCCACCAGCTCCGCGTCCGGGAGACTTCCAGAATCGCCCTCAGAAGCCGCCGTGGGCTCTCTGTTACCGTTCATGCTCTCCGCCCCGAACATGCGCTCCAGGACGCGTTCCAGCGCTTCCTGACGCTCTTCTATCGTCTTCGGAGTGCCTGAGAGGTGGCGCCCCGTGACGGTGAAGAAGCGGCCCCGGTCGTAGGCCTCGAAGCGGCCCTTGCGGTTGCGGCCTTCAGGCAGCCGAGCCCGGAGCAGGATGTGCACGCCGGTGCCCGACGGAGAGATCTCAGTGTAGGAATCCAGCTCCTCGACGATCTCTTGCACCCAGCGCTCGATCTCCCCGGTCTCGGGATCGAGGCAGCCGTCCAAGTCCACGCCGCAGAGATCGTCTTCGGCGGTGAACACGAAGCCGACTCCGCTCATGCCGCGCTCTTTTGCTGCCCGCACGGCTTCCTCATAGCCACCCCACGTGGAGGGGTCTCTGGAGCTCGCCCGGCGGCCGGTCACAGGCGCGTAAGGAACCTTCGTCTTTTTGCCGTCGCGCTCCTCGTAGCGCCAGCATACCCACTGCCTCCTTTGTACGTCTGGTATCATTACCCCGTGTCCTCGAAAGCGCGGGGCGGGGCTACCACCCGCCCCGCTTGCTTCGTTCTTCACTTTCGCGAGTTTTCTGCGACACGCTCTTCCATGAACTCACGCAAACTCGGAAGATGAATCCGCACACTCCGCCCGACACGCGCGCTCTTGATCTCGCCAGAAGAAACATATCTCCAGAGCGTCGTGTGACTGAGTCCAGAGAAGCGCTCGGCTTCCGGGTAGCTGATCCACTCTTGCTCTATGTTTTCTTTCAGCATGGAGTCTCCTAAAAATTTCGTGAGTGTTCCTGCACGCGCGTGCTTTATACTGTGTCCATTAGATATAAATTAAATGGACACATGAACGAAAAGGCGCTGTGGGAACTGGTAGAGAAGCGACTCAGGGCTTCGAAAAAGGGTGATGGCAAAGTTCCTGAGCCAACAAGGGACTACCTGCGGAAGCGGGGTTATGTTGAAGATGCCTGCCTTCAGGACGACCGGGATAGGGCTGTCGAGATCATCATCAACGAGATAGACGCGCTGACTCGGGCTTACCCCGGCGGGACGGGGAGTGGAGGGGAGATAAAAAAGCGTACCATCCCGGCGGAGATCGAAACCATAGAGGATGGTCATGCCACGAGCCTGGCGGAGATCCAGGCGATGTGGGCGGAGAGGGACGTGGCACCCCTGCGGCCGCTCCTGCGTGAAACGGGTCTATCCGACCACCCGGAGGAAGTCATGCGGCTCATCGCGGCTGCGGACAAGTCCCCAGAAGAAGGCCAAGACGACCTCGCAAGCTGGGTAGCCCGGGCTGCACACGAGCTTCGTAAGGTCTGTAACTGGTTTGCAGAGGAGTACGGCTGGGAAGAAGAAGCTGCCGCGCGGTTCATACTCACCGGCGAACCTCCGCATGCGAACCAGATCCGGGTTAACCAAATCCGTGTGACTTACGAGCTGACCAACAAGAGCGCAACTTCAGTTCAACCCGGTCACGGCGGACGTGTTTTGGGCCGGATAATCCTGGATGCCTCACCTGCTGTGCCGCCGGAAGCGGTAGAGCGCGTATACCGCAACGCACAGCGAAAAGTGCGCGGGAAGCACTACCGCCCCCTCTCGCTGCGAAGACTGGAAGTCTTGAAGTTCGTAGAGAGCCACACCGACAAGAACGGCAACCGGCCTCCATACGAAGAACTACTGCGATCGTGGAACGAGAGAAATCCGGACTGGAGTTACGCGAGTTACCGGAGTTTCGCCAAAGCGCACAGAGAGGCCCTCCGGGAGCTTCGGTCTGCTCCATCTCCGATCCCCTCCCTGACGATCGCAAGCGGTGCACGGGTGCTTTTCGACCTGAAAGAGGCCGGAGGATGGGGTGCAGCAACCGTGCAGCAACCGGGGTGAATAATCTGAAAACTCAGGAAGAGCCGTAGCCTGCAAATATCGCGTTTTTGCAGGCCTTTTGTAAAGTGCAGAGATCTCCTGAAAACTCCCGCACCGCTTTCACACGGCAGAGGTCGCTGGTTCGACCCCAGCATCGCCCACTCTCCATGTTCCTGTGAACGGCAGGAACGGGAAGTCTCCGCTCAACGGCGTATCCATCGCCGCCTTTCTTCCGCGACTCGGTCGGGTGAAACCCTCGGAGTTCGGGTTCGTATACGCCAGCGTTGTCGTCTCACGTTTCAGGCCGAGCGAACGGGAGGAGGTTCTCGAAACGGGCGCGGAGCCTGAGAGCACCATCTTCGGGAGGATGAAGACGCCGGCGGCGCTCCTCGCGGTGATCGTTTTGGCCACCGGGCTGCGCTTCTACCACCTGGGGGCGCAGTCGCTGTGGGGGGACGAGCTCTCGAGCTGGCGGTTGAGCGGCCACAGCGTGCTCGAGGCGGTGCGCGGCGCATACGTAGATACCCAGCCGCCGGGTTACTACGCGCTCTTGTACCTGGACCGTCAGATCTTCGGGGAGAGCGCCTGGGCGCTCAGGCTGCCCTCGGCGGTAGCGGGGGTACTCTCGGTGCCGGCCATCTTCCTGCTAGGACGGCGCCTCTATTCCGACCGGGAAGGGCTCGCGGCGGCGCTGCTCGCCGCGGTGTCCTGGGCACCCGTGTACTACAGTCAGGAGGCGAGGGCATACTCGCTCCTGCTCTTCCTCTCCATCCTCACCGTCTACTTCTGGTGGGGGATGCTGCAGGAGCTGAGGACGAAGGGCGAACTCCCACTCCCGGACACCGCGGGTTATGTGGTCAGCGCCGTCCTCTGCGCCTACGTACACTACTTCGGACTTCTGCTCGTCGCCCTCGAAGGAACCGCACTCCTCGTCCTCGCCCGCAGGCGGGTGGTCAGGGCGCTGGTGCCCTACGTCCCGGTCGCGCTCGCCTACGTACCCTGGCTCCCCTTCCTCGCCCATCAGTTCGCCAACAACCGTGGAGCCGTCTCCTGGATGCCCAAGCCGGAGGCGGGGTTCTTCGCGCAGTATCTGACCTTCGCCTTCGGAGGGTCGCTCCTCGTCGCTCTCGTCGGCTGGGGACTCATCTGCTACCTGCCGCTCGGGTGGTGGGAGCGTGGGGAGAGAAGGAGAATCCCCCCGCAAGGCTCGCTGCTGGGGGCGTGGCTGCTAGTTCCCTTCACGGTCACCTCCGTCTTCTCCGCCCTCTCTTCCACCTCGCTGCTCACCGAGCGCAACCTGATAGGATCGCTGCCCGCCGCCTACCTGCTCGTGGCGAGGGCGCTGGTACGTATCACCTCGGGACCGGGACGGAGCTTCGTGCGTCCGGCGGCGGTGCTGTGTTTCGGGGGGCTGCTTCTGGGAGAGCTCATCTTCGGGGTCCACTACTACACGGCCCCCCAGAAGCAACAGCTGCGGGAGGCGGTCTCCTATGCCGTGCGCGCCAGCAAGAACCACCCCCGATCGCTGCTCGCCTACTGCTCCAGCGCCGACCTCTCCTACTACCTGAAGCGGCACCCGTCGGTGGGGAGCACGGCGCTCGACGTCTGCCGGACCTCCCCCGGGGCCCTGCGCGGGATCGTACGCCACGGAGGATACCGGTACCTCGTCTACCTGAACAATGCGCGCGGTCGTCACAGCCCACACCTGCTCCCCTATCTCCGAAGCTTCTACACCCCCCTGTACGAGAAGCTCTTCTACGGCGGGTCCCCTCTCTACGAGAGCGTGCACGTGGCCGGCGAGTTCTCGAAGTCCAGGGTGATCCGGAAACACGGAGGCCCGGAGGTGTACGTCTTCCGCACCCGGGTCCCCGGCCACACTTCCAAGACATCGAACGCGGGAGGTGCATCCGTCACGAGATGAAGGAACACCATCAGAACCTGCGCCAGGGCACATACCGGTTGCTTCCGGGGCTGCTGGCCGCGATGATCCCTTTCTTCCTGTACCTGAAGACGCTGGCCCCGGGTCCCCTGCAGCGCAACCTGGCCGACGGGCTCGCGGACTCCGGGCTCTTCCAGATCAGGATCCCCTACCTCAGCATTCCCCTGCCAACGGGCTATCCCACGTACATGCTGCTCGGCAAGCTCTTCACGTATCTACCCTTCGGGAACGAGGCCTACCGCATCAACCTGGCCTCCGCGGTCTACGCGGCGGCGGCCATCTTCGTCCTCTTCCTGGTGGCGCACCTGCTGACCGGGCGCGTCCTCGCCTCCGCCGCGGCGGCTCTGCTGTTCGGGGTGAGCCCGGCCTTCTGGAGCCAGGCCGTGATCGCGGAGGTCTATACCCTGAACGCCCTCCTCATAGCCCTGGTGCTGCTCGCGCTGCTCCACTGGCACCGGAAACGCCGGGATCGCAGCCTGCTCGCCGCCGCGCTGCTCTCGGGGCTCACCCTGACCAACCACCTGACGAGCGGCATGCTGCTTCCCGCGGGGCTCGCGCTCGTGTACTCGGCGGACCGCACGAGGCTGCGCAGCCTCAAGCTGTGGCTCGGAGGAGCGGGCCTGTTCTTCCTGGGCCTGCTCCCCTACCTCTACATCCCGCTGCGGGCTGCCTCTCATCCCCCACTCAGCACCTACCCGCTCTCAACGCCGCAGCAGATCCTCTCGTTCATGACCGGAGGACCGTTCCGGGCCCAGATGTTCGTCTTCGGCCCCGGACAGCTCCCCGGGCGTCTCGAGTACTACCTCTCGCACCTCCTGCACCAGTTCCCTCCGGGGCTCCTGCCCGTCGCCCTGATCGGCCTGCTGAGCCTGGCCCGCCGGGATCGTCCCGTGCTCGCGATGTTCGCGGTGCTCTTCTGCGGGTGGCTGCTCTTCGATCTGGAGTACGACATCCCGGACATCTGGGTCTATTTCATAGAGACCTACCTGGTCGCGGCCCTGCTCATCGCGGAGGGCCTGGCGAAGATCACGGACCTCCTGCACGGGTTGCGGCGGTTCAGACTCACGGCCGGGAGGTTCGTGTGGGCACCGGCGGCTCTGGTCCTGCTGCTGACGGTAGCCCCTGCTGCGACGGCCGCCTCTCACACCTACCATGCCGTGAATCTCTCGAAAGACCACATAGTACAGAAGAAGATAGAGGTCCTCTCCACAGAGCTCCCCCTTCACTCCACGCTCATAACCGACGGCGTGAGCGCCTGGTACATGCAACTCATCGAGCACAGGAGGAAAGACGTGCGGGTAATCTCGCCCTTCCTCGAAGAGGACCGTCTCGGCACGTACGAAGCGCACCTGTGGCGGGATCTGGCCAGACGTTACCTGATGAAGGAAGGGAAGGGGCCGGTATACATCGAGTTCCCGGACGGAGCAGAGGACGAGTACGTATCCTCCTTCGAATCCTACGGGATGAAGCTCCTCCCCTGCGCGGGCGGCGAATTCTACCAGGCCGTGCGCCTGGACGACCACTCCCGCGCCTGCAGGGTACGCTCCGAAGGCTGAGCCCTTCCGACGCCCGAGCACCGGTTCAGACGAGGATCCTCCGGTAGGTGCGCGCGGCGACGACCTGGGCCAGAACCAATGCCCCCAGCAGGACCGCCCAGTCCGTGGCGGCCCCGGGAACCCGCCCCGAAACCAGATATCCTCGCAACAGATCCACCAGATAACTCAGAGGGTTGATCGTGGCGAGCGCCTTCAGCCAGCCCGGCATCATCCCGATCGGGTAGATCGCGTTGCTCGCGAAAAACAGCGGCATCGTGATCACCTGCCCGAAGCCCATGAAGCGCTCCCGGGTCTTCAGGACTATCGCCACGAGCATCGAGATGGTCGAGAAGAGGCTCGCCCCGACCACCACCGCGGCGAGCGTCCCGGCGACGCCCGGCACGCTCCAGTGGATCTTCACGCCGAGGACGAGCGCGACGATGAAGATCACCACGGCCTGGCTCGTCGCCCGCACCCCTGCTCCGAGCCCCTTGCCGGTCACGAAGCTCGCCCGCGGCACGGGCATCACCAGCAACTTCTGCAGGATACCCTGATCCCGGTCCCAGATTATGGTGAGCCCGTAGAAGATCGAGATGAACATCAGCGACTGCGCGAGGATGCCGGGAGCCATGAAGGTCAGGTAGTCGACATGTCCCGTGGGTATCGCCCGCAGGTGGGAGATGGCCTGCCCGAAGACCACGAGCCACAACACCGGCTGCACAGCCCGCGTGAAGATCTCCGTGGGATCGTGGCGCAGCTTCCTCATCTCTATCTCCGCCACCACCGCCGCACCCCTCAGATAGCGCCACATGGCATCCAGAAAGTCCGCCGGCGGCGGCCCCCCCTCAACCGAAGCGCCGGATCCTCCGGCGTAGCTGCCTCGTCTCACGATAGCTCCCTCCTGATTCGGCCTGATCCCGGGTGAGCGCGGTGAAGACGTCCTCCAGCGTACCGTCGGGACGTCCCACGCCCCGCTCGAGCTCCTCCGGCGTGCCGATCGCAGCGATCCGGCCGTGGTTCATTATCGCGACCCGCTCGCAGTTGGCTTCTGCCTCCTCCATGTAATGGGTGGTGACGAGCACGGTCATCCCGGAAGCCTTCCGAAGCTCCTCTATGACCTCCCACACCGAACGTCGGGCCGTGGGGTCGAGCCCGATGGTGGGTTCGTCCAGCACCAGCAGTCGCGGCTGGTGCAGGATGGCCTGCCCTATCTCGAGACGGCGCACCATCCCACCGGAGTACTGCTTCACCAGCCTCCCGGCGGCATCCTCGAGCCGCATCCTCCGGAGCGCCATCTCGACGCGCTTTTTGCGCTCCTCCCGCGGGAGCCCGAGCAGCTTCGCGAAGACGAGCAGGTTCTCATATCCCGTCAGCGAACCATCCGCGGAGAGTGCCTGCGGAACGTACCCGAGCATCGAACGTACCCGAAACCCCTCCCGCACGACGTCGAGCCCGCCGACGAGCACCCTCCCGGAGGTCGGGGGAACCAGCGTGGTCATCACCTGGATGGTCGTCGTCTTCCCAGCCCCGTTGGGCCCGATCAGGCCGAAGATCTCCCCCTCTGAGATCTCGAAGCTGACCCCTCCCACGGCGACGACGTCCCCGTAGCGCTTGACGAGCCCCCTCACCTCAACGGCGGTCTTCTTCAACCCTCTCCTCCGCGGCCTCGAGAACCCGCTCTATGAGCCGGCTGAGCTCTCTTTTCTCCCCCTCATCCAGAACCGAGACGAGCCCGGAGAGCACCTCGCGCCGCCGCCTCTTCCACCCCTCATACTGCTCGCGCCCCTTCTCCGTGAGCTCCACCAGAACAACCCTCTCATCCTCCGCCTGACGCTCCCTCCTGACCATCCCCGCCCTCTCGAGCCTCTGACAGGCGCTCGTCGCAGAACCCTGCGTGATCCCGAGGGATCTCGCAATCTCCCCGATGCTCATCGGCCCCTCCCGCCACAGCTGACGCAAGAGCCAGTACTGCTGCGGCGTGATCTCACCTCGCTTCATCGGGTTGGTCACCCCACGCAGAATGCGCCAGAGCGACATCAGATCCTCGACCAGACGCTCCGAAAGGGCTTCTCCACCTTCGATATTCATGTCAATATATTTAAAGCCAATTTATATTGTGCGTCAATGTAAATCCCACCAAAATGGGTGGACGGCTGGTGCTAACATGTTTTGGAGGGAGTAAGAGAGAAGCGGAGGATCAGAGCCGTGGAGATGGAGCGGACCGAGGTCAAGGAGGCGGTCGAGGAGGAGCGGCGTGTCGTGCCGCGGGCGGGGTTCGCGCAGAGCAAGGCTCATGCGCTTGTGATCCGCATGTTCGACCTGCGGCGCGGTGGGGGTGTGGGGTATGTCGCCCTTTATGCCCTCTGTCGGATAGTGCGGGCGATCTTCCACACCGGCTGAGCCGGGCGTTCTCTAGGGGTTCAGGATAAGCTTGCCGGTGGTTTTGCGTCCCTCGAGATCTGCGTGGGCCTTCGAGGTGTCTTCGAGCCGGTAGCGTCCGCCGATGATCAACCTGAGGTCTCCGGTCGAGAGCCAGTGGAGCATCTCCTGCAGGCTCGGGGCGAAGATCTCCGGGCGGGACGTTATACGGGGGAGGTAGAACCCGGTGACGGTCTGGTTGCGGTACATCAGGCTCGCCGGGGTCAGGCTTCCCCGCTGGCCGCTCGCCGCGCCGTAGACGACCATCCGCCCGAAGGTCGCCAGGCAGGAGAGGTTCTTCTCGGGGAAGTCTCCGCCGACCATCTCCAGGATCACGTCCGCCCCGCGCCCGCCGGTGGCCTCCCTCACCCTCTCCGGCCAGTCTCCGGAGGTGTAGTCGATCAGGACGTCCGCGCCCAGAGAAGCCGCGAGTTCTAGCTTCTTCCGGCTGCTCGCGGTGGCGATGACGGTCCCCGCCCCCATAAGCTTCGCCATCTGGACCGCGAGGCTTCCGACCCCTCCGGCGGCGGCGTGGACCAAGACGCTCTCTCCCTCAGCGAGCCGGCCGGAGGTCTTGAGGATGTGGTAGGCCGTCAGGCCCTGCAGCGGGACGGCGGCGGCCTCATCGAAGCCCAGGCCGTCGGGGATGGGAATCAGTGAACCTGCCGGGGCGGTGACGTACTCGGCGTAGCCGCCGGTCCCTACGAGCGCGACGACCCGGTCGCCGACCGAGACACCCCGCACACCCTCTCCGACCCCGGCGACGATCCCGGCGACCTCCGAGCCGGGGATGAAGGGCAGCTCCTGCGGCACCAGGTAGGTGTTTCTGCGACGCATGGTGTCCGCGTAGTTGACGCCTGAAGCACGAACCTCGATCAGGACCTCCCCCTCGCCGGGTGAAGGACGTTCCACCTCGACGTACTCCAGAACCTCCGGACCGCCGAACGTTTCGACGAGTACGGCATGCATTCGTTCCAACGCCATATCTCCTCCCGCGGGACCTTCGAACGAGCCTGCGGAAGAGACTATATCCCAAAGTCAGCCGCGGACATCATTCCCTCGGGTAAACTCCGGGGCCGAAGGCACTGGAAGGAGCTCTACCCATGCCCCACGAGAAAGAAGAACTCCCGCTGGAAGGACTCAGGGTGCTGGACCTCTCGCGCGTTCTCGCAGGACCGTTCGCGACGATGGTGCTCGGAGATCTGGGCGCCGACGTCATCAAGGTGGAGCATCCCAAGCGCGGCGACGACACCCGGCAGTGGGGCCCGCCGTTCGCCGGCGGGGAGTCGGCGTACTTTCTCTCGGTCAACCGCAACAAGCGCTCGGTAGCGCTGGACCTCAAGACCGAGAAGGGCCTCGGGCGGGTCAGGGAGCTCGCGAGCACCGCCGACGTGCTCATCGAGAACCTGCGGCGGGGCGCCCTCGCAAAGCTCGGGCTCGGCTACGATGCGCTGAAAGAGAAGAACCCCGGCCTCGTCTACTGCTCGATAGTCGGCTTCGGGCCCGGTCCGGACGAGAACGAGCCGGGCTACGACTTCCTCGTGCAGGCGCGGGCCGGGATCATGGGGATAACCGGACACCCCGACGGAGAGCCGACGAAGGTCGGGGTGGCGGTCGCGGACATCGTGTGCGGGCTGTACGCGGCGGTGGCCATACTGGCGGCCCTCCGCCGGCGCTCGGAGACGGGAGAGGGAGCACGCATAGAGGTGCCGCTCTTCGAGAGCACCGTCTCCTGGCTCGCCAACCGCGCCCAGGAGTACCTGATCTCCGGCGAGGACACCGGGAGGATGGGCAACGAGCACCCCACGATAGTCCCCTACCAGACCTTCCACGCCTCCGACCGCCCGATAGCCCTCGCCGTCGGCAACGACGCCCAGTTCGAGAGGATGTGCCGGGCGATAGACCGGGAAGACCTCTCCCGCGACGAGCGCTACGCGACCAACCCGAAGCGGGTCGAGAACCGGTGGGAGCTGGTCGCGGAGCTGCAGCGGGTGTTCGAGAAGCGAAGCGCGGAGGAGTGGGTGCGCAGAATCCGGGAGGCAGGAGTACCTTGCGGGCCGGTCAACAGCCTCACCGAGGTCTTCCAGGATCCGCACGTGCTCGCCTCGGGAATCCTGCGGGAGGTGGATCACCCCACCGCCGGGCGGCTCCGGACCGTCGGCTCCCCCCTCGTCCTCGACGGCAAAAGACCCAGCATCCGGCGCCATCCGCCGCTCTTGGGGGAGCACGACGAGGAGGACAGCTGGGAGTGAGGCATGGCCCTTCGGCTCCCTAGCGGATAGAATCCCTTCCACAGTCCGTAGTACACCCGGCACGTCGGGTGTGGGGGGAGAAACATGGAAGCCGAGCACGGTCAGAGACCCGTAAGGGTGGTCATAGCGGACGACCACGAGTTCATACGGGTCGGTCTCAAGAGCATTATCTCCTCCGAGCCCGGGATGGAGGTAGTGGGAGAGGCGGGGAGCGGAGAAGAAGCGCTCAGGCTCTTCCGCGAAACAAACCCCGACGTCGTCCTGATGGACATCGAGATGCCGGGGCTCGACGGCATAGAGGCCACCCGACGCATAAAGCAGGAGAAGCCCTCGACGGTGGTCATGATCGTCACGGCCTACGACAGACCGGACTATCTGCTCGAGGCGATCCGGGCCGGGGCCTCGGGCTACCTGCTCAAGGAGCACGCCTTCACACGGATAAGAAGTGCGCTGCAGCGTGTGATCCGGGGCGAAGCCCCGCTGGATCAGGAGCTGGCCATGCGCCTGCTCAAACACCTCTCGGAGGATCCGGTGGCAGGATCCGGAGATTCATCGAAGGAACGCGAGAGGTTGCTCGGAGAACTGACCGACAGAGAGCGTGAGATCCTGGGACGCATCGCCGCGGGACAGAGCAATCAGCAGATGGCCGATGAACTACACCTGAGCGTCGGCACCATCAAGACCCACGTCCACCGCATAATCTCCAAGCTCGGCGTCTCCGATCGAACACAGGCCGCCGTGCTGGCCATACGCCTGGGGCTCATCCCTCCCGGTCGAGATGAAGGTTAGCCATCCCGAAGGCCTCTATCTCCTCCGGCCAGCGCCGCCTTACCGTAGACGGCGCTGACCCTTTCGGCCGCGATGAAACCGATCTCGAGGGATTCCGGTCCGAGGGGCTCCCAAAGGATCCCGTCGGCGCCCGCCCGTACGGCATCCCGCCCGCAGGGTATTTCGTCCTGCCCGCAGACCACGAGCAGGTAGGGGTAGAAGGCCAGTCCCTCCCGCGGGAGCTCACGTATCCTCCCGCACAACTCGGCGCCGCTCATGTCCCGTAGCCGGGTTCCACATACGACACAGTCGAAGGCGCTGGAGCTCCTGCAGAGCTCCATCGCCTCCCTACCGCTATCGGCCGAGGACACATCATGCCCGCGTCTTCCGGCGAAGCGGCCCAGTATGGTACACGAGATCGGATCCCCCAGCGCGAGCAGCAGCCTCATGCGCTCTACCGTTCCCGACGCGGGAGGATCCTCCAGATGGCACCCACCACGCACACGAGCGCGAAGAGCGCGATCCAGAAATAGATGCTCGTTGGGTCGGTCACGAGGCCGAGCGCCGCGAGCGGTGATCCCCCGGTCTCCGGGAGGGTCTGGATGGCCGCGGCCCCTCCCGCTCCGGCTCCGATTCCAGCAGCTTTCCCATACATGTCTTTCTCCTTTCTTTCACCAATCGGTAGAGGGCCTGAACACGGCCCTGTAGTAGCTGTAGGCGTGTGCGGCGAGCAAGAACAGCTCGTAGGGCATCTCGAAGAGCAGGGTAGCCCCCACGAGCGCCCTCACCGGCCCTCCCCGCCGATACACCGTCACCGCGTGCTCCAGCGCGAAGATCGCGCTCGCCGCGATCCATATCGGGTAGAGCCTGAAGTGTCCCGTCCCGATACCCCAGATGAGCGTGGCGAAGTAGGCCGCCACGGCCAGCATCCCGAGCGCACCCCACGCGAGCATGAGCGTCAGCGTCCTGGTGCCGCGCACCGGCCCGTACTGCATCACGGTGCGCACGGCCCCCTCCTTCCACCGCACCCGCTGCTTCCAGAGCTTCCTGAAACCGCTCATCGTCTCGGTGGTGAGCGAGCAGGCGACGGGGGCAACGACCCGGTGTCCGAGGTTGACGAGGCGTACCGAGATCTCGAGGTCCTCGACCAGACTCGAACGGGTGTAGAGCCTGCGGTAGGGTCGGGAATCACGCACCTCCCTGGCCGCCGCCACCCGGATCATCATCGCCGTACCCGTGAGCGTGAGCGCCTTCCCACCCTTGCGGGCCACGTCACGCTCGTAGCGCAGGTACTCCTGCTGCTCGCAGAAGGCGACGTAGCGGCTCACCAGGCCGCCCCTGACGTCATCGCGTCCCCGGAACACCCCACCCACCGCCGAGTATCCTTTCTCCAGCCAGGCGGCGCCGTTCGCGACGAATCCGGACGAGAGATATGAATCGGCATCGACGACCATGAGGACGTCCTCCGGAGCGAGCGCGTCGTCCAGCCGCTCGAACGCCTCGTTGAGCGCGTCGGCCTTGCAGCTTCCCCCCTCCACCTCCATGACCTCCGCCCCGGCTTCTCTGGCCTGCTCCGCGGTTCCGTCGGAGCAGTTGTGGGCTATGACCACGACCCTCTCCGGAACCCGACTCTGGGCGAGAACGTGCTCCACGCAACGCGCTATAGCTTGCTCCTCGTCGTGCGCCGGGATGAGTACCACGATTCTTCCGAGAGGCGATACATCCCGTCCCGTGCTTTGCTTCAGCTCTATCATCACGGGAATAAGTCTGCCCCGCGCAGGGTTCGAAAACGTCTACCCGGGGTGCATTTCGGGATCCTCCGAAGGGCGGATCTTTTCGTATATCCCGGGATGTACGAGGCTCAAGTTATTCTCTCCCCCATCCGATAACCAGGGTTGCAGGGAAAACCGAAAGAGCAAACCCGCCGCGAGGCGGGGACGCAAAGCCACGGGCCTCCCCATGAGGCAGCCGGGTTGCCGAAGGTCCCGCACGGCGTGCGGCAGAGCGTTCCCGCCACCGGAGCGGCCGGAGGAAGGAGCGCAGGTGGCAGCAGCGGTCTCGACATCCGGGTCAAACGCACCCTCCAGCCATCCTCTACGGATGAGCCGAAGGACTTTTCTCAAGACCGGGACGGCAGGACTGGGAGCACTGGGGGTGTCCGCTGCGCTCCCGCCGGTGCCGGCCCTCGCGGCCCAACGCCACATCGCCCTCGGCGCCTTCACGGCCACCCTGCCATGGGACTTCAGCAGCATAGACGAGTACACCCGTCTCTCGGGGAACCCGCCACGCATAATCCACTGGTTTCAGGACTGGAAGATGCCCTTCAACGCCTCGTACATGAACCAGGCCCGCCGACGGGGCGCGATCCCGATGGTGAGCTGGGAACCCTGGGACTGGAACGGCAACAGGACACACCAGCCCCGCTACTCTTTAAAACGCATACTCTCCGGAGCACACGACCCCTACATCCGGCGCTGGGCGCGGCGAGCCGCCGCATGGGGCAGGCCGTTCTACCTGCGCTTCGCGGCGGAGATGAACGCCGACTGGGACACCTGGAGCCCCGGAGTCAACGGCAACACCGCGCGGCAGTACGTAGCGGTCTGGAGGAAGGTGCACAGAATGTTCCGGCGGGCAGGGGCCAGCAAGGTGCGGTGGGTGTGGTGTCCGGTCGTCTACTACGAGGGCTCGACGCCCTTCGAAAAGGTCTTCCCCGGAGACGCCTACGTGGACTGGGTCGGGCTCGACGGATACAACTGGGGCAACACACAGCCCTGGTCGAGCTGGCAGAGCGCGGCCGAGATCTTTTCCCGCTCCTACCGGATGGCGGGCAGGTTGAGCAAAAAGCCCTTCATGATCCCGGAGATAGCCTCGACCGAGCACGGGGGCAACAAAGCACGCTGGATCAATAGGGCGCTCCTCGATGAGATCCCGTCTCGCTTCCCGCGGGTGAAGGCCGTCGTATGGTTCGACGCGGACAAGGAGACCGACTGGCGCATCAACTCCTCGCCCTCAGCACTCAGGGCCTGGCGGAAGGCCGCCGCGAGCCCCCTCTATCGCAGGCGCTAGACGACGGCGAGCGGCCTGACAGGGGCACCGGTCGCACCGACGAACTTGGGTGGGGCACACACGAAGAGGAACTCGTATATCCCCTCGGAGGAGGGCTCCTCGAGCGTGAGGTTCTCGACTATGTAGATTCCTCGCTCGACCAGCAGAATCAGATGCCCGGGCAGCAGGCATCCCAGCTCGGGGTCCCTCCGTCCCGGCACGTCCCACGCCACGTTGTCGGCTCCCACCGCCGCAACGCCCCTGTCCGCCAGCCAGCGCGAAGCCTCCGTCGAGACCCCCGGTCCGGCGAGGTAGTTCTCGACGTCATCCCAGCGACGGGCGTTTCCGGTGCGCACCAGGACGACCCCGCCCTCCGGCACCTCCACGTCCTGCCGCCGGCAGCACTCCACCAGATCCTCCGCGGTGACGGCGTAGCCGGGCTCCAGAGCCCCGGCCTCCTCCTTGGCCGCCACATCGAGGAGGACACCCGGGGCGACTATGGGTGGGATCTCCTCGACCCCGAGGGTGGAGAAGCCCCGCGTGCCCTGCGCCTCACCCACCGGGATGCCGCCGTGGAGCCTCAGATCCTTCGACTGGTGGCATATGGCGTCTATGTGGGTGCCGGTGTGGTCGGTGCAGAAGATGATCCCGGAGGCGCTCGAGCGTGGACCGGAGGTCTGTGGGTCGTACTCGTCCTCGTGACGCCGGTGCAGCAGGTAGGAGTATCCGGGACGGTGCGCGGGGTAGACCGGCATCGCCTCCGTCCGCGGCTGCTCCAGGTCGAAGATGCGGGCTCCTTCGGGCAAACGCATCACGCATTCCTCCCTTCTCGCTCCGGTGAGAGTCTCCATCCTCTCGGACGACCAGTCAATCCCGGACAGCCCTGAAGTTTCGTTCAAAACGCGCTAGCATCCGACGAACAGATGGATAACCCTGATCTCACGGGCGGAGCGGGCGCGAAAACCGGCGATCATACGGGGCGAACGTTCAGGGACCTGCTACGTGCCCTCAGGTCGATCTCGAAATCACTCAACCTCATCCAACCCCTCTCCGTCACGCTCAACCTCATAGCGGAGAAGGTCTCCCAGACAATGGGGCACAAGTACTGCGCGATACTGCTCGCCAACGAGGAGACGGGAGACCTGCTGATAGAAGGCCACTTCGGTCTCAGCGACGAATACGTCAGCGCCCTGAACACGACCCTGAAGCAGAAGATAAGAGGTGAGAGCCCGGCTGCACGGTCGGTAACGGCACAGGCTTACAGGACACGCATGCCCGTCTACGCACCCGACATAGTAGAAGACCCGAGGTTCAAACCCTGGCGTCAGGCCGCGTTGAAGGCAGGCTACAAATCCATCGTCGCGCTCCCGCTGGTGTTCCGGGACGAAGCCATAGGAGTCCTCAACTGCTACGACGAACCGAGGAGCTACTCCGAAGACGAGGTGGAGACCCTCATGATCGTAGCGGAACAGGCGGCAACCGCCGTCGGCATCGCACGCCTGATGGACGAGCAACGCCGCACCATCAAAGAACTCAACGCGCTCAACGAGCAGATCGCCTCCCGCAACGCCCTCCTGCAGAGATCGGAGACGGCACATGAACTTCTGACGGGACTGTTGCTCGAAGAGGACTGCTCATTGCAGAAGATCACCGACACCCTCTCGGGTTTGCTGGGAGACGTCCCGGTCGTCCTTCAAGATGAAAACCTCAAGCCCATCTCGACCGCGGCAGGCGGGTTCCATGGACTGACCAAGGCGGAGAAAGATAGATTCTCCGGGATCAGGGAAACGGGCAGGGCTTACCGACTAAAAACGGCCACCGGAAAGCCCGGTGAAACCATCATCGTCACACCGATAGACCTCGGAGGCTCCGAGACAGGCTATCTCTCGACACCACTCCCGTCAGACACCCAAAGCAGCTTCTTCTCGAGGACCCTGGAGCAGGCGGCCACCGTGTACACGCTCTACACGACCCGTCGGCGCATAGCCCGAGAGGCAGAGGAGCGCATCAGAGGTGATCTACTCGCGGAGCTTCTCAGCCCGGACTCCGGGGACGAACCGGCTCTGAAAGAGAAGCTTCGTGGCTACGGAGTAGACCACGAAGGTCCGTACAGGCTCTTCGTAATCCAACACGAATCTCTCTGGGGATATCTCGAACGGCGGAGGATTGCCCCTGAAGCATCGGGACAGCTGGCTGGAAGACTCCTGGGGATCGTTCGAGACTTTGTCTCGGGCGGCTCGTGTGGAATCGCCCGTCGCACCGGGATGCAGAGTATCACCGCCCTACTCACGCGCCCGGAAGAAGACCTTCGCGGTATGGCCGCGAGGCTACTCGAAATCATGAGAAACAGGGCACCAGGGCTCCAGGTGCGCATCGGCATCAGCGCCCCCTGCTCCAGCCTGAAGAAACTACCCGAACATCACCGGGAGACGACGAGGTTGTTGGATCTGACGGAGGCGCTCGATGCAGCAGAAAGGGTAGTCTGCCAAGACGACTGGAGAGCATACAGCTTGCTGCTGCGTAGCAAAGACAGGGAGTGGCTGGTCAGGTCCGCCCGCGAGACTCTGGCCCCCCTCTCAGGCCGGGATGACCTGCTGGATACCCTTCGTTCTTACCTGACAAATGGCCTCAGCCCATCGAGGACATCACGGGCCCTCCACGTACATCACAACACCGTCAGATACCGCCTGGAACGTATATCCAGCCTGCTCCAGAGGGACCTTACAGACCTCGACGACATCCTGGAGATAAAGCTGGCCATGATGGCAAGAGCCCTCAGCACCGATCATCAGGAACCGACCGGCGCTTGATGCGAGCATCCATCACGAGCTTTCAGACCTCAGCCTCACAAGCCTCGTAATATTTCACAAAATCAAACCGACACATTGGTTATTCCCCTATACACGTCCCTCTGCACCCAGTCCTATACTCCGCTCGAGGCAGATTTCTACAGGGGAATCGGTTGTCGAAAAGGAGGAGTATGGCGGCCGGGAACCAGACGCAGAACACCTCTCTCAAGGACACGTTCAGCTTCGAGTGGTACCGCTCTCTCGGGGAGAAGGGCCGCCCGGCGTTCTGGGCGAGCTTCGGAGGATGGGCCTTCGACGGGTTCGACTACATGATCCTCTCGCTCGCGCTCTCCGGGATCGCGGCCACCTTCGCCCTATCCAAAGGGGAGACAGGGCTCATCGCGACCGTGAGCCTCGTCGTCTCGGCGCTCGGGGGTGTTCTGGCCGGGATCCTCGCCGACAGGATAGGCCGGGTCAGGACGCTGGTGCTCGCGATCGCATTCTACTGCGGCGGGACGTTTCTGAGCGGTCTCTCGCCGAACTACGAGGCGCTGCTGTTCTTCCGGGCGCTGCAGGGGCTGGGGTTCGGCGGTGAGTGGGCCGCCGGCGCGCTTCTGGTCTCGGAGATGTCGGATCCTGCGCAGAGAGGCAGGGTGCTCGGCTGGGTGCAGAGCGCCTGGGCGCCGGGTTGGGCGGGGGCGGTGGTCGCCTTCACCGTCGTCTTCAGCATTCTCCCGCAGAACGTGGCCTGGCGGGCGCTCTTCTGGATCGGGATACTCCCCGCCCTCTTCATCCTCTACGTGCTGCGTAAGGTCGACGAACCGGAGGTCTACCTGAAGACCCGTCGTGCCCGCGAGGCCCGCAGCCGCGAAGCCGTGGAGAGCGGTGCGACCAGGAGCCCGCTCGTCCAGATCTTCCGGCACGACCTCATAGGGAGAACGGCAGCGGCCTCCCTGCTCGCCATCGGAGCGCAGGGCGGATACTACTCGATCTTCACCTGGCTCCCCTCGTATCTGGAGAAGGCCCGGGGCCTGAACGCGGTGGGCACCGGCTCCTACCTGGCCACGGTGATCATCGGCTCGTTCCTGGGGTACGTGATCAGCGGTTATCTGCACGACCTGATCGGGCGCAGGAAGACCTTCGCGCTCTACGCCATCCTCAGCGCCGTGCTCCTCATCGGCTACACCCGGATACCCGAAGGCGCGAACGGGCTGCTCGTCGTCCTAGGTCTCCCGCTAGGCTTCTTCGCCTCGGGCATCTTCAGCGGCTTCGGATCCTACCTGGCCGAGCTCTTCCCGAGCCGCGCCCGGGGGGCTGGACAGGGATTCACCTACAATTTCGGGAGGGCCGTGGGCGGGTTCTTCCCGCTCGTCATCGGCATCCTCGCCGCGAAGGTCGGGCTGGCGGCGATAGCCCTCGGCGCGGTCGGATACGCCGCCTGCGTCGTCGCGCTCCTGCTCCTGCCCGAGACCCGCGGCAAACGGTTCGTCCCGATAAACTGAACGAGGTGCGAGACCGGAGAGAGAGGGGCAGCTTGCGAGGCAACGGGCTCAGGCTGGGCGTGGACGTCGGGGGAACCTTCACCGATCTGGTGGCCCTCGTGGAAGGGGGCATCGTCACCGCGAAGGTTCCCTCCACCCCGCGCGACCAGTCGGAGGGCGTGATGGCAGCGATCCGCGCGGCGAACCTCCGGGAGAGGGAGGTCACCGCGTTCGCCCATGGGATGACCGTGGCCACCAACGCCCTGCTCGAGCGGCGCGGGGCGAGGATGGCCCTCCTCACGACCGAGGGCTTCCGGGACGTGATCGAGATCGGCCGCCAGAACCGCCCCTCGCTCTACGACCTCTCGAAGGACCGCCCGCCGCCCCTGGTGCCGCGGGAGCTCAGGTTCACCGTGCGCGAGCGGATGGGGCCGGACGGGGAGATCGAGCCGCTGGACGAAGAGAGCCTGAGGCAGGCCGTGCGGGCGCTGCGCGAGGCGGAGGTGGAGGCCGTTGCGGTGTGCCTGCTCTTCTCGTTCTCGCATCCCGAGCACGAGCGGCACGTCGGCGAGGTGCTGCGGCGCGAGCTTCCGGGGGTGCACGTCTCGCTCTCGAGCGAGGTTTTGCCCGAGTTCCGGGAGTACGAGCGCTTCTCGACGACAGCGGCCGACGCTTACCTCGCCCCCAGGCTGACCTCCTACCTGGAGAACCTCTCCCGGAAAGCGAAAGCGGCGGGACTCCCCTCCCCGCTGGTGATGCAGTCCTCCGGCGGGGTCGTGGAGATCGGACACGCGGCCCGAAACGCGGCGGGGTGCGTGCTCTCGGGGCCGGCGGGCGGGGTCGTCGGCGCGGCGTATGTGGCCCGGGCGAGCGGCTACGAAAACGTCCTCACGCTGGATATGGGCGGGACCAGCTCTGATGCCGCCCCGATCCTCGACGGCGAGGCGCTCACGACCACCGAGTCGGTGGTCGCGGGGGTGCCGATCAAACTGCCCATGGTCGACGTGCACACGGTGAGCGCCGGGGGAGGATCGGTCGCCTGGGCGGACGCCGGAGGGGCGCTGCGGGTTGGTCCGCACTCCGCCGGGGCGGACCCGGGACCGGCCTGCTACGGGCTCGGCGGAGAAGATCCGACCGTCACCGACGCCAACCTGCTCCTCGGCTACCTGCGCGACGGGGCGCGGCTGGGAGGCGAGGTCGTCCTGAGGCGGGAGCTCGCGGAGAGGGCCCTTGCGAAACTCGGCCGCAGGCTCGGTCTCGACGCGCACCAGACGGCCCTCGGCGTCATAAGGGTCGCCAACACCGAGATGGTGCGCGCCCTGCGCGTGATCAGCGTGGAGCGCGGGCTCGACCCGCGGGAGTTCGCCCTCGTCGCCTTCGGGGGGGCGGGGCCGCTGCACGCCTGCGCGCTCGCCGAAGAGCTCGGGATGCGCACGGTGCTCGTCCCGAAGGCGGGGGGCGTGCTCTCCGCGCTCGGTCTGGCCATCTCGGAGCTCAGGCGGGACTACGTCTCCCCCTTCCTCCGCCCGCTCGCGGAGGCCGACCCAGAGGAGATCGAACGCATCTTCGTGGAGATGGAGCAGGGAGCCGCCTCGGATCTCGAATCGCCCCGTCTCCGCCGCCGGGCGGACCTGCGATACCGGGGACAGGCGTTCGAGCTGGCGGTCGAGGCGGATGTGGTGGAGAAGCTCGAAGGGAATTTCCACGAGGCCCACGAGCGGCGCTACGGCTACCGGATGGAAGAAGAGCCGGTCGAGCTGGTCAACCTGCGCCTGACGGCCATCTCTCCGGTAGAGCGACCGCTGCTCGAAGAAGGAGAGGCGCAGGGAGATCCCGTGACCGAACGCCGCAGGGTAGAGTTCGAGGAGGGATGGGAGGAAGTTCCGGTGCTGAAGAGGAGCAGGATGGGGAAAGGCTCGCGGGTCGAAGGCCCCGCGGTGGTCGAGTTCGACGAGGCCACGTGCCTGGTGCGCCCGGGATGGCGCGGGGAGGTGGACGGTGCGGGCACGCTCGTGCTGGAGCGAGAGGATGGTTAGCGGGATGGACCCGGTCACGCTCTCGGTGCTCACCAGCGCCCTCTCCGGCATCGCCGAAGAGATGGGGGCGCTCCTGATCCGCGGCTCCTACTCCTCGAACATCAAGGAGCGGCGCGACTGCTCGGCGGCGATCTTCGACGCCGAAGGCCGGATGGTCGCCCAGGCCGAGCACATCCCGGTCCACCTCGGGGCGATGCCCGAGGCGGTCGCGGCGGTCATGGCGCTCGGCGCCGCGCCGGGAGACGTCTACGTCCTGAACGACCCCTACTCCGGAGGAACCCACCTGCCGGACATAACCCTCGTCTCCCCCATGGCCCACGAAGGCAAGATCCTGGGCTACGCCGTCACCCGGGCCCACCACTCCGACGTGGGCGGGATGAGCCCGGGATCCATGCCGGCGGCTTCGCGGGAGATCTTCCAGGAAGGGCTCATCATCCCGCCGGTGAGGATCGTGCGGGGAGGAGAGTACCAGGACGAAGTCCTCGACCTCATCCTGGCCAACGTCCGCACCCCTGCCCTGCGGCGTGCCGACCTGCGGGCCCAGATCGCCGCGAACGACCTCGCGGAGCGGCGTCTGAACGAGCTCATCGAGCGGCGCGGTGAGGAAGTCGTCCTCTCCGCCTTCGAGGAGGTCCTCGCCTACACCGAGCGGCGCACCCGAGAGGCGATCCGGGCGCTCCCAGACGGCGTCTACACCGCGACCGACTACCTGGAGGGCGACGGCGTGACGGAGGAGGACATCCCGATCCGGGTCACCGTAGAGGTACGCAACGACGAGATGAAGATAGACTTCTCCGGCACCGCCGCGGCGGTACCGGGCAACGTGAACTGCCCGCTCGCCGTCACCCGCTCCGCCTGCTACTTCGCGCTCCGGCTACTCTTGCCCGAGGACGTCCCGGCCAACGCCGGCACATACGCCCCGCTCGAGATCTCGGTGCCCGAAGGCAGCCTGCTCGACGCGAGGAGCCCCTCGGCCGTCGTCGCCGGCAACGTCGAGACCTCCAACCGCATCGCGGACACGGTGATCTCGGCGCTCTCGCAGGTCGCGGATCTGCCGGCGCAGGGACAGGGAACGATGAACAATCTGATCATCGGCGGCCGCGGCTGGACCTACTACGAGACCATCGGCGGCGGGCAGGGCGCCAGCGCGAAGGGTCCCGGTCCCTCGGGCGTCCACGTCTCGATGAGCAACACGCTGAACACCCCGATAGAGGCGCTCGAGCTCGAGTACCCGATGCGGGTGACCCGCTACGAGATCCGACGCGGCACCGGCGGAGAGGGCCTTTACCGCGGCGGCGACGGGCTCGTCCGGTCGGTGAAGGTACTGGAGGCGGCCACCCTCTCGCTCCTCACCGACCGCAGACGCCATCCTCCGCAGGGCAGGCGCGGGGGGCATCCCGGCGCAACCGGCAGAAACCTCCTGAACGGGGAGGAGCTGCCGCCGAAGAAAAGCCTGGAGCTCGCCCCCGGCGACGAGGTCACGGTCATGACCCCGGGGGGCGGCGGCTACGGCGAGCCTCAGTAGGGGAAGATGCGGTTGATCTGGAACGTCCTTATGTACTCTGGGTGGTTCCAGCTCAAAAGCCACAGGTGGTCCTTCAGGCTGACCGGGCTCATCGGCAGCCCCATCGTCATCGGCAGGAAGTAGATCGCGACCCCTATGACCACCGCGCAGTAGCCCACCACCAGCCACGGCCGACGCCGCCAGATCACGAGGGCCCAGTAGGCGAGCGCCAGCAGCGCGAACGCGTAGGCCGGGAAGTAGTTGTAGACGAACGGGATGCGGGTCCCGGGCACCCAAGGAAGCAGCAGGAAGATCCACCCGAGCACTATCGGGACCAGTGGATGATCGGCCACCGGGAGCCGCAGCAGCAGGCGGCGCCCCAGCTCGTAGATCCCGGCGAGCACCGAGAGTGTCGCGGGCCACCAGATCGCCAGGTTCCCCAGCGCGAGAACGGTCCTCACCGGCTCACCCGCCGCGGCCGGGCGGTAGAAGAACAGGATCGGCCGGGTCATCAGCGGCCAGGCCCACCACGGCGAGGCCTCGGTGTTGGGCACGGCGCGGGTGATCTGCTCGGCAGCCTTTATGTGCCAGAGCCACACGTCCACGAACGCCCGCCAGGGGTTGTGGTCGTGGTTTATGAGCTGGCCGAGGTAGACCACGATCAGGTACGCGACGACCGAGATGTACAGGCTCCCGATGAACGGCCTCAGGTACCCTTTGCGCCACATCACGTACCCGGCGGGGATGACCAGCGGTGCCGTGGCCCATTTGATCGCCACGGTGAGCCCGAACAGGAGCGCCGTGAAGGCCACCCCGCGCAGCGTCTTCGTCCGCCAGGCCGCGGCCATCGTCGCCAGGACGAAGAAGGTGAGGATGCCGTCCATAAGCCCGGCCCGCGAGTAGACGATGAACATCGTCTCCGAGGCGACGAAGAGCCCCATCAACAGGGCCGCCGCCCGGTCCCTGAGGAAATACCACCCCGCCCCGACTGCGATGAAGATCATGCCCACCCCGAAAGCGTCGGACATCACCCGCCAGCCGAGCGGGGTATCGCCGTAGATGAGCAGCCCCACCGCTATGATGAACTTGCCGAGCGGCGGGTGCAGATCGAAGAAGTTCTTGCCCACCAGGTAGTTGCGCGCGAAGACCGGGAAGTAGACCTCGTCCCACATCCTCTTGTCCGGGAACCCCAGGTGGTAGACGCGCGCGGCCACCCCGAGCGCCACCGCGAGCAGGGTCAGGAGCACCAGCGCCCCAAAGGCCCATCGGTATGACCTGCCCGGGATGTCCATCCTGGATTTCACAACCGCGAACGTTACTACGTTTTTGACCTCTTTACAGTCTCGGCCCCGCACCGCGTGGTAAAGTCGCGGCGGGCAATCCCCCGGAGGTGTCCACGGCGGTGCCGAGAAAAGCCCTGCGTCATCTGAGAGACCGCGCCCGGGCTCTCGGGCAGGAGGTGCACGCCCTGTATCTGGCCTACCGCGACCCCCGGGTGCCGCTGCACGCACGGCTCTTCGCCGCCTGCGTCGTAGGCTACGCGCTGAGCCCGGTGGACCTGATCCCGGACCCGATCCCCATCCTCGGTTATCTGGACGATCTCGTGCTCGTCCCAATCGGCGTGGCGCTGGCGATACGCCTCATCCCGAACGAGGTGCTCGCGGAGTGCCGCGAGCGGGCCCGCAGCGCAGATCCTCCGGCCGGTAGCCGGGTTGCCGCGGTCGTCGTGGTCTGCCTCTGGGTCGCAACGGTGGTAGCCCTGGTGCTGTTCATCCGGGCGCTTCTCTGACCAGACGAGAGCAACCTCCACGGAGCCGTGCCGTCCGGGCGACGACCGCCCGGCGAGGATGGTACGATCTTCCCGAGGACATTGGACGCGCAGAAGAAGCACCCTGGACACCAGAAGACGAGCGCCGCCCGCTCCCTTCTCGCGGCGTTCGCCGTCGCGGCACTCGTGCTCGCGCTCGATCAGACGGTAAAGAGCATCGTGCGCGGCTCGATGCGACTCGGTGAGAGCCTGGTCGCGATCCCCGGCGTGCTCGACATCACCTACATCGAGAACTCCGGCGGAGCCTTCGGCATCCTCGCCGGCCGTAGCGTGCTGCTCGTGGCCGGCAGCGCGGTCGCGGTGGGGTTCGTGCTCTGGATCCTCTTCTCTTTAGGCCCTTCGAAGGTCGTCACCCTCGGGTGCGGCCTCGTGCTGGGAGGCGCGGCAGGGAATCTGACCGACCGTCTTCTGCGCGGCGAGGTCACCGACTACCTCGACCTGCGCTTCTGGCCGCTCGAGCACTGGCCCGTCTTCAACCTCGCCGACACGGCCATCGTGGTCGGTGCGTTCCTACTCCTGATAGCCTCTTCCCGTAAGGAGCGGGCCTAGGACGGAGAACCCCCTCCTCGCGTTGTATCCTTCATCCGTGTGGAGGAAGCTCCCGCGAAGGGAAGGGAGGAGAGATGAGCCTTGAGAAGTACCGAGCCTTCCATCGCCGCTCGCTCGAAGATCGGGACGGCTTCTGGGCCGAGCAGGCACGGCTCGTGGACTGGCACACCGAATTCGAGCGGGTGCTCGACTACTCACGTCCGCCGTTCGCCCGCTGGTTCCCGGGCGGCGAGACGAACCTCTGCCACAACGCCGTAGACCGCCACCTCGAATCCCGCGGCGACCAGAAGGCCCTCGTCTACGTCTCGAGCGAGACCGGCGAGGAGAAGTCCTTCACCTACCGCGAGCTTCACGCCGAAGTGAACGCTTTCGCCGCCTCGCTCAGAGAGCTGGGCGTCGGGCGCGGCGACCGGGTGGTCGTCTACATGCCGATGATGCCCGAGGCGATCTTCGCGATGCTGGCGTGCGTCAGGATCGGAGCGATACACTCGGTCGTCTTCGGCGGGTTCGCTGCCGAGAACCTCGCCAGGAGGATAGACGACGCCCGGCCGAAGGCCCTGATCACGTCGGACGCCGGGATGCGCGGCGGCAACGTCATCCGCTACAAGCCGCTCGTGGACCAGGCGCTCGGGATGACAGAACACCCGCCCGGACACGTCGTGGTATGCAACCGGCACATCGACGAGAACCTGAACCTCGAGGAGGGCCGGGACCTCGACTACGCCGCGCTCAGAGAGAAGCACTTCGGCGAGGAGGTCCCGGTCGAGTGGCTGGAGTCGAGCGAGCCGAGCTACATCCTCTACACCTCCGGGACGACCGGCACCCCCAAAGGCGTCCAGCGCGACACCGGAGGATACGCGGTTGCGCTCGCCGCCTCGATGAGGCACGTCTTCGCCACCAATCCCGGCGAGACGATGTTCACCGCCTCGGACATCGGGTGGGTCGTGGGACATTCGTACATCGTCTACGGCCCGCTCCTGTACGGCCTCACCACCATCGTCTACGAGGGGCTCCCGGTGAGGCCGGACCCCGGGATCTGGTGGAGCATCGTCGAGGAGCACGGCGTGCAGACCATGTTCACCTCCCCCACGGCGATAAGGGCGCTCAGGAAGCAGGGCACCTCGTACATGGAGGAGCACGACACCTCCTCGCTCAGGAACCTGTTCCTCGCCGGAGAGCCGCTCGACGAGCCGACGGCCCGCTGGATCTCCGGGGCGCTCGGCGTCTCCGTGCGGGACAACTACTGGCAGACGGAGACCGGCTGGCCGATCCTGAGCGCGATGCTCCCCGGGCTCGAGGACGAGCCGGTGGTGCCCGGCAGCGCCGGCTTCCCCTGCTACGGCTACGACCTCCGGGTGATGCACGAGGTGAGCGGCGAGGAGGTCGGCCCAGGCGAGCGCGGTATCCTCGCGATCAAGGCACCGCTGCCGCCGGGGTGCATGTCCACCGTCTGGGGCGACGACGAACGCTTCGTCTCGACCTACTTCTCGAGCTTCCCGGATAAGGAGCTCTACTCGACCTTCGACTGGGCGATGCGCGCGGAGGACGGCCGCTACTACATGATGGGTCGCTCCGACGACGTTATAAACGTCGCCGGCCACCGGCTCGGGACGCGGGAGATCGAGGAGGCGCTGAGCGCCCATCCGGCGGTGGCGGAGGCCGCGGCCGTCGGCGTCGCCGACGAGTACCGGGGGCAGGCGATCTTCGCCTACGTCGTGCTGAAGGAGGACGCCGAGCCCTCCCCCGGGTTAGAGTCATCCATAAAGCAACTCGTCGCGGAGAAGGTCGGCACGGTGGCCCGCCCGCAGCGGGTACACTTCGTGGGGGCGCTCCCGAAGACGCGCAGCGGGAAGCTGCTGCGGCGCGGCATCCAGGCCGTGGCCGAGAGCCGGGACCCGGGCGACCTCTCGACGCTGGAAGACCCTTCGGCGCTCGAGGGAATCCGGGCCGCCGAACAGGAGAGAGCATGAGAGAGGAGTAACATGAGCCTGACGGAGAACGGGGCGGCACCCTCGCCGGGGGCCCGTTTGAGGCGGGCCTGGAGCGAGGAGAGGCCGCTGCAGGTCGCGGGCGTCATAAACGCCTACGCGGCTCTTCTGGCCGAGAGCGCGGGCTTCAAGGCCCTTTATCTTTCGGGGGCAGGGGTGGCGAACGCCTCGTACGGCCTGCCGGACCTCGGCATGACCAACCTGAACGACGTACTCTGCGACGCGCGCAGGATCACGGGGGTGACCGATCTGCCGCTTCTGGTCGACGCGGACACGGGCTTCGGGCCGGCGTTCGTGATCGGGCGGACGGTGCGCGAGATGATCCGGGCCGGCGTCGCCGGGATCCACATCGAGGACCAGGTGCAGGCCAAGCGCTGCGGGCACCGGCCCGGCAAGGAGCTGGTCGAGCCGGAGGAGATGGCCGACCGGGTGAAGGCGGCCACCTCGGCGAAGACCGACCCCGACTTCGTGGTGATGGCCCGCACCGACGCGGTGGCCGTCGAGGGGCTCGACGCGGCCGTCGGGCGCGCGAAGCTCTACCAGGAGGCCGGAGCCGACGCGATCTTCGCCGAGGCCGTAACCGGGCTCGAAGACTACCGGCGCTTCACCGAGGCGCTCGACGTCCCGGTCCTCGCCAACATCACGGAGTTCGGGAAGACACCGCTGTTCACCACTGCGGAGCTCGCGGAGGTAGGGGTCGGGCTAGCGCTCTACCCGCTCTCGGCCTTCAGGGCGATGAGCGCGGCGGCCCTGAAGGTCTACCGGACGATCCGCGAAGAGGGCACCCAGAAGGGCGTCGTCGGGGAGATGCAGACCCGCAGCGAGCTCTACGACTTCCTGGGCTACGAGGAGTACGAGAGGGAGCTCGACCGGCTGTTCGCGAGAGGCAGGGAGGGATAAGTTGGCAAAGAAGAGCGTCGGGCTGTCGGGGGCGATCGCCGGGGACACCGCGATCTGTACGGTCGGAAGCTCGGGCGACAGCCTGGAGTACCGCGGCTACCCCATAGAAGACCTCGCAGAGAAGGCCACCTTCGAGGAGGTGATGCACCTCCTCATCCGCGGGGAGCTCCCGAACGAGAGGGAGCTCGAGGAATACAAGAGAGAGCTCTCGGGGCTGCGGGGGCTGCCGGACGAGCTGAAGACGGTCCTGGAGAGGATCCCGGCCTCCACCCACCCGATGGAGGTATTGCGCACCGGCTGCTCGATGCTCGGGACGCTCGAGCACGAGGGAGAGGAGCGGGACGCGCGCCGGATCGGGGAGCGGCTCATCTCCTGCTTCCCCTCGATGCTCCTCTACTGGCACCACTTCGCCCACAGCGGCAAGAGGATCGAGACCGACACCGGGGAGGACTCCCTCGCCGGGCACTTCCTGCGCCTGCTGCACGGCCGCGAGCCCGAAGAGGAGCAGCGGCGGGCGGTCGACGTCTCGCTCATCCTCTACGCCGAGCACGAGTTCAACGCCTCGACGTTCACCGCCAGGATCATCGCCTCCACCGGCTCGGACTTCTACTCCGCGATAACCGGCGCGATAGGCGCGCTGCGCGGCCCGCTGCACGGCGGGGCGAACGAGGCGGCGATGGAGTTCATCGAGCGCTTCCGCACCCCCGAGGAGGCCGAGGAGGGCCTTTACGAGGCTCTCGCGCGCGGCGAGCGGCTGATGGGCTTCGGACACCCGGTCTACACCCGCGTCGATCCCCGCTCGGACATCATAAAGGGCTGGTCCAGGCGGCTCTCCGAGGGACACGAAGAGGGCTACCTGTACGCAGTGAGCGAGCGCATCGAGACGCTCATGCACGAGGAGAAGGGTCTCTTCCCCAACCTGGACTTCTACAGCGCCTCGGCCTACCGCTTCTGCGGCATCCCCACGGAGATGTTCACCCCGCTCTTCGTCTTCTCCCGCACCTCCGGGTGGTCGGCGCACGTCATAGAGCAGCGGGAGTCGGGGAAGATCATCCGCCCCTCCGCCAACTACACCGGCCCCGAAAGACGCGAGTTCGTCCCCCTGGAGGAGAGATAGATGGCGGATGAGGTCATAGATAGGATCTCGGAGTACGTCTGCACCTACGAGCCGGCCAGTCCGCTCGCGCGCGAGACCGCCCGCTACTGCCTGATGGACTCTTTGGGCTGCGCCCTCCTCGCGCTGCGCTATCCGGAGTGCGCCAAGCTGCTCGGGCCGGCGGTGCCGGGGACGGTGGTGCCGCACGGCGCGCGGGTGCCGGGGACCCCCTATGAGCTCGACCCCGTCAAGGCCGCCTTCGACATCGGCGCCTCCATCCGCTGGCTCGACTACAACGACACCTGGCTCGCCGCCGAGTGGGGCCACCCCTCGGATAACCTCGGCGCGATCCTGGCCGTCTCCGACCATTTGAGCCGCAAGAGGCGCGCGGAGGGCGGAGATCCCCTCCACGTGCGCGACGTGCTATCCGCGGCGATAAAAGCGCACGAGATACAGGGCGTCCTGGCGCTCGAGAACGCCTTCAACCGGGTGGGCATCGACCACGTGCTGCTGGTGCGGGTGGCCTCGGCGGCGGTGGCGACGCGCCTGTTCGGCGGCGGGCGCGAGGAGGTCGAGAGCGCCGTCTCCGGGGCGTTCATAGACGGCGGGCCGTTGCGCACCTACCGCCACGCGCCGAACGTCGGCAGCCGGAAGTCCTGGGCGGCCGGGGACGCCACGAGCCGGGGGGTGAGGCTCGCGATGATGGCCATCTCCGGCGAGATGGGCTACCCGAAGGCGCTCTCCGCCGAAGGGTGGGGCTTCCAGGACGCTCTTTTCGGGGGGAGGGAGATAAAGCTCGCCCGCCCGTTCGAGAGCTACGTCATGGAGAACGTGCTCTTCAAGATCTCCTTCCCCGCCGAGTTCCACGCCCAGACGGCGGCCGAGGCCGCCATCCGGCTGAACCCGGAGGTGAGGGATCGGCTGGAGGAGATCGAACGCGTCGAGATCACGACGCAGGAGTCGGCGATGAGGATCATCGCCAAGGAGGGGCCGCTCAACAACCCGGCCGACCGCGACCACTGCATCCAGTACATCACGGCCGTCGGCCTGATCTTCGGCGAGATCACCGCCGACTCCTACGAGGACTCCTTCGCCGAAGACCCCCGCATAGACGAGCTGCGGGCGAAGACGACCGTGAAAGAGGACGAACGATACAGCCGGGACTACCTCGACCCCGAGAAGCGCTCGATCGCGAACGCCGTGCAGGTCTTCTTCCGCGACGGCACCTCGACGCAGAAGGTCGAGGTCGAGTACCCCATCGGCCACCGCCGCCGCAGGAAGGAGGGCATCCCGCTGCTGGAGGAGAAGTTCCGCGCCAACGCCGCGACCCGGCTCCCCAGGAAGAAGCTCGCGGCGCTCGAGGAGCTCCTCTCGGAGCAGGAGCGGCTCGAGGAGACCCCGGTCGACGAGCTGATGGGTCTGCTCGCGCTGTAGGCGAGTGTGGTAGAGTACGGCGCATGCGCGATCCGGGACTTGCGGCGGTCTTGAGCCTCATCATCCCGGGGGTGGGCCAGTTCTACAACGGGCGTATCCTCGCGGGCATCCTGTGGCTGATCATCACGCCCGGGCTCTGGATCGGGACGGGCGGCCTCCTCGGGTGGGTCGCTCACGTCGTCTCGGCCTACACCGCCTACAGCTACGCCAGAAAGAACCCGGTCCGCTAGAGCCGGAACGGGCCCGGCAGCGCCTCCAGCTTCGGCACGACGACGCGGGCGATGCTCGCGAAGGGAGAAGGCTTGCAGGATTGTGCCACCCCCACGTCGGCCCGCACGCTGAGGAAGATGAAGGCGTCCTCGTAGCTCATCCCCCACTGCGAACGCAGGAGGGCGGCCGCCTCCCGGCACGCCTCGCGCATCGCCTCCGGGTAATCCGGGACGGTTCCGTGCGAGATCCAGGCGTCCCCGGTCTCGGAGACCGGCCAGTTCGCCTGCCGGCCCTCGAGGAGATCGAAGCGCACGGTCACCTCCCCGGCTATCTCGATGCCGGTGCCGCAGATCTCGCCGTCGCCCATGCTCGCGTGCATGTCCCCCACGGCGAACATCGCTCCCCGCTGGCGGACGGGGAAGTAAATCTTCGTCCCGACACCGTGCAGGTGGTCGTCGAGGTTGCCGCCGTGCCTGCCGGGCAGGGCGTTCTCGAGCGTCTCGCCGCCGGTGGCGACCCCCACCACCCCGACCATCGGCCTGGCGGGGAAGCTTATCCGGTCGTCGAAGCGCACGATGCCGTCCTCCACCGGCAGGATCTTCGTCACCGGTGCGTCGACCAGGTCTATGAGCTGACCGTAGCCGGGGATGATCGTCGCGACCCCCTGCCCGGCGGTCCGGATGTCGAGGATCTCGACGATCAGGCTGTCCCCCGGCTCCGCACCGCGCACCGCGACCGGCCCGGTGGCCGGGTTGACGCGCGAGAAGTCTATGTCGGTCACCAGATCGCCCTCGCTCCGTATCTGCCCGGAGAAGCAGTCCTGCGTCTCGAAGGTCACGACCTCTCCCGGGGACACCTCGAGCACGGGCTTCATCTCGGGCCCGAAGCTGAAGACGACCTGGTCCCGCGGGACGACGTGATCCACCGTGTAAGCCTGCTGCGCCATACTCCTCCTCTATTCCTTCCCTTCCTGACCGTCGGAGAGCCCGGAGAGCTCGACCCGCCTTCCCGTCATCCTGAGTACGATCACCACGACGACGCCTATCGCGAGCCAGATGAGCCCCACGGTCTTCGCCGAGGGGAACGCCTGCGAGAGGACGTAGCCGATGATCACGAGCCCTATCGCCGGGGAGAGGAGGTGCCTCCCCCACTTCCCGCTGCGCCGGCGCACCCCGAAGTAGTAGATGACCGATGCGTGCAAAAGCAAGAAGGCGAAGAGCGCCCCGAAGTTGACCAGCGTGCTGAGGAGCGTGATGGCGTTGCTCTGCGCCGAGGCCCACAGCCCCACGACGACGGAGACGCCCGCCACCAGGAACATGGCGTTCTCCGGCACCCGCCGGCGCGGATGGACGCGCGAGAGGATCCGCGGCAGCTGCCCGTCGCGGGCCATGCTGTAGAGCAGCCTGGAGGTGGCCGCCTGCGCCACGAGCGCGTCGGCGAACCCCCAGGCCACGGCGGTGGCGACCGCCGTGAGCACGGCGAGCCAGCGTCCGCCGGCGAAGCCCGCGACGTCGTAGAAGGCGCTGTCCTGCGCCGAGGGGGTGTTGATCAGGTGCTGGGGGTTCTGGACCAGGAGGGCCGCCACCCACGTCTGCACTATGAAGAGCGCCCCCGCGAGGAAGAGCGCGAGCAGGATCGAACGCCCTATCTGCCGCGCGTCCTCCCGGTTCTCCTCGGCGAGCGTCGAGATCCCGTCGAAGCCGAGGAAGCTCAGCACCGCGACCGAGACGGCGCCGAAGACCAGGTGCAGTGAGAACCTCCCGGGATCGTAGAGCGGATCGAACGAGAAGTGCACCCCGCCTCTGCCCGAGGCGATCGCCAGGATGCCGAAGACGAGGAAGATCGCCAGCACGATGAGCTCGGCGACGAGCATGATGCGGTTGGTCCGTGCGGTCATCTCGATGCCCAGGTAGTTGATGATCGTGTTGAAGACGATGAACGCGAGCACCCACGCCCAGATCGGGACGCCGGGGATCACGCTCTGCATTGCGGCCCCGGAGACCACGTAGAGCAACGTGGGCACGAGGACGTAGTCGAGGAGTATCCCCCACCCTGCGAGGAACCCCAGTGGCTGGGCGATCCCGCGCCCCACGTAGGTGTAGACGGAACCCGAGAGCGGGAAGGCCCGCGACATCTCGGAGTAGCTCATCGCGGTGAACACCATCCCGACCATGCCGATGACGTAGGCGAGGGCGACCATGCCCTTGGAGATGGCGTAGACGCTCCCGAAGATCCCGAAGGGGGCTATCGGGACCATGAATATGAGGCCGTAGATCACGAGATCCCACAACCCCAGCGAGCGCTTGAGCTCCTGCCTGTAACCGAACGACTCGACCCCTACCCTGTCTTCACTCATACGACCCGAAACCTCCCGCCTCCGGACGAAACTCCGTAAAACCCGGGCATCTTAGCACGCCGAAACACGCATCATCCATGGCCGAAAGCTAAAGTAATCTTCCTGCGCAGCCGAAAAGCTCCGTGAGTGCCCCGAGACGAGAACGAGAGGACCCTGCATGAAACCTATCCTCCGTCTGAGAGCCGCGACCATGACGGCGATCACCCTGCTCGCTTCGGCCCTGTTCACCCTCCAGGTCTCAGTCCCTGTACGGGCTACGACCGGCATCCCGGTCTGCGGGTCGGGCTACGGACACGGGGTCGGCCTCTCCCAGTACGGCGCCTACGGGCGGGCCGTCTCAGGCCAGGGCTATGCGCGGATCGTAAAAGCCTACTACCACGGCGTCCGCCTCACAAGATACGGAAACAACCCGCTGGTGCGGGTGCTGCTGGCAAGGAAATCCAGCGGTGGAGCCTATACCATCTGGGTCGCTCCGGGCGGCACGGCGAGGCTCGCCCCGTCCGGGACCGGCGTCTCCCTCACGCTCGGTCCCGGCGACTACCGGGTCGGGTACCTGACGAGCAAAGGGCTCTATCGGGTCACGAACCTCTCCTCTGGCAAAAAACTCGGTGACTACCGGGGTCCGATCATCTTCCGGAGAGCCTCGGGAGAATTCCTGCATTACGGGGGGAGAAGCTACCGGGGAGCGCTCATCGTCAGAGTCTCCGGCGGGAGCTTCTACCTGGTGAACCGGCTCGGACTGGAGGGGTACGTGAGAGGGGTCGTCCCGAACGAGATGCCCCCATCCTGGCCCCAGGCCGCGCTCGAGGCCCAGGCGGTCGCGAGCCGCTCCTACGCCCGCTCGGCGCTGGAGGCCCACGCGAGGGTCTTCGACCTCACCGGGAGCGACGAGAGGTACCTCGGAGCCTCCTCCGAAACTCCCTCGACGAACCACGCGGTGTCCAAGACGCGCGGGGTCGTGGCGACGTACGCCGGCAGCCCCATAAAGGCCTTCTACTACTCCTCCGACGGTGGCTACACCGAGGCTTCCTCCTACGTCTTCGGGCCGGAACCCTACCTGAAGGCGATGAAGGACACGACCCCCGCCGGTCGGCCGTACGACGCGATCGGCGGCTCTCCCTGGATGCGCTGGAGCGGCACGATCTCGCCGTGGAGCTCCCCAGGCCTCGGCATCGGCGCCATAACCGGCGTGCGGGTACTCGGCCGCTCCCCCTCCGGCAGGGTCACGAAGGTCGAGGTGGACGGAACGCAGGGCAAAAGGATCGTCTCCGGCGAGTACGCCGTGCGCTACGCCTTCTCCCCCGGAGATCTGATCCGCGCCGACGGCTCGATCTACCACGCCACATCACTCCCCAGCGCACGCGTCTCCTTCGGAGCCGCGTGCAGGGGCGGCTGAACCCCACCCCCATGTTTGAGCCCCACACCACCCGGGTACTCGTATGACAGGAACTGCCCCTCCGAGTGGGAGGTAAGGTCCGATGGACAGGAGAGGTTGACATAGGCTTTCCGGCATAGTCATGTGCTGCGGCGTATTGTCGCAGCGGGGCTGGGAGAGGGATCCCTTTCCCAGCCCTTTTCGTTCTCTCCAAACCCCCTGATGGATCTCCGGTTCTGTGTTAGGATAACCGCGTCCTGGGCCCGTAGCTCAGCTGGGAGAGCGCCGCCTTCGCATGGCGGAGGTCACGAGTTCGAGTCTCGTCGGGTCCACTCGAAAATCCCGGTAAACCAACCAGATTCTCCACCGTAACGGCAAGCCCCCGGAGGACTCCGGGGGCTTTGACAGCCCTCCCGAGATGAACCCCGGGACGTCTGTCCTCATCACCTCCGATTCACATCCTTTCACCATGACCGCACTCCCAACGAGTTCATCACACCCGCACCAGCAAGGATCAATCCCCCCGATCAGGCTTCGCTTGCACCCGCACACCAGCTGTGCTAATAATGATCGAAAATAATAATCTGTGGGGGATTTAGGGACATAAACGATATATAAAGACCAGCAAAAAGATCATGATGCAAGCGAGGTTACAGGAGGTCGTGGGGAAGGTGTCAGATCTCGTACCGGTAAGGTTGAGGTGTGGGGGTTTGGGCGAGCCGCTTGGCGTGGACGACCCGGCACCCGTACTGAGCTGGTCGATCGAAGCTTCCGGGAGAGGGAAACTGCAGAGCGCCTATCAAGTTCAGGTGGCTGGGAAGAGAGAAGACTTCACAGACGGAGAAAGTTCTCTTCGCTGGGATAGCGGCAGGGTGGAGACGGATGCTCCGCTCGCCACTTACGAGGGTCCGCACCTCGTCTCCGGCACACGATACTTCTGGAGGGTGCGCGTCTGGGACGAAAACGGGGAGCCCTCTGGATGGAGTGATATTTCGTACTGGGAGACCGGTCTTCTCGAGAGGAGGGACTGGGGAGGCTGCTGGATAGGATTAGGAGAAGACCCTTCCGCGGCGCACGAGCCCCCTACCGGAGAGAAGTTCGACGAGGTGGCCGCAGGACTCGCTCCGTCGCCGTACCTGAGGAAAACGTTCACGCTCGAGAAACCCGTACGGAGGGCGAGGCTCTACGCCACCGCTCGCGGGCTCTACGAAGCACATCTGAACGGGGAGCGGGTCGGAGATCATGAGCTGGCTCCTGGATGGACGGATTACCACAGGCGCATCCAGTACCAGACCTACGATGTCACGGGGTTGCTGAGGAAAGGCGAGAACGCCATCGGGGCGATACTGGGCGACGGCTGGTACTGCGGGTACGTCGGCTTCGACCCCAAGCGCCGGGGAGCGCACTACGGAGAGAGGCCGCAGTTCCTCGCCCGGTTGAACGTCGAGTACGAAGACAGCACCACGGTGAGCCTCACGACCGACGGCTCGTGGCGGAGCACGACCGGGCCCATCCTCCACTCCGACCTCCTCATGGGAGAGTGCTACGACGCCCGGCTGGAGATGGATGGTTGGGACGAGCCGGGCTTCGACGATTCGGGGTGGCTCCCGGTGAAAACGGAAGAGCTCGGGGACGAGATGCTCGTAGCCGAGCCCTCCCAGCCGATCCGGGTCACCCAGGAAGTAGGGGCGAAATCCGTGACCGAGCCCGCTCCCGGTGTCTACGTCTTCGACCTGGGGCAGAACATGGTCGGGCGGGTGCGGCTCAAGGTGCGCGGAGAAGCGGGGACCGGCGTGAGGCTGCGCCACGCCGAGGTGCTGAACCCCGACGGCACGATATACACCGAGAACCTGCGCACGGCCCGCCAGACCGACACGTATATCCTGCGAGGCGGGGGCGAGGAGGTCTACGAGCCGCGTTTCACCTTCCACGGCTTCCGCTACGTCGAGGTCAGCGGGTATCCTGGAGAGCCCCCTCTGGAGGCCGTGACCGGGCGCGTACTCCACTCCGACACACCGTTGGTGGGCAGCTTCGAGTGCTCGGACGAGACGGTCAACCGCTTGCAGAGCAACATCGTCTGGGGTCAGAGGGGGAATTTCCTCTCGGTCCCGACCGATTGCCCGCAGCGGGATGAACGCCTCGGGTGGCTGGGTGACGCCCAGGTCTTCATCCGTACTGCCTCCTTCAACGCCGACGTGCAGGCATTCTTCACCAAGTGGATGCGGGACGTCGTCGATGCGCAGTCAGCGAAGGGTGGCTTCCCCGACGTCGCACCCCGGGTCGTCACCCTGCGCGACGGAGCCCCGGCGTGGGGTGATGCTGGGATCATAGTCCCCTGGACCATCTACCGGGTCTATGGTGACGTCCGCATGATCTCAGCACACTACGGAGCGATGGAACGCTGGATGGACTACATCCGCGAGGCCAACCCGGACTACCTGCGCAAGAACCGCCTCAACAACAACTACGGCGACTGGCTCGCCCCCTTCGGCGACGACACGCCGAGGGAGCTCCTCGCCACCGCCTACTGGGCCTACGACGCGAAGCTCATGGCCGAGATGGCAGAAGCTATCGGCAGAGAAGAGGACGCCGCGAAGTACGAAAAGCTCTTCGAGAAGATAAAGAGGGCCTTCAACGAGGCTTACGTCACCCCCGAAGGGAAGATAAAGAGCGACACGCAGACGGCCTACGCGCTGGCGCTACACATGGATCTCCTGCCCGACGAGAAACGAGAGGGCGCGGCCTCACACCTGGTTGCGGCGATCGAGCGGGAGGACTGGCACCTCTCCACCGGGTTCGCCGGGGTGGGATACCTCCTGCCCGTTCTAGCGGAGACGGGACACGCCGACGTCGCATACCGGCTCCTGCACCAGGAGAGCTTCCCATCCTGGCTCTACACCATAAAGCACGGGGCGACGACCATCTGGGAGAGGTGGGACGGCTGGACCGAAGAGAAAGGCTTCCAGTCGCCCAACATGAACTCGTTCAACCACTACTCGCTGGGGTCGGTGGGCGAGTGGCTCTACAGGTACGTGGCGGGCATCGACGCCGCGGATCCCGGCTACGGGCATGTCGTGATCCGTCCGCGTCCCGGGGGGAAGCTGAGATGGGCCCGCGCGTCCTACGAGTCGGTGCGTGGTCCGATCACGAGCGCCTGGGAGCTCTCCGACGGCACGTTCCGCCTGCGGGCATCCATTCCTCCCAACACCACCGCGACCGTACATCTCCCCGCCACACCGGACCGGATAGAGGAGAGTGGCGTCCCCCTGCAGGAAGCCGAGGGTATCGAGGTGGTGAAGAAAGGAAAGGGCCACACCATCCTGAAGGTCGGATCCGGCGAGTACGAGTTCACCGCATCGTCGAACCAATGACGAGGGCACACATGCCCTCGGGGAAGGAGGAGACAACAAGAAACACTGTTTAAACCACAAGAAGGTTTGACGGGCCTCCCTGTTGAAAGAGACTGGGGAAAGGAAGGAGTCGAACTATCATGTCTGGCCCCGAAGAAGGGAACGGAAGGGTAGAAGAGCGGGTAACCCGCCAGCACTGGAGATGGACGGTCCTCGCCGGGATGGCTTCGTATCTCGATGCAGGATCCATCGTGGCGCTGGGTTCTGGACTGGCGCTGTGGCAGCAGCACCTGCACCTGAGCAGTTCAGCGATCGGAGCACTCGCGGCGATAGGTCCCAACGCCATAGGAGCGGCGATCGGCTCGTTCATCGGCGGCCGGCCCGGGGATCTCTTCGGGCGCAAACGTATATATCAGTACGACCTTTTGGTCTATGCGCTGGGCATTCTGCTGATCATTATCTCCGCCAACGCGCCGCTGCTGTTCATCGGGACCGTGCTCATAGGAGTCGCGGTCGGGGCCGATGTGCCGACTTCGCTCGCGCTGGTCGGAGAGTTCGCCCCGAGCAAAGCCCGGGGCAGGCTGATGGGGCTCACCCAGGTGGCGTGGAGCGTGGGGCCGGTAGTCGTTCTGGTACTGGCGTTCATATTCGCACCTTTCGGACTTACGGGAACCAGGATAGTCTTCGGACACCTCTTCGTAATAGCGCTCGTCACCTGGTATCTGCGACGAGGGCTCGTCGAGTCGGCCCGCTGGACCGCCGCCTCCGGCGCGGGCCAGACGCGCCGCACCTCGGCAGCCTCCGAACAGCCAGAGCTGGCGCCCATACCACAGCACGTCCAGAGCCATCTGCGCGGCCTGTTCAGCAGGGCGAACCTGGGAGCCCTCGCCTACACGGGCATCTTCTATACGTTCTGGAACCTGGCCGCGGGAACCAACGGTATCTTCTTCCCCTACATAGTGAGGACCCTCGGTGCAGAAAGTCAGGCATCGAGTGTCGGGCTGCAGGCGGTCGGCTTCGTGCTCACGGCGATATCCGTCTTCTTCATTTTCATGCCGTTCAATGATCGCAGCGACAGAGCACGGCGCGTAATATTTGGCACTGGAGCCATCATGTCGGTGGCTGCATTTCTGGCCTGGGTCATCTTCCCGCTCAACACCCCTACCGTCATAGCCAATATCGTCCTCTTCGGTCTCGGGGGCACGATAGCGGGAGAAGCCTTCTACAAGACTTGGTCGCAGGAGCTCTTCCCAACGCTGCTCAGGGGAACGGCGCAGGGGATCACGTTCGGGGTTGCCCGGGTGGTACTCGGGATATGGAGCTTCTTCTTGCCTACCATTGCGGCCACCGGCATCAAGCCCGCCGCCCTTCTGCTCACGGTCTTCCTCTTCATCAGCGGCGTCGTTGGCTTCTTCTTCATGCCGAAGACGGCCGGGAAGTCGCTGGAAGAGATAGAAGCAGAACGCAGTGACAAGGCGGCAGGCACGAAGGAAACCACACAAAGCGAGGTGAAGGGCTGATGCCACACGCCGGCCTTACAATCGGGTAGCGATGCCATCAGGGACCACGACATACCTCGCGGTGGACCTCGGGGCCGAGAGCGGGCGCGTCTTTCGCGCCCGCCTCAATGGAGGCCGCCTTTCTCTGGAGGAGGTCCACCGCTTCCCCAACGTCCCGGTCCGGCTGCCGGACGGGCTCTACTGGGACGCACTCCATCTTTTGCAGGAGGTGGAGCGGGGGCTCGCCGCGGCGGGCGGGAACCCGGCGAGCATCGGGGTCGACTCCTGGGCGGTGGACTTCGGGCTTCTCGCAGGAGGCCGGCTGCTTTCCTCCCCCCGGCACTACAGGGATCCGTACACGGACGGCACGGTAGAGGAGGCCTGCCGCAGGGTGCCGAAGGAGGAGATCTACCGCACGACCGGCATCCAGTTTCTGCAGATAAACACCCTCTGCCAGCTGCTCGCGCTGGAGGGCTCTCCCCTGATGGAAGCCGCGGAGACCCTGCTCATGATCCCTGACCTCATGAACTACTGGCTCTGCGGGGAGACGGCCTGCGAGGAGACCAACGCCTCGACCACCCAGCTCTACGACCCTTCGAAGAGAAGCTGGGCACGGGGGCTGATGGAGAGGCTCGGGATCCCGGAGCGTATCTTCCCGGATCTGGTACCTCCAGCCACCACGCTCGGTCGCCTCCTGCCCCACGTCCGGGAGGAGACGGGACTCGGGGAGGTCCCGGTGGTCACCGTGGCTTCACACGACACGGCCTCGGCGGTGGCGGCCGTCCCGGCGGAGACGGAGAGCTTCGCGTACGTCTCCAGCGGCACCTGGTCGCTGGTGGGCGTGGAGCTACCGTCGCCGGTGATGAGCGAGGAAGCGATGGAGGCCAACTTCACCAACGAGGCAGGCTTCGGCGGGAGGGCGCGCTTCCTCAAGAACGTGATGGGGCTGTGGCTGCTGCAGGAGTGCCGCAGGGAGTGGGCGCGCAGGGGAAAGGTGTACTCCTACGAGGAGCTCTGCCGTCTTGCGGGGGAGGCTCCTCCAGGTGGAGCGCTCGTGGACCCGGACGACCCTCTCTTTCTCACGCCGGGAGACATGACGGGGCGCATCGAGCGCTTCTGCGCGAAGAGCGGACAGAATCCACCCGAAGGAGTCGGCGAGGTGTGCCGGTGCATCTTCGAGAGCCTGGCGCTCAAGCAGGCGCTGGTGATCGAAGAGGCGGCGGGGATCACAGAGCGGGACCTCGAGGTGGTGCACGTGGTGGGCGGCGGCTCGCAGAACGAGCTTCTGTGCCGGATGACGGCGGAGGCCTCGGGACTTCCAGTGGTCTCAGGTCCGGTCGAGGCCACGGCCGCGGGTAACGCGCTCGTCCAGGCGTACGCCGCCGGAGAGGTGGAGTCCCTCGCACGGATGAGGGAGGTCGTCGCCCGCTCGTTCGGCCTCAGACGGTACGAACCGCAAGAGCCCGAGAGGTGGCATGCTCTGAAGGAACGCTTCGTGAAGATCGCAAATCGGAGATGAGGGAGGGTCTCGTGCAGGGTAGATCCAGGGAAGCCTACGAGAGGCTCGTAAGCTCCATCGCGGAGCGCGGGCTGGACCCGGAGGGGATAGAGGGGCGGCTGAGGGCGCAAAGGGTGGAGACCCCCTCGTGGGGCTACGGAAACTCGGGGACGCGCTTCAAGGTGTTCTCTCAGCCGGGGGTTCCCCGGGATCCGTTCGAGAAGATCGCGGACGCCGCGCAGGTGCACCGCCACACCGGCATCTCACCCTCGGTGGCGATACACATCCCGTGGGATGCGGTGGAGGACTACGGGGCTCTCCGGGAGCACGCGGAGTCTCTTGGAATGCGGATAGGAGCCGTGAACCCGAACCTCTTCCAGGATGAAGACTACAGGCTCGGGAGCGTCTGCAACCCGGACGAGAAGATAAGGAGAAAGGCGACGGACCACCTGCTCGAGTGCGTCCGGATAGCGAAAGAGGTGGGCTCGGAGGAGATCTCGCTCTGGCTCGCCGACGGGACCAACTACCCGGGTCAGGACTCGTTCTCGGAGCGCAGGGGCAGGATGCTCGGGTGCCTCTCGGAGCTCTACGACGCGATGCCGCGAGGGATGCGGCTTCTGGTCGAGTACAAACCGTTCGAGCCGGCCTTCTACCACACCGACATCCCGGACTGGGGGGCCGCGCTCACGATATGCCAGCGCCTCGGCGAGAGGGCGCAGGTTCTGGTGGACCTCGGTCACCACCTGCAGGGGACGAACATAGAGCAGATCGTCTCGCTGCTCCTCGCTGAGGGCAGGCTCGGGGGCTTCCACTTCAACGCCCGCAGGTACGCCGACGACGACCTGATCGTGGGCTCCACCAACCCGTTCGAGCTCTTCCTGATCTACGTCGAGCTCCTCGAGGCCGAGGAGGAAGGAAGGCACATCTCTTACATGATAGACCAGTCGCACAACGTCGAGCCGAAGATAGAGGCGATGATCCTCTCGGTCGTGAACCTGCAGGAGGCCTACGCGAAGGCCCTGCTGGTGGACCGCCGGGCGCTGCGCGAGGCCAGGCTCTCGGGGGACGTCCTCGGCGCGCACCGCATCCTGCAGGAGGCCTGCGCAACCGACGTGAGGCCGCTGTGCACGAAGGTGAGGGAGGATCTCGGGGCCTCGCCGGACCCCGTGGGCGCCTTCCGGGAGAGCGGGTACATGCAAAAGGCAACCGAGGAGCGCCGCGGGGGCACCCCCGCGGGCTGGAACTAGAGGGAGCGGAGGGAAGACATGGAGACGAGAATCGCAGCGACGACGGAGAACCTCTGGAGAAAGGAGGAAGCGGAGGGGCTCTCGCCCCTCGAGGAGCTCGCCTACCGCTCCAACCTGCTCGGCAGAGACCGCGCCGTGGCCAACTACGGCGGGGGCAATACCTCGGTGAAGACGAGGGAGCGCGATCACACCGGCCGAGAGATCGAGGTCATGTGGGTCAAGGGCTCCGGGTCGGACCTGGCCACCATAACGGCGGACCGTTTCACCGGCCTGAAGCTGGAGGAGGTCCTGCCCCTCTACGAGCGGGAGGAGATGGCCGACGAGGAGATGGTCTCCTACCTCTCCCGCTGCCAGCTCGCCCCGGAGATGCCCCGCTCTTCGATAGAGACCCTGCTGCACGCCTTCATCCCCCACCCCCACGTCGACCACACCCATCCCGACGCGATAAACATGCTCTGCTGCGCCAGAAACGGGAAGGATCTCGCCGCGGAGTGCTTCGGGGAGGAGGCGATCTGGATAGATTACATCCGCCCCGGCTTCACCCTCTCGAAGCAGGTCGGTGAGGCCGTGCGGGAGAACCCACGCGCCCGCTTCGTCCTTCTGGCCAAGCACGGGCTCGTCACCTGGGGCCAGTCCGGCGAGGAGTCCTACGCGAACACGATCGAGGCGGTAAACCGCGCCTCCCGGTTCGTCGCGGAGCGTGCGGCCGGTACGGAGCCCTTCGGCGGAGAAGCCATCCCCCCGCTGGAGGAGAGGGCGCGCGAGGAGCTGCTCTACCGGGTGCTCCCCGTCCTGCGCGGGGCGCTCTCGCAGGACGGACCGAAGATCCTCCGTTTCGACGCCTCGGACGAGGTACTCGAGTTCGTCTGCGGACGGGACTCGGCGGAGCTCTCGCAGGTGGGTGCCGCCTGTCCAGACCACCTGGTCAACACCAAGATGCGCCCGCTCTGGGTAGATTTCGACCCGCGGACCGGGGACGCGGACGAGCTCGCGGCGAAGCTGCCCGAGGTGGTGAGGAGCTACCGCGAGGAGTACAGGGAGTACTTCGAGAAGAACTCTTCCGGAGAGGAGAAGATGTTCGACCCCTCACCGCGGGTCGTCCTGATAGCGGGCGTCGGGATGGTCGCCTCGGGCGCGAACCTCAAGGCCGCCTCCCTCTCGAGGGACCTCTACTACCGGGCGATAGCCGTGATGCGCGGCGCCTCCGCCGTGGACGAGTTCGTCTCGCTCACGGAAGAGGAATCCTTCGCGGTCGAGTACTGGCCGCTCGAACTGTACAAGCTCACCCTGGCTCCCCCACCGGGGGAACTGGAAGGTCGCGTCGCGCTCGTCACCGGCGGGGCGGGCGGTATAGGGCGTGCCACGATAGACGAGCTCGCCGCAAAAGGGGCGTGCGTCGTCGCGGCGGACCTGGACGGGGCGGGTGCCGAGGAGGCCGTCGCGGAGCTCGACGGCACCGGCGAGGCGGTCGCGGTGGACGTGACCGACGAGGACGCCGTGGAGAGGGCCTACAGGAAGACCGTCCTCACCTACGGCGGGGTGGACATCGTCGTCTCGAACGCCGGGCTCGCCTCCAGCGCGCCCATAGAGGAGACGAGCGTCGAGCTGTGGGAGCGTGACCACCGGGTGCTCGCCAAAGGGTACTTCCTGGTCGCACGCGAGGCGTTCCGGGTGCTGAAGCGGCAGGGCGTGGGCGGGAGCCTCGTCTTCGTCGCCTCCAAGAACGCCCTCGCCGCCGGCAAGAACGCCTCGGCCTACTCCTCGGCGAAAGCGGCCGAGCTGCACCTGGCGCGGTGTCTCGCGGAAGAGGGCGGGGAAGCGGGCATCCGGGTGAACACGGTCAACCCGGATGCGGTGCTCCGGGGCTCGAAGATCTGGGGCTCGGAGTGGCGGGAGGGCCGGGCGCGCTCGTACGGCATCCCGCCGGAGAAGCTCGAGGAGCACTACCGCGAGCGCACCACCCTCAAGGTCAACGTCCTCCCCGAGGACGTGGCGCAGGCCGTCCTGCACTTCGCCTCGGAGAAGCGTTCGGCCAAGAGCACCGGCAACGTCCTCAACGTCGACGGCGGGGTGAGGGAGGCCTACCCCAGGTAGGCTAGACCCGCCTCACCCTGGTTCCGCCGGCGGCGATCTCCTTGAGCCTCTGCTCCGGCGCATCGGCGGCGAGGACGGTCGAGACCTCCGAGATGTGGGCGATGCGGTTCAGGCCCCTCTGGGAGAACTTGCCGCCGTCCACGAGCAGGATAGGCTCCTCGGAATGCAGGATCATGGCGCGCTTGACCTCGGCCTCCAGGGGGTCCGGGTCGGTGAGGTAGCCGTCGGGCGTGACGCCCTTGACCGAGACGAAAGCCCGGTCGGCAAAGTGGGCCTCGACATCCTCGGTGGCCCGTGGTCCCACGAAGGAGAGCGTCAGCTTGCGCAGGGTGCCTCCCACCCCGATCAGGGAGACCTTCGGAGCTTCGTCGGTGGTGAAGAGGGACATCACCGGCAGCGAGTTGGTCAGGATGGTCGCATCGAGCCCCTCGCGCAGGATGAGGCGCGCGGCGTAGTAGGCGGTGGTGGAGGAGTCCACGAAGAGCGTCTCGCCCGAACCCAGCATCCCGAGCGCCGCCCGTGCGAGCCTCTCCTTGGCCTCCCGCTCCTCTTCCAGCCGCCGCTGGAAGGAGTCCTCCCGCCGGGCGAAGCCGGGCAGCACGGCCCCGCCGTGGATCCTCTTCACCCTCCCCTCGTCCTCGAGGATGGCGAGGTCCCGGCGCGCGGTCATCGGGGAGATACCGAAGGTCTCCTCGAGCGCGGCGACCGTCACGCTCCCGGATTTGCGCACCATCTCGGAGATCATCTCCCGCCTCTCGGCGGGCATGACCCTGCGCCGCCTCTTCCCGTTCGCGTCTCCCCGCACGCTCATCCTACGACCACCACGGACGCGGACATCCGATGCTCCATGCACACATTCTACCGGATGCCCAGTGCCCTCACGTCTTCTCGAGCAGCCGAGAAAGCCCGGGGACGGGGTGTTCGATCAGGCAGGGGCCAGGCCCTGCTAGCCCACCGAGACCTCGAGGCTCTGGTATCCGGCGTCCCGGAAGGCGCCCACCACCCGGTCGGAGTCCTCGGGACAGAGGGCTATGACCGAGCCACCCCCGCCGGTGAGCTTGGCGCCGAGCGCCCCGTTGGAGCGGGCGATCTGGACGAGCTCCTCCATCTCCCAGCTCGAGACCTGCAGGGCGTTGAGGTAGCCGTGGCAGACGTTCATCAGCTCACCGAGGCGCTCCAGGTCGTAGGAACGGAGGGCCTCCAGGCCGTCGAGCGCCAGGCGGTCTATCTCGGCGAAGATGCTCTCGTAGAGGGTACGGTTCCTCTGCCAGGCCTCGCGCACCCTTCCGACGGTCCTGGCGGTGAGGCTCTCCTTGCCGGTGAGGCCTATGACCAGCGGCAGCGGCCTCGGCACCTCGACCTTCTGCATCAGCGGCGGCTCGCCCTCGCGTCCGCGCCGGTAGAGGAGGAACTCCCCGTAGGTGGCGAGCGTGTTGTCTATCCCGGAGGGTGTGCCGTGGGCCACCTTCTCGCACTCGAAGGCCAGCTCGTTTATCTGCTCGTCCGAGAGGCCGAGCGAGAACTGGTGGTCGAGCGCCCGGATGATCGCGACCGCCATCGCCGCCGAGCCGCCGAGGCCCATCGCCCGCGGGATCGTCGGGAAGACCTCGATGCGCATCGGTCGTCCGGTGAGCCCGAGACGTCCCAACACCACCTCCAGCGTGTGCTCGAAGGTGTCCTCCTGGCGGTCGTGCGGCCGCCGATCCGGACGCATGTGGTACTCGACGCCCCAGCGCGGGATCAGCAGGTCCACCCCATCGGAGGAGGTCTCGCGCACGCGGGCCCGGACGGCGAGCGGGATGGGGGCTGCGATCGCGTGGCTGCCGTAGACCACCGCCTGCTCGCCGAGCAGGATCACCTTCCCATGCCCCGAGAGGCGCGGGTCGGGTTCCTCCTCGGACTTCGCGCCGCCCGGCGTGCCGCCCAGGCTCGAGATTATCTCCTCCGCCTTCCACACCTTGATCTCGCCGGAATCGATCAGACGCTCGACGACCTCGTCGAAGATCTCGGGCGTCGCCCCGGCGGCCATCGCCACGCTCCTGGCGTGCAGCGTCATGTGGCCCCGCTGGATGCCCTCGGTCCCGAGCGCCCGGAGCGCCGAGAAGTTCTGCGCCAGCCCCACCGCACCCATCACCTCGGCCAGCTCCCGCGCGCCGCCGATCCCGAGCAACCGGTGGTTTATCCCGACGGTCGGGTTGGACTGCAGCGGCCCTCCGACCGTGCCAACCTTGAGCGGGATCTCGATCTCCCCGACGAGCTCACCGCCCTCTCCCTTGTACCAGCGGGTGAGCGAGCTGTAGCGCCCGCTGCGCGCCGCGTAGGCGTGGGCCGCGGCCTCTATCGCCCGCCAGTCGTTGCCGGTGGCGATCGCCACCGCGTCTATCCCGTTCATTATGCCCTTGTTGTGGGTCGCCGCCCGGTAGGGGTCCACGCTCGCGAAGTCGTTGGCCAGGATGATCGCGTCGCGCACGTCCTCGCCCCGGAAGCCCTTACCGGTGAGCCGCTCGGCCGGTATCTCGCAGCGCGCCCGGACCATCGAGCGGTCGGTGAGGTTCGAGAGGATGCGCAGGAAGACCCTGCCGCCGGTCATAGACTCGACGAGCCCGGCCACCCCCTCGCACATCGTGTTGACCAGGTTCGCCCCCATCGCGTCGCGGGTGTCGACCAGCAGGTGAACGACCAGCATGTCCCGACCGTCCGGCAGCCGGTGCTGGTGCACCTCCATGTCGCGGCACCCCCCGCCCCGTGCCACCATCTGCGGGTGCAGGCTGTCGGCGAGGTCCATGACCTCCCGCTTGCGCGAGAGCAGCTGGGACTTCGCCCGGGCGACGTTCGGGATGTCCACCACCTGCACCTGACCGATCAGGATAGGCTCGGTGGACTCCGCGGTGAAACCACCGGAGGCGCGCGCCACCTTCGCCGCCGAGGAGAGCGCGGCGACGATCGAGGGCTCTTCGACGACCAGCGGCACCACGTACTCACGGCCGTTGATCAGGAAGTTCAGCCCCAGCCCCACCGGGAGCCCCATCACCCCGATGACGTTCTCGATCATCTTGTCCGCCTTGTGCGGCGTGAGGGTGTGCTCCCCGCTCAAAAGAGCTTCGTAGTCCTCCTCGCCGATCCAACCGCGCTCCCGCAGAAGACGCAGCCGGTCGGATATGGAAAGCTTGTAGAATTCGGGAAAACGTGCCCGCTCACTCATCTATTCCTCCCCGATCACCTCGAGCCTGAGCCCGTCGTAGTCCGGCGCCAGCGGAGGGCAGAGGAAGCCAGCCCGCTCGAGCTTTCCGCGCGCGATCTCCAACCGCCCGGCCTCTCCGAACAGCGCCACGCCAAAATCCCCACCTCCGGCGCCGCAGGGCTTGTACACCCCGCCGGCACCCTCGACCACCTCCGCTATCTCGCGATGCTCGGCGGAGTAAATAGGGATTTTAGCCGCCGCCCCGAGCTCCTGCAGGGCACGAGCGTAGGCCGAGAATGCCTTCAAAGCCCCGTCCACCCCACCGTCGGCGATGGAAGCGGCCCCGGTCTCCGCGAGAGACCGCAGCTCGCGAAGCATCCTGCGGTATTCGTCGGGATTCTGCCTCCGCCAGGCATCGAGACGCGCCAGATACTCCCCGGTCGAGGACGGCGTCCCGGTCCAAACGAAGAGCCGGTGCAGGCCCTCCGGCCATCCGCAGCCCTCAATGCGAGGGTTGTCCTCGTCCAGGCGGTAGCGCAGACATCCGCCGTAGATGGCGGCCGCGAGATCCGCCCCGCTACCGCGCCCGTCCTGCAGCGCTCGGTGGATGTGCAACAGCTCCCCCATCCACGCCCCCCGGTCCTTCACCCTCACCCTCCGCCCCGACGCCGCCGTCAGCGCGGAGGCGAGCGCCACCGTCAGAGCCGCGCTCGAACCCAGCCCCAGCTTGCGCCTCTTGCCGTCGCGCACCGCGAAGAAGTCCGAGGTGTCGAGGGTGACCCTGATCCCACCCTCCGGCAAAAGCCCGCGCACGGCGAGGCCCTTGAGTACCTGATCCACGAGCGAGAGGCGCTTGCCCATGTCCGCCTCGGGCCAGACCGGCAACCCCGCCTCATCGAAGCGAAAAGCCACGCTCTTTTGCAGGACGTCCGGCGCGACCAGCTCCCATCCCGGCGTCGTGGCGGGCTCGACGACCGCCGAGGCCCGGGCATCGACCGCGAGCACCAGCGCCGGAGCCCCCTCCAGCACCGCGTACTCTCCGAGCAGGAAGAGTTTTCCGGGCGCCTCGGCGCGTACCTTCAACCTCTCACCACCGATTCAGGCTCTACGACCCGGGCGCCCTCCCCGATCCCGCTCCGGATCACCTCGAGCACCCCCCCGACCCCGCGCAGGGCCCTCTCGACTTCATCCGAGGCTCCGGGGAGACAAACGGCCTTGACCTGCGGCCCGGCATCGACGGTGAAGAAGACGGGAACCCCTTCATGCCGCAGGCCGCGTATGGCGTGGATGGCTTCGACGGTGGCACCGCTCCAGTATAACAACCCGGGGGAGGATGCCATCATGAGCGCGTGCATCTTCAGGCAGGAGCGCTCGGAGACCTCCGCGAGGGCTTCGAAGTCCTGCCGCAATATCGCCCCGCGCGCCGCGGCGAGGTCCTCCTCCTGCCCCTCCACCCAGGCCTCCCAGTAGGGTGAGGTGCGCGCGGTGTGCTTCATGCCCTCCGAGGAACCTTTCGGCTTGCTCCGGCGGGTGGTGATCGCGACGAGCACCGCAAGCGGCCACCCCCCGGGAGGAAGGAGCTGATGGGCGACCGAGTCGCTCCCGTCGGGTCGCTCCCCCCGGGGCCACTCCACATAACCCCCGAAGATCGAACGAGCGGCAGACCCCGAACCCCGTCGGGCTATCCCCGAGAGCTCGCGCTCGTCGAGACCCAGCCCGAGCGCTGCGTCGGCGGCCCGGACGAGCGCGGCGAACCCGGAGGCGGAGGAGGCGAGCCCGGCCCCGGTGGGGAAGTCGTTCTCCGACTCGACCCGGGCACACCAGCCCACCCCGGCCTTCTCTCGCAGAAGATCGAGACAAACGCTCACGCGCGCGGCGTCGGCCTCGCTGCCCCCGAGCCTCAGCTCGTCCCTCCTCAAGGCGGGATCGAACGTGACCCGCGTGCGCGTCGTGAGCGCGTCGAGGGTCACGGAGATCGACCCCACCGCCGGCAGGTTGAGCTTCTCGTCGCGCTTGCCCCAGTACTTGACGAGCGCGATGTTCGGGTGTGCCTCGGCGCACCCGATGATCGCCCCCTCAGAGGACATGCCCGCCCGCCACTCGGATCGTCCGGTCGATGATCCCGCAAATCTCCACCATGGAACCTTCTATACCCCCAAAGCGCGCGACGCTCAACCAGAGAGCCCGGCGACGAGCTTCCCCCAGGTACGCCTGCCGGCGAGATCTTCGAGCGCCCGGGGGATCTCCTCGAACGGTACGGTCTCGTTTCGGTACAGAAGGGGGTCTACGTCACCCTTCTCGAGCAGGCGGAAGATCTCCGCGCCGACCTCGGCCACCAGCCCCGGCATGACCCGGCCGTAGAGCCCCCAGTACAGCCCGAGGACCGAGTAGTTCTTCAGCAGGAGGTGGTTCGCCGGGATCTCGGGTATCCCGCCGGAGGCGAACCCGATCACCACGATCCTCCCCTCGAAGGCCACGCACCGGCGCGAGCGGTCGAACACCTCCCCGCCGACCGGGTCGATCACGACGTCCGCCCCGCGGCCTCCGGTGGCTTCCTTCACCGCCGCGACGAAGTCCTCCCCGCGGTAGTCGATCGCCACCTCCGCCCCCAGCCGGCGGCAGATGCCGGTCTTCTCCTCCCCACCCGCCGTGGCCAGGACCCGGGCGCCGGCGGCTCTCGCGAGCTGTATCGCCGCAGACCCCACCCCGCCGGCCCCGGCGTGCACCAGCACCGTCTCCCCCTCCCGGACGCCCGCCCGGCGGTGCAGGGCGAAGTGCGCCGTCCCGTAGGTTATGGGGACGGCGGCGGCCTTCTCGAAGGGAACCGCCCCGGGGACCGTAAAGACCTTCTCAGCCGGCACCACGACCCGCTCGGCGAACCCGCCGCGCGGCACGCCCGGCAGCGCCACCACCCGCTCTCCAGGCTCGAAGCCGGCCCCCTCGCCCGCCTCCACGACCACCCCGGCGACCTCTCCGCCGGGCGTGAAGGGCACATCCGGCTTCTCCTGGTACTCCCCGCGGCACAGCAGGAAGTCGAAGAAGTTGAGCGCGGCGGCCCGCACCTCGATCACGACCTCCCCCGCGCCGGGTTCGGGCGAAGCCTCCTCGACGAGCTCCATCGCCTCCGTCGGTTCGCCCAGCTCTCTTACCTGCCACCTGCGCAACCAAAAACCTCCGGTCTTCGTCTACCGGCGGAAATACTAACTCTCTTTCGCCGAAACCTCACGGCGAACGCACCGGTAGACGGCCCGCCGCAGGCTCTACCCTCACTTTCAGCGGGAGGCGGCCTCACGTTCCTCGCCGGCCAGAACCCGCCGCAGGATCTTCCCGACCGTGCTCTTGGGCAGCTCCTCCCGGAACTCGACGGCCTTCGGCACCTTGTACGCGGCGAGCCGGTCGCGGCAGAATTCGATCACCTCTTCCCCGGTGAGCTCGCTCCCACCCTCTTTGACGACGAAAGCTTTGACCGTCTCCCCGCGGTAGGGATCGGGGACCCCGATCACGGCCGCCTCGGAGACCCCGGGACACTCGTAGAGCACCTCCTCGACCTCCCGCGGGTAGACGTTGTAGCCCGAGGCGACGATGAGGTCTTTCTTGCGGTCGACGATGTAGAAGTAACCTTCCTCGTCCATCCGGGCTATATCCCCGGTGTACAGCCAGCCGTCGCGCAGCAACCGCCCGGTCTCCTCAGGCATGTTCCAGTAACCCTTCATCACCTGGGGCCCCCTGACGACGAGCTCCCCCTCCTCGCCGGGAGCAAGCTCCCTCTCCCCGCTCTCGACGTCCACTACCCTGGCGTCTGTCGCGGGCAGCGGGATGCCGATGGACCCGTCCCTCCCTTCCCCGAGGAAACGCGGGTTGGCGTGGGTCGTCGGAGAGGCCTCGGAGAGCCCGTACCCTTCGAGCAGCGGCACCCCGACCCTCTCCTGGAAGGCATGCTTGAGGCCGACCGGGAGCGGCGCCCCGCCGGAGTTGTAGAAGCGTATCCCCCCGAAGCCGCTCTCCCGCAGATCCTCCCCGCTCGCGACGAGTGCGGAGAACATCGTCGGCACGCCGGGGAAGAGCGCCGGCCGCTCGCGCCGTACGAGCTCCACCACCGCCTGCGCCTCGAAGCGGGGCACGAGCAGCTGCTGCGTGCCGGCCTTGATGCCGAAGAGCATGACGCACGTGAGCCCGTAGACGTGGAAGTAGGGCAGCGCGGCGACGGCCTTCTCCCCGACGTACTCCCCGGGCTCGACGGTCGCTATGGCCAGGTTCTGCAAGACGTTGGCGACGAGGTTGCGGTGGGTGAGCATCGCCCCCTTCGATCGCCCCGTGGTCCCGCCGGTGTACTGCAACGCGGCGAGGTCCTCCGCCGGGTCCATCTCCACCTCCGGCGCCGCCCCCGCATTCTCCTCCAGCAGCTCTTCCAGATACACATCCCCCCGCTCGAGCCCGGGGCGCCCACCCTGCAGCGGCGCGACGATCACGGTCTCGAGCGGCACCTTCCCACGCACCGCCCGCACCCTCTCGTAAGCCCCGTCGTAGACGATGGCGACCCTGGCCCCGGAATCCTTCAGTATGTGCTCGAGCTCCCGCTCCACGTACATCGGGTTGAGCTGGGTGACCACCGCCCCGAGCCGCATCGCCGCGAAGAACCCGATAACATACTGCGGCACGTTGGGGAGCATCAGCCCGACGCGATCGCCCTTTCTCACCCCCAGCCCGTGCAGCGCACCGGCGAGCCTCTCGGCCATCTCACGGAGCTCGTGGAAAGTGACCCTGCGCTCCCCGAGCACGAGCGCAACCCTCCCGCCATGCTCGCCTACGGCATCCTCGAAGAGCTGCCAGAGCGAGACATCCGGCACCTCGAACCGCTCTGGAAGGTACCCCCGGTACAGCCCGAGCCAGGGCATCTCGCCCATACCGCCTCCTCTCCCCGACAGGGACCTCTCCCGCCAGAGGTTAGCAACCGGCGGTGGGATTATCAACGTGTGTTTCATTTTCCTCGACACAAGCATTCAACCGCGTGCGCTCTGTTAGAATCGCGGGCCGGGATGATCGGGGCGCACGCCGCAGGGGACCGTACAGTGCGGACCTGCGGGAGGAGGCGCTGCTCGGCACGCTGGAGAGGCTTCTCCGCCAGAAACCGCTCGAGAGGATCGAGGTAGGAGAGCTGGCGCGGGCCCTGGTCTGGATGAACGAGCGGTGCTTCTACGCGAGCACGCTCGGTTCCCGGGTGGCCCCATCGGAAGAAGAGCTCGTGGACACGCTCTCTACGATCTGGTACCGCGCCATCTACTATGGGGAGCCCGCCGGATCTAACGGTCCTTCTTCTGGAGCTTGATCCTGCTCTCTATCGAGAGGGCGAGCGCGAAGAGGATACCGGCCCAGAGCACCACCGTCGCGACCTCCTTCAGCCCGAACCAGCCGAGCACCGCGCTCACCACGAGCGCGAGGACCACCGTCCAGACCAGACGCCCGTCGTCGGCCACGAGCCCGACGAGCTCCCGCAGCAAAGCCCTCACCGCACCCTCTTTCCGCGCAGGACCGGAAGACGCCTCATGCGCCGGACCTCGACCCACGAGAACACCAGGAGGCTCATCGCCAGGTAGAGGATCGACAGGTCGCCCTGCGGCCACGCCACCCCGAGCCCCTCGCCCACCCAGAACGTCCCGAAGCTGGTGAGCATCACCCCGACGACGAACTTGAGCGTGTTCTCCGGGACCCTGGTGAGCGGCCGGCGCAGAAGCACCCCGGCCAGCACCACCGCCGCCACCGCGAGCACCGCGCCGAGGATGCTCGATGGCATCGCCCCCGATCCGATACCGAAGGCGATGACGATGAATACGGCCTCGAGTCCCTCCAGGAAGGTGCCGCCGAAGGCGGTAGCGAAGGCCAGACGGTCTACGCCCGCCAGGTTCCCTCCCTCGCCCGCCCCCTCGAGACGGCCGCGTTCCTCCTCGTAGCTCTCCGCCTCGTCGTGAATTGCTATCAGACCGCCGTAGCGCAGGATCGCCTTCCTGAGCCAGCGCGCGCCGAAGAGGAGCAGGAAGGCGCCCACGGCGATCTGGACCCAGAAGAGCCCCATCACCGAGGCAAGCGGCGCGCCCACACCAGCCACGAGCGCCGCGAGCACCAGAGCCGCGGAGAGCGCGCCGAGCAGCGCGCCCCGCCAGCCGCGCACCGCGCCGACGGCGAGCACGATCGTGAGCGCCTCGACCATCTCGACGCCGGTGCCGATGAAAGCCGCCCCCAAAGCGTAGAGGTTCACCAAAACGTAGAGACACCCCCGATGAAGATGCAGGACCGAAACCGATTGTACCCCGGCGAGCTCGAGGGATCAGGCCACCATGTGCGCGAAGGCGACCCAGGTGCCGATCCCGCCGACCAGCGTCCCGAGCGCGAGCTCGGCGGCGGTGTGACGCCCGAGCGCGGCGCGGGACCAGCAGATCGCCAGGAAAAGCGGGATGAACACACCGCCCACCGGACCGAAGACCCGCACCAGGCATACCAGGACCCCGGCCGCACCCGCCGCGTGCAGCGAGAGCTTGGCGAGCGGCGTGATCAGGGCGAAGGCCACCGTCGAGAGCGTGTAGGAGAGCAGCACGGCCCGAAGCTCAGCGGGACCGCCGAGAGCGCTCACCAGCGCCCAGGCCCCGGCGTGGAAACCCGCCACCACCCACAGCGGCCGCACGCGCTCGGCCTTGAGGATCCTGCCCGGGTCCTTCACTTTACCCGTCCGCACCAGATGCCGCAGGTACGCGAGCGAGAGCCCGCTCGTCAGGAGCACGCAGACGACGGCCCACGCCACACCCTCCCACCCGGCGGCGTAGAAGCCGACGACGAAGAAGAGCGGCACCGCCAGCAGCGGCAGCCGGGTCGCGGCGGAGAGGATCTCCGCTATCCTTGAAGCCCTCATGGGAGCGAATTCTACAGGGGAGGAGATGGTGACGCTTGTAAGAGATATCGCACGGGCCATGGAGGAGATAGCCCCCACGGCGCTCGCCGAGGAGTGGGACAACCCGGGGCTCCAGGTCGGAAGCCCGGAAGAAGAGGTCGAGCGGGTCCTGGTCGCGCTCACCCCGCTCCCCGAGGTCTTCGACGAGGCGGAGGAGAGCGGCGCGGACTTCCTGCTCTTCCACCACCCCCTGATCTTCGGCGGCCTGGACCGGGTGGACACCTCCCGCTATCCCGGGAGCCTCATCTCACGCGCCGTCCGCTCCGGGATCGCCGTCTACGCCGCGCACACCAACTATGACGCGGCCCCGGACGGGGTCTCCGTCGCGCTCGCGCGGGCGCTGGGGCTCGAAGGGCCGCTCGAGGTCCTCTCACCGCGCGGTCGCATGAACAAGCTGGTCGTCTTCGTCCCGGAGGAGGCCGTGGAGGAGGTCGCGGAGGCGCTCGCGCGGACCGGGGCCGGCGTGATCGGCGGCTACACCCGCTGCACCTTCCGCACCGCCGGCACCGGGACCTTCCTGGGTGGGGAGGACACCAGCCCCTACGCGGGCGAGGCCGGACGGCTCGAGGCGGTCTCCGAGGTGAGGCTCGAGACGGTCGTCCCGGCGCACCTGGCCGCCCGCGCCGCCTCCGAGGCGCGAGCCGCCCACCCCTACGAGGAACCCGCGCTCGACCTCTACCCGATCGAAGGCCACCCGCCGGGGTGCGGTTACGGCAGGATCGGACGCCTCCCGCGCCCGATGTCCGCCCCGGAGCTCGCGGAGCACGTCTCGACCTCTCTGGGATTTTCGGCCCGGCTTTTGGCGGATCCCGGGGAGAAGATCGAACGCGTCGCGGTCCTCGGCGGCTCCGGGGGAACGTTCATCCGGGAGGTTGCAGCCTCGGGCGCGCAGGCCTACGTCACCGGCGACCTCGACTACCACGACGCGCTGCTCGCCGATTCTTCAGGCCTCGCGGCGATAGACGCCGGACACGCCCCGACAGAGCTACCCTCGCTCGAACCGCTGGCGAACCGGCTCGCCAATCTGGTGGACGTCCCGGTCGGGGTCAGCCGGGTGAGACGCTAGCGGACCCCGAGGACAAAAACCGCTCCAGTTCCTCGCGGGTCGGGAGCGTCCCCATCGCCCCGTAGCCCGTGCAGGCGAGCGCGCCCGCCGCCGCTCCCCGCCGCACCGCCTCGCGCACCGACCCCTCCTCCGATAGGCTCACCCCGTCCTCCGCGAGGTGCACGAGCACGGCCGCGAGGAAGGCGTCCCCCGCCCCGGTCGCGTCCACCACCTCGACCGGGAACGCGGGGACCCGCCCCCGGAAAGCCGGGGTGGCGTAGAATGCTCCCTCCCCGCCGAGGCTGACGAGGACCATCCGGACCCCGCGCCCGAGGAGGATCGCGGCGGCCTCCTCGCAGTCCGAGGTGCCGAGCAGCGGTCGCAGCTCGTCCCCGCTCAGCTTCACGATCGAGGCCAGGCCCGCCATCTCCCACACCGTCCGGCGTGCAACCTCCGGGTCGCGCCACAGATGGGCCCGGAAGTTCACGTCGAAGGCCACCGGCACACCGGCCTCGCCGGCCAGGCGGGCCGCGTGGAAGGTAGCCGAGCGCACGGGTTCTTCGATCAGGGGGATGCTACCGAAGTTGACGAACGAGGCTCCCGAGACGAGATCCCGCGGGACGTCCTCCTCCCGCAGCAGCTCGTCGGCGGCGGGGGCGGTGCGGTAGAAGGTGAACTCCCTGTCCCCGTCCTCGAAGATCTCGACGAACGCGAGCGAGGTCCGTACGGGCGGCTCCTGCCGCACCACCCCCGAGACGTCCACCCCTTCAGCCTCGAGCGCCCGCAGGATGAAGTCCCCGAAGAGGTCCTTCCCGACGCTGCCCACGAAAGCGGCCGGGCAACCGAGCCTGGATGCGGCGACGGCCACGTTCGCCGGGGCCCCGCCGGGTCGGGCGACGAATGGGAGCTCGACCGGTGATGAGGACTCCCCCCGGTAGACGTCCGCGACCACCTCGCCCAGCGCGACTACGCGTCCCAGAGTGAACCTCCCCTCAGATGCGGACCTCCCCCAGTACTTCTATCTCCTCATCTTCGTACCCCGCCTCCCGCAGCGGCCCGGCCACGTCCTGCTCGAGGTCCGGAACGTAGGAGGCGAGCACGACCGTCCGCCCCTCCGGCACGAGGCGCGCCGCGCCGAGGGCGGCCGGGAGTATGCAGGAGGTAGCCCTTCCCAGGAGCTCCGTCCCGCCCTCGTACTCGATGCGCACCGCCCCTTCCCCGACGACCGTGAGCGCGACGAACCTCTGCGGATGCGCGGGCTCGGTCCACTCCTCCGCGAGCTCCCACCTCTCCAGCGCGAAGTGCGGCCCGGCGCAGCAGAAGGTGCGGGTGTTCCCTCCCTCCCGGACGGCGAGCCCCGGGTTCGGACGCGGACGGACGTCCGTCCGCAGCTCGTCCAGCACCTCCTCGATGTTGCGGCGGCGGGTCTTCTCGTCCAGCGGGTTGCCGTAGAGGTCGTAAGGGCTCGCGAACTGCCCGAGGTCGGAGGTCTGCTGCACCTCGTAGACGAGCATGCCGGGCCCGAAGGAGTGCAGCACCCCGCCGGGGACGTAGACGGTGTCGCCCGGCCGCACCCCGTGGCGGAGCATCACCGCGTCGTAGTCCTCTCTCCACAGGGCGTCCGCGAGTTCCTCTCGCGAGAAGCCCTCCCTTACCCCGGCGAGCACGCTCGCCCCCGGCTCCGACCACAGGATGTGCCACGCCTCGGTCTTTCCGTTCGGTTCGCCGTACTTCCTGCGCGCGGTCTCGTCGTCCGCGTGCAGGTGGACGGGGAGCATTCCGGAGGCGTCGAGAAACTTGAGAAGGAGCGGGAAGTGCGGCCCGCGCCAGCCCTCCCCAACGAGCTCATCCGGGAACTCCTCGACGAGCTCGTGCAAAGTACGCCCCGCGTGGGCACCGTTAACCACCCGCCCGGTGGTGTCGCGGTAGTCGCTTACCTCCCAGCTCTCGGCGAGGTCTTCTTCCGGGAGCCTCTCCCGGCCGAGCCGCTCGCGGAACATGCGCCCGCCGAAGGCGTATGCGCGGAGGTGGGGTTCGAGCTTTATCGGGTACCAGCCACCCATCCTAACGCGGCATCATACCCCTTCGGGCCGCCCTTCGCTGCGGGGAGTCCTCCTCGAGCTGCATGAGCTCTATGGCGTTGCCGTCGGGGTCGTGCACCCAGGCCTGCAGGTTGCCGTCGAGCCCGCGCTCCACCCCACGCTCCATCTTAACCCCCGCCTCCCGCAGCCGCTCCACGGTGGCGCGCAGATCGTCGGTGAGGAGGCAGAGGTGCATGAAGCTCTGGGCACGCTCCGGGTCGGGATCCGGCCCGCCGGGGAAGACCTCTATGAACCGGTCGCCTGCGACGTGGAGGTAGACGAGCATCAGGGACCCGTCCTCGTGGTGGAGCCGGAACGCCTCGCGGAGGCCGAGCTTCGCGTAGAAAGCGAGCGTCCTCTCTACGTCCTGTACCGCGAAGGCCGGGTGTCCGAGGTCGGTTATCACGCGGGATCCTCGAGGCCGTTGCGCGAGATCACGCCGGAGTACCATCGGGCGCTCGCCTTGGGGATGCGCCGCTGGGTGGGATAGTCCACGTAGACGATCCCGAACCGCCGGGAGTACCCCTCGGCCCACTCGAAGTTGTCGAGCAGGGACCACACGAAGTACCCCCTCAGGTCGACCCCGCCCTCGATGGCCTTCCAGGCCGCGGCGAAGTGGTCCTGCAGAAAGCGCACCCTTTCTTCGTCGTCGACGTCGCCCTCCGGGTCGGAGTAGTCGTAGAAGGCGGCCCCGTTCTCGGTTATGTAGACGGGGATGTCCCCGTAGTCCTCCTTGAGCCCGACGAGGAGTTCGGTGAGTCCTCCGGATTCGATGGGCCAGCCCATCGCGGTCTTCTCGGCGCCCTCCGGGACCACCAGCTCGGGCTCGTCGTCCTCCCCGGCGCGCACGGTCTTGACGAAGTAGTAGTTGACGCCGAGGAAGTCTACCGGAGCGGAGATCTTCTCCAGGTCCCCGTCCCTCACGTACTCCGGCGGCACTCGCCGGCCGTAGCGCTCGAAGACCTCCTCCGGGTAGCTCCCCCTGAACACCGGATCGAGGTAGAGCCGGTTGGCCTGGGCTTCCTCCTTCCTCGCCGCCTCGATATCCGCCCCGTCCTTCGAGAAGGGGCGCACGGGAGAGAGGTTCAGGGTTATCCCTATGCTGTTCTCCCCGGTGCCGATGTCGCGCATCCTCTCCAGCGCGAGGCCGTGGCCGAGCAGGAGGTGGTGGGTCGCGGAGAGGGCGTCGGATGCGCTGGTCCTCCCCGGCGCGTGCCGCCCGTACCCGTAGCCCATCCAGGCCGAGACCCAGGGCTCGTTCAGCGTGATCCAGAGCGGAACCTCGTCTTTTAGCGCCTCGTAGACGATCGCCGCGTACTCGGCGAAGCGCTCGGAGGTCTCCCGCACGGTCCATCCTCCCTCGTCCTCGAGCGCCTGCGGGAGATCCCAGTGGTAGAGCGTGATCGCGGGGACGATCCCACGCTCCCGCAGCCCTCCGACGAGCCTGCGGTAGTGGTCGAGCCCCCTCCGGTTGACACCCCCCTTGCCATCGGGCTGCACCCGCGGCCAGGAGACCGAGAACCGGTACGCCCCGATGCCGAGGCCCGCCATCAGTTCAGCGTCTTCCTCCCACCTGTGGTACTGGTCGCAGGCGATGTCCCCGGTGTCCCCCCGGTAGACCTTCCCCGGCGTGTGCGAGAAGACGTCCCAGATAGAAGGCCCCCTCCCATCCTCCTCGACCGCACCCTCGACCTGGTACGCCGCCGTCGCAACACCCCACAAAAACCCTTCCGGAAACCTCAAAAGACCCTCCTTACTTCCTCTTGACTTTCGAGCCTAACACTTTACACTGTCGATGACTTTTGTGGGAGCGCTCCCACAAAGGAGCGGCTCTCGAGACGGTATCAAGGGGCTATTTATTGGGAGCGCTACCAGAAAGGTGGGGAGATGAACCTGGAGGACATAGCGCGCAGGGCCGGAGTATCGAGGTCGACGGTCTCGCGGGTGGTGAACGGCGATGCGCGGGTGAGCGACGAGGTGAGGCGTCGGGTGCAGGCGGTGATCCGGGAGCACGGCTACCATCCGAACGCGGCGGCGCGCAGCCTGGCGTCGAGGCGGACGAGGATCTTCGGGCTTTTGATCCCGCGGGCGGTCGGGAGCGTTTTCTCCGATCCCTTCTTCCCCCGCCTGATCGAAGGTGCGGTCGGGGCGTGCAACGAGGCCGACCACAACCTGATGTTGCTCATGGACACCACCGAAGACCAGCGCAACATCGAGCGGCTCTATCAGCGTGTGATCCGGGGCAGACACCTCGACGGGATCGTCATAGCCTCGAGCGTGGTCGACGATCCCGTCGTCGCCCGGCTCTGCGAGGACGACTTCCCCTTCGTCCTCGTCGGCCGCCACCCCCACCACCCGGAGATAAGCTTCGTCGACGTGAACAACCGCGAGGCCGCCCGCCAGGCCGTCGCACACCTCCTCCAGCACGGACGGCGCAGGATAGCCACGATCTGCGGCCCCGCCAACGTCATCCCCGCCATAGACCGCTACGGCGGCTACGTCTCCGCCCTGCTCGACGCGGGCCTCATGCCGGATCAAAACCTCGTCCGCCACTCGGACTTCACCAGCTCCGGCGGCTACCGGGCGATGCGCTCCCTCCTGCCACACCACCCCGACGCCGTCTTCTGCGCCAACGACCCGATGGCCTTCGGCGCCCTGCGCGCCCTGCACGAGACCGGCCTCCGAACCCCCGAAGACGTCGCCGTCATCGGCTTCGACGGCCTCGAAGAGGGCGAGAGCACGACCCCTCCCCTCTCCACCGTCTTCCAGGATACCCGCGCCCTCGGCCGCGAGGCCGTCCGCGCCCTCCTGGATATCACACAACGCTCCCGTAAAGGAGGAGGCGTCCGCCGCCTGCTCACCGCCCGCCTCCTCCTCCGCCGATCCTGCGGGTGCGCACAACAGCCGCAAAAGAGCCCCGGAGGTACATCCTCCCGCGACAGTCCCTGATTTAATCATTCAATTTGCGTTATTATGTGATTCACGTCGAGGGAAAGGAGGAGAGATGAACGGGAGAAGCATCTCGCGCAAGGAATTTCTGAAGGCGGGAGGTGGAGCGCTCGCCGGGGCGTCGGTGGTGGGGCTCGCCGGTTGCGGCGGCGGGCAGTCTTCAGGTGGGAGCAGCGGCGGGGGTGGAGGCGGCAAGGCCGGCAAGACCCTCACCTACTGGGCGAGCAACCAAGCAACGAGCATTCAGGGGGACAAGCAGGTCCTCGGTCGGGTGATAAGGGAGTTCAAGAAGAAGACCGGCATCCAGGTCAACCTGCAGGTCATAGGGTGGCCGGATCTCTTCAACAAGATCACGACGGCGATCTCCAGCGGCCAGGGACCGGACGTGCTCAACATCGGGAACACCTGGTCTCCCACTTTCCAGCAGACCGGGGCGTTCCTCCCATTCGACCAGGGCGCGCTCGGTGCCATCGGGGGCAAGGACAAGTTCATAGAGACCGCGTACCGCACCTCCGGGATGCACGAGCCGTATCCGTCGGTGCCGCTGTACGGTCTCGCCTACGGGCTGTTCTACAACAAGGCCATGTTCGAGCAGGCGGGGATAAAGAGCCCGCCGAAGACCTGGGACGAGTTCGTCGCGGTCGCCAGGAAGCTCACCAAGCCCCCGAAACAGTGGGGTTTCGCGCTCGAAGGGGCGAGCATCACCGAGAACGCGCACTGGGCCTTCATGCTCGGCAAGCAGCAGGGGGGGTCGCTCTTCAAGGGCACCAAGCCCACCTTTGACTCTCCAGGGGTCGTGAGGGGTGTTGCGCAGTACATCGGGTTCATGGACAAAGACAGGATCGTAGCTCCGCAGGATGCCCAGTACAGCACCGGCACCCAGTCACCCGCGGACTTCGCCAAAGGCAAAGCCGCGATGGTCATAGGTCAGAAGAACTACATGATCAACTTCAAGAGCTACGGCATGAAAGAGAGCGAGTACGGTGTCTCGCACATGCCCATCCCCAAACAACTGCCCCCCGGCGGGAAGCCGATCATGTCGCACACCGCCGGGATCAACATCTCCATCTTCAAGAACACCCAGAACAAGAAGGGCGCGCTCGAGTTCGTCAAGTTCATGACCAGCAAGAAGATGCAGGTCTACCTCAACCAGCAATACGGTTCTCTGCCGGTGAACAAGGACGCGGCAAGCGACCCGGCTTTCCACACCGAGAAGCTCAAGGTATTCCAGGACGTCTACGCCAACCACTCCGCGCCGATGCCGCTGGTGCCGGATGAGGGGCAGATGGAGACGCTGGTCGGCGGGGCGGTAAAGACGCTCTTCGGGAAGGCGGCGACCGGACGGGTCGGCACCTCCGATGTGAAATCACAGCTTGCGGCGGCCAACCAGAAGATGGCCGCAGGAGGTGGGGCGTAGCGGGACGATATCAGCCCGAGGAGGAAGAGAACCATGAGCGAGCGCAAGAGCGAGCCGGGAGCCACACCGGCGGTCGGGAGGAGGCGCCGCTGGCTCGGGCCGCAGATGTTCCCGTACCTGCTGCTCGTTCCGGCGATCGTCTTCGAGCTTCTGATCCACATAGTCCCGATGGTCTTCGGGGTGGTCATAAGCTTCCTCAAGCTCACCGCGCTCTACATTCGAAACTGGAGCCAGGCACCCTTCGTCGGCTTCGAGAACTTCAGGATAGGACTCGAACCGCGAGGTGCCATAGGTAGCGCGCTCGTACACTCGTTCCTGATAACGCTCGCCTACACCGTGCTCGTGGTGGCGGGGTCCTGGGTCTTCGGGGTCGCGGCGGCGCTTTTGGTGAACAGCGAGTTCCGGGGGCGGGGATGGTTCAGGACGCTGTTTCTCATCCCCTACACCCTGCCGATCTACGTCGCGGTCATCGCCTGGGAGTTCATGCTGCAGCAGAACACCGGCTCGATCAACACGCTTCTGGTGGACGATTTGCACATCTTGAAAAACCCGCCGTTCTGGCTCATCGGGGGTAAGGCGTTCTGGAGTCTGGTGATGACCGCGCTGTGGAGGTCGTGGCCGTTCGCTTTTCTGCTTATCCTGGCGGCGCTGCAGAACATCCCGCAGGATCTCTACGAAGCCGCGGCGGTCGACGGCGCGTCGAAGTGGCGGCAGTTCCGCTCGATAACGCTGCCCCAGATCCGCCCAGTGAGCGCGGTCGTGGTGCTGGTCCTGTTCCTGTGGACCTTCAACGACTTCAACACACCCTACATCCTCTTCGGGCAGTCACCTCCCGCCGCGGCGGATCTGCTCTCGCTGCACATCTACATCAACTCCTTCGTGGATTTGAACTTCGGGCTCGGAGCGGCGATGTCCACGCTGCTGCTGCTGTTCCTGTTCATCGTCTCGGTCGTCTACGTGAGGCTTCTCAGGGTAGGGAGCGAAGAGAATGCGTGAAGAAAGGTTCTACAAGGTATTGCGGGTGATAGGGCTTGCGTTCTTCACCCTGATCACGGCCTTCCCCCTCTACACGGTGGTGATCTCCTCGATCAAACCGCTCGGCGACGTGCAGTCGGCGTTCCACTGGATCCCCTCGCGCATAACCTTCGAGCCCTACGTCCAGATATGGAGCACGGTCCCGCTCGCGCACTACTTCATCAACAGCGTGATCGTGTGCGTGAGCGCCACCGTGATCTCGGTCATCGTCGCCATCCTGGCCGCCTACGCGGTAAGCCGCTACCGGTTTTTCGGAAGGAACCCGTTCCGGCTCACGGTCCTCTCGACCCAGATGTTCCCCGGCATCCTGTTCCTGTTGCCGCTCTTCATCATCTTCGTCAACATCGACCAGACCTTCGGTGTGCACCTCTACGGCTCGCGCGTCGGTCTGATCATCACCTACCTCACCTTCTCGCTGCCGCTCTCGATCTGGATGCTCGTCGGGTACTTCAACTCGATCCCGCGCGAGCTCGAGGAGGCGGCGATGGTAGACGGCTCGACGGCGCTCGGGGCGCTCTTCAGGGTCCTCATCCCGGTGAGCCTGCCCGGCATCGTCGCGGTCGCGGTCTTCGCGTTCATGACCGCCTGGGGCGAGGTTCTCTTCGCCTCGGTGCTCACGACCAACGCCACCCGCACCCTCGCCATCGGGCTCAGGGACTACGCCAGCCAGTCAAACGTCTACTGGAACCAGCTGATGGCCGCCGCGATCGTCGTGAGCATCCCGGTCGTCGCGGGATTTCTGGCGCTGCAACGCTACCTGGTGCAGGGGCTCACCGCAGGGGGCGTGAAGGGCTAGAGACAGGGGTTGCCGCCTCCGGGCGGCAGCCTCTATCATCAGCGGGTATGGACGTCGGGCGCAGAGGGCGGGTCATCGTCGCGGGGCACCTGTGCCTGGACCTCATCCCCGAGCTCCCCGGCCGCTTCGACTTCGTGCCCGGCACGATGGTGGGCGCAGGACCGATGAGGATCTCGACCGGCGGCTCGGTCTCGAACACCGGCCTCTCGCTGCACCGGCTCGGAGCGGAGGTGACGCTCGTCGCTCGCATCGGCAAAGACCCTCTGGGCGAGCTGGTACACAGGCATCTGGAGTCCTCGGGGGAGGGGCTCTCCAAATCGCTCATCGTCTCCCCCGCCGGCGAGACCTCCTACACGCTCATCCTGAGCCCCCCGGACGAGGACAGGATGTTCCTGCACTACTCCGGGGTGAGCACCGACTTCTCCGCTGACGACCTTCCCGATCCACTCCCGCCGGCGGACATCCTGCACTTCGGCTATCCGCAGGTCCTCCCTCGCTTCTACGAGGACCGCGGCGAGCTCGGACGCCTCTTCGAACGCGCCCGGAGATCCGGGACGACGACCTCGCTCGACACCTGCTTCCCCGACCTCTCTTCGGAGGCCGGCCGGGTGGACTGGAGGACCATCTTCGAGGAGGCGCTCCCCGCGGTCGACCTCTTCGTGCCGAGCCTGGAGGAAGCGCTCGTCATGCTCGGCCCCGAAAGATACAGGCAAATCGCTCTCTCGGACACCGCCCCCCTCGCCGCGGCTCCTATCGAGGAGATCCGGGCGCTCGGCAAAGACATCCTGGCGATGGGCGCCGCCGTGGCCGGTATCAAATGCGGCAGGCGTGGTCTCTACCTGCGCACGGCCCCCGAAGCCCGGCTTGCAAGATCCGGGCGGCTGCTCTCCGGGATGGGCTCGCGGTGGGCGGACCGGGAACTCTGGGGCTCCACCTTCGAGGTCGAGGTACGGGGAACGGTGGGAGCGGGCGACGCGGCCTACGCCGGCCTCCTGTTCGGGATGCTCCTCGGGATGGACCCCGAAGAAGCGATCACGGCCGCCTGCGCCGCCGGGGCCTGCTGCGTCGAGGCCCACGACACGACGAGCGGCGTGCGAAGCTGGGAGGAGACCCGGCGCAGGATGGAGGGCGGCTGGCAACGTTCCGCCGAAGCCCCCGAAGGGTGGGCTCCGGGCAGGATCGAAGGAGTCTGGCTCGGCCCCGCGGACTCTTCCTAGATCGCGGTACAGGTCGAAAACCGTACTTCCGTCCGATGTAGATGGCTCATCGCCGGTCCATCATATCTACCGGCACCAGAATTCCGCGAGGAGGACAGAAAATGAAAGAAGACCTTCTGGCGCTGGTGGAGCGGGAGGTTCTGGGGTGGCCGGGGACGAACGAAGGGACGGGCAGGTTCGGATCCACAGTATTCCACTACGGCAGGCGAGAGATAGGACACGTCCACCGCGACATGATCGCGGATTTGCCGGTCGGGCGGGAGGCTCGGGAGCGTCTGATCTCCGAGGGCCGGGCACGCCCGCACCGGGCGGGCTCCCCGGGATACGTCAGCCACCCGATAGAGAACCGCGAGGACGCCTCGGCGGTCCTGGAGATACTGAGGTCAAACTACGCGCGGGCGAAGGCGGCCGCGGAGCGTCGGGCAGGAGGCGGGAGCGCATGAGCGCTTTCAAGGGAGGTGAACCGGGGCCTGGCGGGGGATAAGCTCGCTCCAAAAGTGCGTTTTGTCCCGTAGAGCCGGGCACAAGCCCCGAAGAATCCCCTTGCACGGCACGCTCTCGGGGTGCATCATGGGCATTCGTCGGGAAACGCCTGAAGATGGAGGGGGAGATGGAGCACCGGGTCCGGTCCGCGACGAGGATCTCGCTCGCCGTTTTCGCCCTGACGTCTCTGCTCCTGGCCGCTTTCTGGAGCCCGGTTGGCGCCGAGACACAGGGTGAGAACGCAGCTCACGACCAGTACGCGGGCGAGACCGGCTCCCCCGCGTCATCCCTCACCAGCGAAAACGGCCCCGCCGCCCACCCCCGGCGGGAGCATCCCCATCGTAAAGACCCCCTCACCCACCTGATAAACCACCGGACGAACCACCTCTCCCTCGCAGAGAACGCCGGCACGAACGCGGCATCAGCCAGACAACCCTCGAAGGAAAAGATCGAAGCGAAAAAGAGGCACATCCGGCGCGTAATCGTCCGGCTCAGAAAAGAAGCCAGGGCCGGACGGTTCACCGCTCCCCCCGCCACGGGCGGCACGCCGCGGGGATTCGCCCGGCAGATGCGGATAGCGCACCACCAGATAGCCGCCTACCCCGTCCGCAACCTGCCGCCCAGGGCCTATCTCCACCTGTACAAAAAAGCCGCGAGAGAGTACGGCTTCGGCCGCGACTGGTACATCCTCGCCGCCATCGGCAAGATAGAATCCGATCACGGCAGGAACATGGGCCCGTCGAGCGCCGGCGCGCTGGGGCCGATGCAGTTTCTCCCCTCCACCTGGAGGTTGTACGGCATCGACGGCAACCACGACGGGGTCGCCAACATCATGGACCCGCGGGATGCGATCCCTTCGGCAGCCCGCTACCTCAGGCTGAACGGCGCACCGCGCCACTGGTACCGGGCGATCTACGCGTACAACCACGCCGGATGGTACGTGGAGAAGGTGCTCACCGTAGCCCATCACTACAGGGAGCTGTCCGAGAGGTAACACTCACCTAGGTTCGAAAGGCGAGTCGGGCGTAGGTTCTCCTCACCATCGAGTCCACCCCGTTCCGGTCGAGGAGCCTCTTTATCTCCGGCAGGTGCTCCTCGCCGACCTCCATCCCGAGCCGGTAGAGCCTCTCGGCCTCCTGCATCTCGAAACGCTCCACCTGCCTCTCCAGCGGCAGGCGAACGGCGAGATCCGCCTCTTGCAGCGAGATCTGGGTCAGGCGCCGCCTGGAGGCGTCCCCGGCCATGATCGCCGCCTCCACGCCGTTGCGAGGTGCGGCTGAGGGGGGCACGGGGTTGGAGACGTCGACCCCGATGACCGGCACCCCGCCGCCGACCGAGCGTGCCGCGGAGACCGGCACCTTGTCTGTGACGGCCCCGTCGACCAGAAGGCGTCCATCCTGCTCGAACGGCGGGAAGACGCCCGGTATGGCGCACGAGGCGGCGACGGCCCTGGCGGCGGGCCCCTCCCTCAACACCACCACGTCTCCGCTGCGAAGATCGGCGGTCACCACCGCGACCGGAACCCTGCTCTCCTCGAGCCTGCGTTCACCGAAGAGCCCCGCGATGCCACCCACTAGCTCATCATCCTCGACCAGGGCCGGTCGGCGCGAGATCGAGAGGAGCCACCTCCAGCGTGAGAGCATGCCCCCCCGCGAGAGAAGCTGCCCCAGGCTCTCCAGCGCCTCGAGAACCGGCTCCGGCCTGAGCGGGAGCCCGAACGCGTACACGCAGGAGGCAAGAGCGCCCGCAGAAGTCCCGGCCAGGCCCCGGACGGGCACCCCTTCCTCCTCGAGCACCCGGAGAAAACCAAGGTGGGCGAACCCGCGCACCCCGCCCCCGCCCAGAGCGAGGGCGACCCCGCGATCATCCGAAGGGAAGGCGGTGAGCCCGGAGAGGCCCCGTTTTATCTTCCCCGGCAACGCCTCGAACGCGTTCATCACTCCGATCTTCTCCCGCAGCCAGACCATCTCCGAGAATGATTTTATCCGCTGGGGACCCTCCGCTCAGCCTCCCAACAAGTCATCGAGGTGCTCGTAGGTCTTCTTCTCGAACTCCAGGTACGCCCCGAAGGAGGCAGGATCCGCGAACGGGAACAGCTGCGTGGCCCAGAAACCGCCGATGCCGTTCTTGCGGTCGATCCAGTAGTAGAGGTTCGCGAGACCGGCCCAGCCGAGCGAGCCCGCCGGACGTCCGGTCGGGGCGTCCTCGTCGTTTATCATGAAGGTGTAGCCCCAGGACTTGGGCATCCCCGGGAAGAACTCCGCGTCGTTCGAGAGGCTCGGGACGGCTCCGGGGAGAGCGTGGATCTTCATCCTCCCGAGCCCGTTCCGGGACATGTATCGAACGGTCTCCGGGGCGAGCACCCGCCCATCTTCGCCCTCGCCGTCGTTCAGCATCATCCGGATGAACCTCGTGTAGTCACCGACCGTCCCGTAGAGGGCGTGCCCGCCCATGTGCTGCTCGGGATCCTGCGGCAGCTCGAACTCGGGCATGGGGCGCAACCTGCCGTCCTCCTGTCGTTGGTGAACCGTCGCCCGGCGCTCCCGCATCCCCCGGGACATGGTTATGGCGGTGCCCTCCATCCCGAGAGGCTCGAAGATGCGCTCCTCGAACACCTCCCCGAGCCTGCGTCCCCGGACGGCCTCCACCACCTTCCCGGCCCAGTCCATGTTTATCCCGTACTCCCAACGCTCCCCCGGATCGAAGAGGAGCACGCTGTAGAGCGCGTCCTCCCTCCCAGAGACCACGCTCGGAACCTCTCTCTTCCTGTAGTATTCGAGCAGGTCGTGGTTGAAGAACTCGTAGCCGAACCCGGCCGTGTGCAACATGAGCTGGCGCACCGTGACGTCCGAGCGGGCCGGGCGGGTGATTGGTTCCCCCTCCCCGTCGAAGCCTTCGAGGACTTCGATCCGGGAGATCTCCGGCAGGTATTCCTTCACCGGATCGTCGAGGTCGAGCCTCCCTTCCTCGACGAGCTGCATCACCGCGACACCCGTTATCGCCTTGGTGCAGGAGAAGAGGCAGAAGACGGTATCTTCGGTCATGCCCCGTCCCGAGCCGAGTTCGCCCTCCCCCTCCGCTCCCACGTACAGATCACCCCGCCGGTCCGTCACCGCCGCGACGACGCCCGGCACCCCACCCTCGCGCTCCACGACACCTCGCAACGCCTGATCGAGGTCCTCATGCGCTTTCCGAACCATCCACACCCCTTTCTCCTCACCATCTCCTCTCGTAAGTTTACGCCGGTACGGAACGTAGAAGATCCGAACGAGGGCCCGTCAAACCCAGTGTGGCTAACTACCCAACCTCGGAAGATGTACCGACCAAGCACGAGATCGTCTCGTAAAACGCGGGAAACCGAGCAGGGCTCTCACTCCCGCCGGAGAAAACGGGGTCAGCCGTCTCCTTCAACCTCACTCCGAAGACGCTCTATCGTGGTCCGCAACCAGTCCCGATCCGCGCGATTCAAAGCCAGCAGATGTTCTATGGCCAGGGGTGGCCCAAGCACGCCGGGGTACTCCGGGGCCTTCTCGATCTCGGCTATCTGCCTCTCTCTGTCCTCCAGCCTGCTCTCGAGATGCCTGACCACCTCAGCCCTCGGAAGCTCATCGAGGAACATCAGGCCTACGTCACCGCCCATCAGAATGCGGTCGGCTCTCAAAAGGTTCTCGCGCAATAGCTCGATGAACCTCTCCCGGCCCTCCGGCGTCACTTCGTAGACCTTCCTCGGCGGGCGATTGCCCTGCTGCTCGGTCTCCGAACGGACGTAGCCAGCTTCCTCGAGGCGATCCAGGATCACATAAGCAGTCGCCTTCTTCATCTGCGTCAGGTTGCTCAGGTTCTTCTGGATGAACTCGTTTATCTGGTAGCCATGCTGCCTCTGCTCTTTTACCAGACCCAGGATCAAAAGATGACGCTCGTCCATCTCGCCTCCAGTTGCCAACGTCGGCAGGCTCGTTTCAGTCACACCCATATTAGACACTTTTGACTATCCGACTCCCCGCGTATAATATAGTCAAATTTGACTAGTCATATATGACTACATAAGGGACGTACCTTTCGGAGACGAAGAGGAGGTTGGTGTGGCCAAGGGGACGAGACCCGGTCGGGTACTCCTGCTGTTGTTCTTCGGGGTTTTGATGGGGGCTCTCGACATAGCGATCGTGGGTCCTGCGCTACCGGCGATAGGGCAGTCCTTCGGTGTGAGCGCGAAGGATCTGGCGTGGGTATTTACGATCTACGTCTTGTTCAACGTCGTCGGCGTGCCGTTGATGTCGAAGCTGGCGGACCGTGTGGGACGCCGGGCGGTGTACGTGGCAGACGTGGCCCTGTTCGGCGTAGGGTCCATCGCCGTTGCTGCAGCACCTTCGTTCTGGATGCTTCTGGTGGGGCGTGCGATGCAGGGTTTCGGCGCCGGGGGCATCTTCCCGGTGGCGACCGCGGTCGTCGGGGAGGTCTTCCCTCCTGAGAGACGGGGCCGGGCCCTCGGGTTGCTCGGTTCGGTCTTCGGGATCGCCTTTCTGGTAGGGCCGGTCCTGGGAGGTGCGCTGCTGCTGGCGAGCTGGCACTGGCTGTTCATAATCAACGTGCCGGTAGCCGCGATCCTGGCGGCGTCTGCCCTCAGGTTGCTGCAGGATGGCAGGCCGGCGACGAGGAGACCCTTCGATCTCGCCGGCATGGGGGTGCTCGGGGTCCTGTTGGGGGCTGTGGTATTCGGCCTGAGCGAGATAAACGCCCGCAGCCTCTTCACGAGCCTCACCTCGGTGCAGGTCTGGCTCCCGCTGCTCCTCGCGCTGGGGCTCGCCCCGGCCTTCTGGTACGTCGAGCGTGGCGCGAAGGATCCCGTGGTACGCGTGGACTTGCTGAGCTCCAGACAGGTCGTCCTGGCCTCCACCCTGGCGATAGGGGCCGGACTCGGTGAGGCCGGGGCGGTATTCTTCCCCTCGATGGCGCAGTCGGCCTTCGAGGTCTCCCACTCCACCGCCAGCTTCATGCTGCTGCCCATGATGATCGCCCTCGGTATGGGCTCTCCCGTAGTAGGGCGCCTGCTGGACCGTATGGGCTCAAGGGCGGTGGTCTTCGTGAGCGCCGCGCTGCTCACGGCGGGCATGGTGGGAATAGGTTTCTTCGCGACGAGCCTCGCGGGATACTTCGCGGCCTCGGTCCTGGTCGGTTTCGGGCTCGCCGGCGTACTCGGTGCACCATTGCGCTACATCATGCTCGGCGAAGCCGGCCCCTCGGAGAAGGCGAGCGCCCAGGGGCTACTCACCGTCTTCACCAGCATCGGTCAGCTCACCGGCGGAGCGGTCATAGGCGCGGTCGCCACCTCCACCGGGGGCGGGACCACGGGCTTTCAAGCGGCGTTTCTGGTGTTGGGAGCTGTGGCCCTCATCATCACCGCCCTCTCCACCAAGCTCAAAAACCACGAAGAGGAGCTGGCGACCATCCGGCGGTGAAAGGTTCACCTCTCATCTTCATCTTTTCATCGACAACCCCACGCTTCTACCGGTTGCTCAAGCATACGGTCTTGGCCTCCGTGAAGAACTCGCGGCTGTAGATTCCGCCCTCGCGCCCGATGCCGCTCTGCTTCATACCGCCGAAGGGCACCCGCAGGTCGCGCACGAAGAAGTCGTTGACCCAGACCGTCCCGGCCTCAACCGCATCGGCCACGCGCACCGCCTTACCCAGATCCCGCGTCTGCACGACCGCGGAGAGACCGTAGCTCACCCCGTTGGCGATCTCCACCGCTTCCTCTTCTTCGTCGAAAGGCATCACCGTTACCACGGGACCGAAGACCTCCTGCTGGCAGATCCTGTCCTCGGGCCTGGTTCCGGCGACGATCGTGGCGTTCAGGTAGTTGCCCCCGTCGAAAGGATCTCCCAAATCCGGACGTTCGCCGCCGAGCACCACCTCCGCCGTCGAGGGAAGCTCATCCAGGAACCCCTTCACCTTCTGCAGATGCTCGGGCGAGATGAGCGAGCCCAAAACGGTCTTCGGGTTCATCGGATCCCCAGGACGCAGACCCTTCGACGCTTCCGCGAAGCGTTCGACGAACCCATCATAGGCCGGACGTTCCACCAGGATGCGCGGTCCCGCAAGGCAGAACTCACCCTGATTGAAGAAAGAAGAACGTATGCTGATCTCCACCGCCTGCTCCAGGTCGGCGTCGGCGAAGATGATGTTCGGCCCTTTGCCCCCGAGTTCGAAGGAGAGCTTCTTCAGGGTATCGGCGGCGTTCTTCATGATCGCCTTCCCGGTCGTCGTCTCGCCGGTGAAGGAGACGAGGTCCACGTCCGGGTGCCCGGTCAGGAAGGCCCCCGCAGAGTCCGGGCCGAACCCATGCACCACGTTGAAGACGCCGGGCGGGAGACCCACTTCGTGGGCTATCCGGGCCAGTTTCCAGGCCCCGATCGGCGTGAGCTCCGCGGGCTTTAGGACCACGGTGTTCCCGAACGCGAGCGCTGGTCCGATCTTCCAGGTCTCCAGCAGCATGGGAACGTTCCAGGGTGTAATCAGGGCGGCCACGCCCACGGGCCGGTGCAGCACGTAGTTGACGTAGCCTGTGTCCATCGGGTACGCCTCGCTCCCGTGCGTGACCACGAAGTCCGCGAAGAACTCGATGTTCGCCGCCACGCGCTGGATGTAGCCGTGGATGTTCTCCCGGATCGGACGCCCCACGTCCCAGCTCTCCACCCGCGCCAGTTCCTCTTCGTGAGCCCGGATGCCATCGGCGAAGGCGTGCAGCACCCTGCGTCGCTCGGCCGCCGGGGTACGCCCCCACTTCCCGAATGCCCTCCGCGCCGCCTCGACTGCAGCGTCCACTTCCGAGCTCTTGCCCTCGGGGGCGGTCCCTATAACCTCGTTCGTGGCCGGGTAGAAGACCTCGAAACGATTCTCTCCCTTTACGAACTCTCCATCTATGTAATGTTCCACCTCGAACCAGGGCTTCTGCATGGATACATACCTCCTATTTCTCTATCTCTGCGCTCAGAACGCTCCCTTTGGGCCCCCGCAACTCGAGGGTTCCGGGCCTCGCCTCGACGGCAGCGGCGGGAGATCCCAGGAAGATCATCTGACCCGCCTCTAGTCCTCCAACCTCTCTCGCCAGCCAGGAGAGGTGCGCCGAGACATCGCCCAACGCTTCGATCGGGCCTTCAGAGACCAGATCTTCGTCCAGGTACATCCGCAGCTCGTCCTCCGGAGAAGGATCGAGCGGCTTATCTCCCAGCAAAAATCCGCCGCCTGAGGTATTGTCCGCCACGACCTCCGCAAGGGTGAATTTGTAACCGTCCCATACGCTGTCGAGGAAATCTACGGCCAGGAACACCTCCCCCGCAGCAGTCCATTCTCCCGTTAAGGAGGCTCCGGGGGGGAGATCATCCCCCAATCTCAAGGCCAGTTCGGGCTCCATCTTGGGCTGTATGAAACGCCTGAGGCTCACCGGGCTCCTCAGGATCATCTCCGGATAGACCCGACCATAAATGGGAGACTCCAGACCCATCTGCACCTGCTTGGCGGAGCTCACCAAACCCAGCTTGTACCCTGCGATCTCACGTCCCCCCGCGAGCTCCCCCTGCACGCGGTAGGCATCTGCCAGATCGAGATCGTAGACTCTTCCGCTGGTGGTGCTCCTCGATTCTCTGGCCTCTTTGACTCGTTCCAGCAACGCCCACCGATTCCGGATCAAACTCACGCCCCCTCCTTCTCGCGGCTCGCCACCGAGCGACCTGCTATACCCCACTCCTGCTTAGAAACTTCGTAGATGGCCACCCTCACTTCTTCCAGGGGATGATCGAGATGCTCCGCCGCGGCCGACGATAGCTTCGCGATCAAACGTTCCTTTTGTTCCGCCGTGCGGCCTTCCATCATGGTTACCCTCAAAACCAGCAACGCTCTATACCTCCGTCCGGGATCCGTCAGTCCGATGTTCCTCGATACCCAAGGTTGCCGGCTGGGGACCTTTCGGGAAACGGGTCCTTCTTCTCGTTGCGAATGGAGAGGATTTCGGCCCCTCCTTCATGCCGTCATCACCAGTTCCACGCTGCCGAGTCCTTCGCCGAAACGAGCCCTGTACCGGCCTGGAACAGCGTCTACGGCCGCTGTGAGCGACCCGGATAGAATGGGCTCTCCGGGCGGCAGGCTCTCTCCGTATCCTGCAAGCGTATTGGCCAGCCACGCCACCGCCCTCGCCGGGTGCTCCAGAGCCGCGGCTCCCGCCCCGGTCGCCATCACCTCTCCATCGCGCTCTATCACGAGACCTACGGTCTCGAGGTCTATTCCGCTCGGGCTGGTGAGCACCTCACCCATCACCAGCCCCCACCCGGAGGCGTTGTCCGCTATGGTGTCCGCGAGTTTTATCCTCCAGTCTTCGATGCGGCTGTCTATGACCTCGAAGACCGGCAGGACACCACGCGTATTGGCCAGTACCTGAGCTACCGTAACGTTGGGTCCTCTGAGCTCGGTCTCCAGGATAAACGCCAGCTCCGCTTCCAGCCTGGGCTGAACCATGTGCTTCGAGCCGATCTTCAGGGCGGTGCCGTTCTCGAAGACGAACTCATCGAAGATCACACCGTAGTCCGGCTGGTCGACTCCCATCTGCTGCTGGATGGCCTTGCTGGTGAGGCCAACCTTGCGGGCTACGATCTTCCTTCCCGCCTCCTCGTGCAAACGCACGAGCTCCTGCTGGATCTGGTATGCCCCCTCAGCCCCCAGTTCGGGATGCGACCCCGTCAGAGGTGGGATCGCCTTCCCTGATTCGAAGGCTTCGAAAAGGCCCCTGGCCAATCGCACCGTATCTATATCAGCGGTCTGCATCTTCACCCTCTCCTCCATCAACGAAGTGTGTCTTGACCGTTCCCAGGCCACCAGATTCGACCACGAAGGTCCCTCCCGCACCGACGGGGTGCGCCCGCGTCAGCCCCCCGGTCAGCACTATGCTCCCCTCTTCGAGAACCCCTCCCGCCTCCCCCAGGCTGTTCGCCAGCCAGACTACCGCGGAGAGAGGATCACCCATGGCGTTGGCTCCGATCCCACCGTCCACGACACGACCGTCTCTCCAGAGCAGCACACCCACGAGCCGTAGATCAGGAACCGAAGCAAGGTGGACGGGACCCCCGAGCACGAATCGAGCAGCGGAGCTGTTGTCGGCGGTGTTATCCTCCAGACGGAACCGGTAGTCTCGGAAGCGGGAGTCCACGATCTCCAGAGCAGCAAAGGCCCACCGAACCGCCGGATAGACCTCTGCGCGGCCCAGACCGGGACCGACGAGATCCCTCTCGATCAGCAGCGCCACCTCCGGCTCGACGCGGGGATGTATGAGTCCCTGCAGTGGGATTGGACCGGCGTCCGCATCCACCTGCATGGAGCTGGTCAGCACACCACGGTTCGGGCCGGAGATGTCCATCTGACGGCGCATCACCTCGCTGGTGAAGCCGAGCTTGTAGCCGATGCGGGGCTCTCCTCTCTCCTCCAGAGCGGCCTCCTGGATACGGTAGGCTTCCTGGAGCGTGAGGTCCGGGTGCTCGTCGGTGAGCGGGTCTATCGGGCTGCAGGCACGCTCGGCCTCGAGAAGGCGACGCGCAAGGCTCTCGATCGCCGAGGATACCAACGGCCCCTACAGCTCCTCTCCGAAGAAATCCGCCAGCAGGCGGTTGAAGGCGTCCCTGTACTCGATCATGGTCCAGTGGCTGCACTGCCCGAAGACGTGGAGCTGCACGCGAGGCAGTCGTTCCAGCAGGTACATGCTGGTCTGTAGCGGGACGATGTGGTCGTCCCGGCCATGGATGAGGAGAACCGGTTTCTGCATCCTCTCGTACGAGCCATCCGGGAGCGCCAAAGCGTCCAGGTGCTGCTGGCGGGGCGGTGGGAACATGGCCTCGAAGCTGCGTCGGACCTCCGGTTGCATGGCCGCTTCCAGGCGCATCTGCGCGATCTTGTCCAGATCTTCGCCTACCGCCGCTTGGGGATCATAGGCGAACCAGTTTATGAGTTCCTTCATATGCTCTGCGGTGGGTTTCTCGTAGAATCCCCAGATGTTGTCCAGACGGTGCGTGATCTCGTGCGGAGGCCCCACCGGCCCCATCAGGACCATCCGCTCGAAGCGCTCCGGATGGCGGTGCATCAGGTGCAGGGCCACGGCACCACCCATCGAGTTGCCGACCAGATGAGCCCGCTCGACCCCGAGATGGTCCAGGAGGGACGTGATCTGGGCGACCCACGCGTCCATCCAGCCCTCCATGCCCTTCGGAGGGTTTTCGGGGTGTTCGCTCTTGCCAAAGCCCACCAGGTCGGGGGCCAGACAATCGTATTGATCCCCGAGGGCCGGCAGCGCGAACTGCCAGTTGGACCACGCCGTCACCCCGGGGCCAGAACCGTGCAGAAAAAGTATCGTCTCCGGGTTACCTTCTCCGGCCCGGTTGAGGTATGTCTCGTGAGGCACGGTCTGAATGGTTCTCTGGAAGTGCTCTGCCATCTTCGCTCTTTCCCTTCTCTGGTTTTCTGGATAGAAGTCCAAGGTTGGACACCACAAAAGGGGTCAGATAATTCAGCAACACCTTGACCCATAGTCCACCACCCAGATCACCGGACCAGAGTACATCTCCCTGGTTGAACAGGGTGAGCCAGGTGCCCACGATGAGCGCAATGGCCCCGGTCCGTCGGAGATGGGACGGGTGAAGACAGATTCTCAAAAACCGTCTTGCCTCTGTCAGAAACCACCTCATCTCCGGACCCCAGACGAAGCCGCCGGTTGCCTCCGACCATCACCAGATATAGCTGTGGTCCCAGAGCTGCACCTCCAGGCACCGATAAGCTCCGGTGTAGAAGAGCAAGGGGGCCCCGTTCGAGTAGTCCAGGTACTCGACCCGACCTATGTAGAGCGTGTGATCTCCGGCGGGATGTATGTCCACCACTCCGCAGACCAGGTGGGCCAGTGCTCCTTCCAGAAGAGGTATGCCATGGCGCTCGACGAACGGAATCTCGAGCCCTTCTTTCGGCCTGCCCGCGAAGTGTTGCGAGATGTCTTCCTGCTCGTCGCTCAGTATGCTTATCCCATAACGTCTGCTCTTGGGGAGCAGCTGGTTCATGTAGGTCCGGTTGTCCACCGAGATCAGGACGAGGGGCGGGTCCAGCGAGACTGAGACGAAGGCATTTGCGGTCATACCGTGCACGTGGCCCTCGTGCACGGTGGTGATGACCGTGATGCCGCTGGCAAAACGCCCGAGCGCCCTGCGAAACTCGCGGGGGTCTATTCTGGTTTGGGTCTGCGTCCTTTGCTCCATTTCTCCTCCTTACAAGCTGTTCCAACCCAAAAGGGCGCGAGCATCACGCCTAAAACCGAGCGCAAGCAGCCGGCGCACCCTGCTGGAGGAGATCACCCGCCCCTTCCCGCACCGAACCGGCTCGAAAACCCGGGTGACGAAGCGTGCTGAGAGGGTGCTCACGTCACCCGCTCCTTTATGGCCAAACCTGAAGTCCGGCCCCACCCAGACCTCACGAGGGTTCAGTGCTGCAAGCTCTTCGAGAAAGTCCTCCACGCCGCGTGCAGCGTACCCGGCGTCAAATCCGGCTACTACCACATACTGCGGTCGTAGCTCTTGCAGGCGGCGCATCTTTTCTTCAATCGGTGTGAGCACCGTCACACCTTGAAAATATGCCCGAGGTGGAGGATCGAAGGTGTACACCACCGCCGGCACACCGAGCTCCGCGGCCCGCTCCACAGCCTTACCGATCAGAGCCTGATGCCCGCGATGGACCCCGTCGAATGCTCCGATCGTGATCACCGAGCCCGGCAGGCTGAGGGTCTGGTCCGGATACACCTCCATCATCTCTAGGCGGCCCCTTGTTTCTTCTTGTGCGCGAGCTCTACGGCGACATCGAGGATCCAATCCTCCTGTCCCGCAACGGCCTGCCTCCTTCCAAGCTCCACCAGGATCTCCCTCGGATCCAACCCGAAGCGCTCCGCAGCGTGTTTGGCGTGCAGGAGGAAGGTGGAGTACACACCGGCATATCCGATGGTGATCGAATCCCTGTCCGGGAAGGGCTGAAACGGCATCATCGGAGCGATGATGTACTCGGCCGCGTCCATGAGCCCGAATACGTCCAGGTCCGGGTTGGCGCCCATCCGGTCCAAGACGGCTGCGAGTAGCTCCGTCTGGGCGTTGCCCGCCCCGGCTCCAAGGCCTCTCAGGGACCCGTCGATCTGGTCCGCTCCAGCCTCCAGCGCGGCTATGGCGTTGCCTATCGCGAGTCCCAGGTTGTTGTGGGCGTGGAATCCGACTTCTGTCTGCAGCGCGTCTTTGAGGGCCGCCACCCTTTCCCTGGCGTCTTCGGGTAGCATGGCCCCGGCGGAGTCCACTATGTAAACACAGTCAGCACCGTAGGACTCCATCAGCTTCGCCTGCCCGACGAGAAACTCCGGGTCTCTCATGTGGGCCATCATGAGGAAGCCTACCGCCTCCAACCCCATCTCCTTGGCGATCTCGAAGTGCTCCTGGGAGATGTCTGCCTCGGTGCACTGGGTGCAGATGCGCACGATCTCCACACCCCGTTCAGCCGCCTCTTTCAGCTCTTTTACGGTGCCGATGCCCGGAATGAGCAACGCCGCTATCCTCGCTCTCGTACAAACGCTGCGAGCCTCGGAGATGAGGTCCATCTCGGGCGTCTTAGAGAACCCGTACTGTATGGAGGCACCCGCCAGCCCATCGCCGTGGGTGACCTCGATGACCGGCACCCCCGCCTCGTCCAGCGCCCGCGCAACGTCGCGCACCTGTTCTCTGGTGAACCGGTGCGCCATCGCGTGCGAACCGTCACGCAAAGAGGTGTCCGTAAGCCTGGGGGCTCGTATCATGCCACCGCCTCCTTCTTTATGCCCAGAAGGTGGCGGGCAAACTGCTCCCCGACACCTCTCGCGGCAGAAGTCATGATGTCCAGGTTGCCAGCATATTTGGGCAGGAAGTCTCCCGCCCCCTCTACCTCTATGAGCAGGATGATCACCCTCCTCTCCCCCCAGGGCGTCTCCCGCTCGTCGAAGACCGGCTCGCTCTTGAGGTGATAGCCTGGCACGTACTCCTGCACCTCGGCGACCATCCTCTCCACGGAGGAAGCCACCTCTTCCTCGTCGAAGTCTCCCTCCGGTATCACGTAGACCGTGTTGCGCATCATGATCGGCGGGTCTGCGGGGTTGAGGATGATGATCGCCTTGCCCCGCCTGGCTCCGCCTATCTTCTCCAGTCCCCTGGCGGTGGTGAAGGTGAACTCGTCTATGTTCTGCCGTGTCCCAGGACCAGCGGAGAGGCTGGCCACCGTGGAGACCATCTCCGCGTAGAGCACCGGGGTAACCCGCGAGACGGCATAGACCATCGGCGTCGTCGCCTGCGCCCCGCAGGTGAGCATGTTCACGTTGTCCTTGTCCAGATGCTCCGTAAGGTTGGCCACCGGCACCACGTAGGGACCCCGGGCAGCCGGTGTGAGGTCTATGGCGATCTTCTTAGCTTCCTTGAGCATTTTGGCATGCCTGACGTGAGCCTTGGCGCTTGTGGCATCGAAGACGATCTTTATCTCCGGATCCTCCAGCACCGGGCCTATCCCCTCGTGGGTCGTCTCTATACCGAGCTCCCTGGCCCTCCTCAGCCCCTCCGACTCGGGGACTATCCCGGCCACCATCTTCAGCTCCATGTGCCCCGGGGCCTTCAGGAGTTTGTACATCAGATCGGTGCCGATGTTGCCCGATCCCACGATGGCCACCTTTACCTTCTCATTTTCAGCCACTGACGACCTCCTTAGTTGCCTTTCGGCTCGCACGGTAGTACTTGCTCCCATATCCCAGGTTCCGAGAGACCTGGCACACCGTCGCCATGAGGGCATTCCTGTATTTCTCCTCGCTCTCCCAAAACCTGTAGGCCGGCACCGAGAGGCTCATGGAGGCCACGACCTCACCGGTGTAGTCTCTTATGGGAGCAGCCACGCAGCAGAGCTCTGGTGTCGCCTCCTCGTTGTCGTGGGCGTAGCCTCTCTTCCTCACGAGCTCCAGCTCCTCGCGAAACTCTTCCAGAGTCGTGATGGTGTTCGACGTGAGCTTCGGCATCCCCTCCTTCTCCAGGATCTCGACCACCTCCTCCCATGGCCGGTAGGCCAGAAGGGCCTTCCCGACGCCGCTGGCGTGAGCGTAGAACTTGCCTCCTACCGCGGTCACCACGACACGGCTCGCTCGTCTCCCCTCCACCTTGTCCACGTAGATGACCTGTCCTCTCTCAAGAGCCGCCAGATGCACGGTCTCCCCAAAAGTAGAGGCAAGGTGCTCCATGCCCCGCCGGGCTTCATCTCGGAACCTGGTCGTCTCCAGGAGAACCTGGCTCATCGCCATGATCCTCCACCCCAGCCTGTATCTCCGCTCGCCCGTACGTTTGAGTATCCCTTGATCCGCAAGAGAACTCATCATCGCCGATACGCTGGACTTGGGGAGCCCAAGCGCCACCGCAACCTCACTGACCCCCCACTCCGGTTCCTCGACGGTGAACAAGTTCAAAATCTGCCCGACTTTTCGTATCGTCTGCACCTTTCCCTACACCACCTTTGCGCCGATCAAGACAAACTTACCCTCGTACGTACAACGCAGCAATGCCTCTGTTCGTCAATTACGAACAAAAG